>NZ_KV820917.1:0-86045 GCF_001815505.1 Staphylococcus sp. HMSC072B07 | reverse complement strand
CAACACCGGAAGAGCCAGGCACACCTGAAAAACCGGAAGTTCCAACAACACCAGAGGAACCAACTGCACCAGCTGTTACTCCAGCTCCAAGCGTGGAACAACCAGCAGTTGAAAAACAAGAAAAGCCTTCTGAAGAAGCAAGTTCTAAAGAGAAGAAAGAAGCTTTACCAGACACAGGTGAAACAGAAAGCACAAATAACGCACCATTATTCGGTGGATTATTTGCAGCTCTAGGTTCAATCTTGTTATTCGGTAGACGTCGTAAAGACAATAAAGATAAACAATAAGTTTAACTAAAAAAATCTATCAATGATTTTTGGAACACATCTCATTTGAGGTGTGTTCTTTTTTTATACATAATGAAAGTAATAGGGATTAAAAGAAATTATTGAATTTGCAGCGTTTAAATAGATAAAAAGAAGAAAAGGTGATTTAATGACGAAAATGAGTGATTATCAATCTCCAATAGGAACATTAACGCTTGTAAGCGAAGATGATGTATTGACAGGTATTTATTACGAAGGACAAATTAATAAAGAAGATCCAAATATAGATAAAGTGGCATTAACCTCAGTGCCAGTTTTTAACCAAGTCAGGGATTGGTTAGATCGTTATTTTAAAGGGGAAAATCCAGAAATTAATTTTAAGTATCATGCTTCTGGTACTGAATTCAGAGAACAGGTATGGAATGAGCTTGTTAAAATTCCTTACGGTGAATTAGTAACGTATGGAGATATAGCACGTAAAATTGCACAGTTAAGAGGTAAGAAAAAAATGTCTGCACAAGCAGTTGGTGGAGCAGTAGGCAGTAATCCGATTTCTATTATTATCCCTTGCCACCGTGTGGTAGGCCACCATAACAAACTGACTGGATATGGTGGCGGATTAGATAGGAAACGTTATTTATTAGAATGTGAACATCATGACTTAAATCAATTTACGACTTAAATTTCTAAACATTGGTGTAAGAATTGCTCTGCTTGTTGGTATATTGTTTTAATATTACTATTAAACGAACGATCAAAATCGTGTTCATCACTATCGAGTGTAATTAATGTGGAATTAGGAATATATTGTTTCAACCGTTCGCTTTCACTAAAAGGAACATCAATATCTCTTGAAGCATGCGCAATAAAAATGGGAGGCAATTGTTTTAAAGCACGTGCACTTAAATTTAATTCAGTTTTTTCAGCATCTTGAATACCGACAAATTCATCCCACTGTCCGATGCCTCTTGTATATAAATAGAGTGGATAACGAAACTGAATCGGTCCTTCTGTAATCGGTTGTGATTGAATCATCATATCAATCATAGCTGAGTTCAGATGGGCCGTTTTCTTTTGGAATTCACTGTGCGGTAATTTGAATTCAGGCAAGTCCACTTTTGCATAACCATAAAAATCAATGACACCTTTAACAGTACGTTGAGATGCGATTTGCAAAGCTAAATAACCTCCGGAAGATCGTCCGAAAGTAAAGAGTGGCAAATCAGGATATATTTTATTGATGTTATCAAATACTAAAAAAGCATCATTTAAAATAGTGCCGATATTGGATTCGGGTGCTAACCGATAGGGTGCTTCCACTAAATGAAAATGTTGTGTCAGTATTTGAATTGCTTCATCAGATAAATCGTGAGGTGAACCCGCAATTAAACCACCACCATGATAATAGATGATGATACCTTTCGGTTGTTGTGAAAGGTGCGTACGTATATGAAGTTGGAAATTATCAGGTGTTTGTATGGTGTTTGTTTGTGTATCTATTAGAATCACTACTTTCTGCTTGAATAAGTCACTACAAATGACTTGTTAATAGTTTAAGCTTTTTTGAATAGAAAAACGAATCATAAATATATAAATAAGAGGGAATGACACACATGTTCATTCCCTCTTATTCATTAGCTATATTATTGAATGGATGCGCCAAGCAATCCGAATCCGATTGAAATAATGACTAATGCAACACCAAAAATAATAGAAACTTTTCCTGATAACTTACAAGTTTTATACAGTAAAACACTCAATAAATAACCAGAAAGTAAAGTCTGTAAGTTAAATACGCTAAGTACTTTATTACCTGGGTCAAATATATTCAAGCTTGTGATCGAAATTTTCACAATATCTAAACCGACAATCACTTGAATCACTAAGACAATCAGTGCTACTAATGAGCTGATTAACAGCGCAAATAATGTTCCCGCAAAAATGCTTTTCTTTTTCACATTAGATTTGAAAATACGCGCAATTGCCCAAACGATTAAAAATGCGATAAGTAAATAGAAAAGTTGTGAGAAGAGGCCTCCAATAACAGTGACTGGTCCCATAAACGATCTAGCTTGTTCAACTTGTGCTTGATTCATATTTGGATTGGTTTGTTTCATGAGTTCTGTCCAATCACTAAAAGCGAAAGTCAACCATAGTGAACCAATAACTACGACAATCCAAATAATTAAATTAAGTATCCATTTTGGACGTTCTCTGAATTTGCTAAAGGAATCCCCTAGCAGTAAGTTAGAATTTTCCATATGCTACTCCTTATGTAAGATTTATTAAGAGCGTATCATAGTCATTAATTTTAATAAATGGTTTTTCTAAAAATGATAAAATTTTTTATTGATGTTTTAATCATTTGATTTCATTGTTAATGAGCGTTGCTTAAATTAGTAGACAACTTTAAAGATTATAAATATCTAACTTTATTAATGTAAAGGTATTCATTTATTTTTAAGTTGTGATATTATGCAATTGTGAGTTTAAAATTAATCGTTAGGAGAGAGAATTAGTGTGAAAAAGAAAATGACATGGATAATTTCAATCATTGCGGCAATTCTACTATTATTTATTATCGCAATCATTGTTAAAAATGCTGAAGGCACATCAAATAAGGAAAATACATATAGTGTCTATAAAGCTAAAAAAGAAAGTCCGCTAACTATGCAAGGTAAAGCTTCTCCAGAAACAGTGAAGTCTTACCAAAATAATTCAACTATCGGTACATATATCAATACTACTGTTTCAAATGGTCAAGACGTTGAAAAAGGTCAACAAATTATCAGCTATGATACGAGCCAGAATCAACGTCAAAGCTTACTTGATAAAGTGAACCAATCAGAACGTGCAAGACAAAAAGCGCAAGAAAGTGTCAATCGTGCACCAAATGATGAGCAAGCCAACGAACAACTATCAGAAGCACAAGCAAACTTAAATAAAGCGAACCAATCATTAAATCAATTTGATCAACAAATTAACGATAGCTTATTTGCGGCTTTCCCAGGAAAGATAGAAATTATGCAAGAGGATTATCCTAATGAAGGTGAAACGATTCTTCAATTAATTTCAAAAGATCCGCAAATCAAAACAACAGTAACTGAATATGATTTGAATAAAATTAAAGAAGGACAAAAAATTGAATATAAGGTCAACAGCACAGGTGACAAAGGGACAGGTGAAGTTATAAAGATATCTGAACTTCCAACAAGTTATGAAGACAGTCTGAATGAAAATGCGATGAGTGGTGCTTCTGCTGCAGGTGCTTCTGAAGAAGAAGGAGCAGGACAAGCTTCGAATCCTGTTATGAATGATGTATCAGGTAAAGACAGCTCAAACGATGCTTCGAAATATAAAGTGCTTATTGGTCATTTATCTTCTCCAGTACGTGCAGGTTTATCACTAGATGCTTCTGTCGCTACTGACAAAATTAAAATTCCTCAAAATGTATTGGACAAAGATAATACAGTTTATGTTCTAAATAAAGAAAATAAAATTGAAAAACGTAAAATCAAAGTAGAAAAGAAAGAGGGTTCTATTTACGTTAAGTCAGGATTGAAAGAAGGAGAACGTTTAGTTCAAAATCCTAAATCATCTCTAAAAGAGGGAGATAAGATTGAGGTGAAAGAATGATTAAGTTAGAAAACATCAATCGTTCTTTTAAAAATGGAGATAAAGTGAATCATATCTTAAAGGATATTTCCCTGGAAATAAAAAAGGGCGAGTTTATCGCAATTATGGGACCTTCTGGTTCAGGTAAAAGTACGTTGATTAATATCATAGGTTTCATTGATAGAGGCTATGAGGGCGAATACTTATTTAATAACAACAATTATAAAAAGAGTTCGGATAATCAATTAGCTGAAATTAGAAACCAAGTTGTAGGTTTTGTCTTTCAAAATTTTAAATTGATACAAAATAACACAGTGCTAGAAAATGTAAGTATTCCTTTAGTTTATGCAGGTATCGGAAGTCAAGAACGAAAGCAGCGTGTTTTAAATACACTGCATAATGTCGGGCTCTACGATAAAGAAAATTTTGTGCCAAATAAATTATCTGGCGGTCAACAACAACGGGTGGCAATTGCGCGTTCCATAGTGAATCAACCAAAGTTTATTATCGCAGATGAACCTACGGGTGCACTCGACTCAAAAACTTCAGAAGATATAATGGAATTATTTATACGTCTGAATCAAGAACAAGAGACAACGATGATTATGGTGACACATGATAGAGCAGTAGCTGAAAAAGCAGATCGCATCTTCCACATCTTGGATGGGCGCATTCAGGAAGAAGAGGTGATAAAATGAGTCGATTATCTAATATACTCATTGTTTCACTACGTTCAATCATGAAAAATAAGCGACGTAATATCTTCACGATGATTGGGATTATTATTGGTATTGCGGCTGTGATTACTATCATGGCTTTAGGAAATGGATTCAAAAAGACCGCAAATGAACAGTTTTCAGATTCAGGTGCGTCTAAAGATGCTGCGCTTATTAGCTTTATGCAGTCTACGGATGCTGATATAAAAACAGAGCCTTTTGCACCTAGCGATATTCAATTAGCGGAAAGAGAAAAAGGAGTAGAAAAAGCACAGATTAAAAAAGATAAAGATCAAGCATTTACAGCTAAAGTGACGAATTCACGTAAAAATGGCAATGCAAATATTTACGTGAAGGACCAATTTAGCAATGTAGATGAAGGTCACGGTTTTAATCAAGGTGATAATGCGATTGAAAACAAAGTTGTAACCATTGATAAGAAATTAGCTGAGGATTTATTTGATAAACCTAAAAAAGCAGTTGGACAATCACTATATATTAATGGACAAGGATTTAAGATTGTCGGTATAACCACGGGTGATGGCTTTGAAAATAATGTCGTACATATGCCGACACAAACGCTTGAACATTATTTACCCAATCTAACGCAAGATTTTGCACAGTTAGAAGTTAAGATCGAAGATGGTCATAACAAAAAAGAAGTAGGTGAACGTGTCGCAAAGGTGTTATCGAAAAAAGGAAGCGGCCAAGCAGCAGGTAGTTATCAATATTCAGATATGGAAGAAATGATGAAAGGCATCAGTAAAATATTTGATGGAATTACGTACTTTGTAGCAGCAGTCGCAGGTATATCTCTATTCATTGCAGGTATTGGTGTGATGAATGTGATGTACATTTCCGTTGCGGAGCGTTCAGAAGAAATCGCAATACGTCGCGCGTTCGGTGCTAAAGCAAGAGATATTGAGATACAATTCTTAGTTGAAAGTGTCGTACTTTGTTTAATAGGTGGCATTATCGGATTATTATTAGGTATCGGAATTGCTTCGCTTGTCGATGTAGTCACACCTGATTATATCAAGAGTGCTGTAAGTTTAGGATCTGTTTTACTCGCAGTGGGTGTATCAACTTTAATTGGTATTATATTCGGTTGGATACCAGCACGTGCAGCAGCTAAAAAAGAATTGATTGATATTATTAAATAAAAAGAAAGCAGACCGAGAGTTGAAAAGTTCTCTGGTCTGTTTTTCTGGATATATAGCACTTCAGCAGTTGATATTATAAAATAGTGGTATATGTGAAAAGAAAGAAATTGTAAAAAGAGAAGGGGCACAAACATGGATATTAAACAAATGGGATATTTTATTGCAGTTGTACAACATGGCGGTATGACAAATGCCTCTAAAGAACTTTATATTGCACAGCCCACAATCAGTAAAGCAATCAAAGATTTAGAAAATGAACTGGGCAGTGCGCTATTTGATCGTAGTAAACGTCATTTAACTTTGACAGACAGCGGAGAGATTTTCTATAAGAAATCATTGGAAATTATGAATTTGTTTGAGAACCTACCTAAAGAAGTGAATCAGTTAAAAGGACTTGAAGCGGGTCATATCAGTATTGGATTATCAGCTGTTATGAACATGAATAAATTCATTGATACACTAGGTAATTTCCATCAAATGTATCCAAATATTACGTACAATTTGGTAGAGAATGGCGGGAAGGCATTAGAATCTCAAATCATCAATAATGAAATTGACATTGGCATTACAACTTTGCCTGTAGACAGTGCTATCTTTGAATCTATTCCACTTTATACAGAGGATATTTTGTTGGTTGTTAGTGAAACACATCCATTCGCTGGACGTGAAATGGTAGAAATGCATGAGTTAGCAAATGAAGATTTTATATTGTTTAATGAAGATTTCTATTTAAACGATAAAATTATTGAAACAGCTAAACGTTCTGGTTTTGTGCCTAAGACTATTTCCAAAATTTCGCAATGGAACTTTATCGAAAACTTATTAACAGCTGGATTAGGAGTCAGTATCCTACCAGAAAACATTGTGAAAATGCTGCGTGGGCCTATTCATAGTGCGAAAATTAATGATGCTTCTATGAGATGGCAACTAGGTGTGATTTGGAAAAAAGAAAAGTATATCAACTATGCGACAAGAGAATATATTGATTACATGAAATCATCATTAACTATATAAAACTAGACAAAGGACGTCACTTTTTGCGACAGCATAAGGGCGTCCTATTTTTATTAGATTGTAATATACCTAAAGGGGGTATATGATAAATGTGGGAGTAAAGAAAGGGTGAAAGGTATGTTGAAAAGAATCGGAATGGTTTTGTTAACGTCGTCTCTGATACTTACCGCTTGTTCAAATGATCAAGAGGACACACAAACCTCAAGTCAAAATGCTCAAAATACAACACAAGATAAACAGACTTCAAAAGAGGGAGAACATCACATGGGGCATCATCATGGTCAAATGCCTGAACATATGCATCATGCACGTCACAGTCAGTTTGATGAGGGGGATGATGTTAGATTAAAAGAAGGCCACATGCCAGGCATGATGAATGCTGACGGTAAAGTTAAAGGCGCTTATAATACATGTGTGTACGAAGTCAGCTATCAACCAACTGATGGCGGTAAAAAAGTTTCTCATCACAAATGGGTCGTGAATGAGGAAATAGAAAATGCACCGAAAGAAGGTTTCAAAAAAGGGGACACTGTTACTTTGAAAGCAAATCATATGAAGGGTATGAAAGGTGCGAAAGCAACAATCGATAAAGTAGAAAAAACAACAGTTTATACAGTGGACTATAAAGATAAAGATAATGGCAAGATGATTAAGAATCATATGTGGATGACTGAAGATGAATTGTCACCAAGATAAGTAAAGTTCACTAAAATATCATAATGGGGTATAAAGCGAATGTTTAAAAGGTTGCACAGATCATACAATTATATTTAACGGTATTTTCAATGCTTTCATTTCTAAAGTAAGACAGTTGTTCGGTAAAATGAACAGCTGTTTTTGTGTGCTTTTAAATTTATTGTTAAGACTGTCAGAAAGGGGTATATACGTTATGGAACAAGATTGATGGTAACAAAAGTTCGTATTTGGAAGAAAAGTAATCGATGTTATCGCTTTCATAGAAAAAAGTAATAGGTAGTATCTAAAATCGATATTTTTATTATACACAGAATTGTCATAGAATAAGGAATGTAAGTCAAAAGAATGTGTATAAATAGTGATGGACACTAGATTCAGACACCAGAATCGATTTGGAAATGACCATTTATACGCTTATTTTTAAGGAAAGGTGTTAGCTTATGACATCGAAGGTTTTAAAGATTATCTTCCAAATTATCTTGATTATGGGCATCACGTATTTAGGCAACACCCTTCAGCACCTTTTGCATATTCCATTAGCTGGAAGTATCGTCGGCCTAGGACTCTTTTTCCTACTATTACAATTTAAAATTATACCTGTCAAATGGGTCGAAGCGGGTTCCAACTTCTTGCTAACAACGATGGTGTTTTTCTTTATCCCTTCCGTCGTTGGTGTAATGGATATCATAGGTGACATACACCTCAACTTTATTTTGTTCTTCGGCGTCATCATTCTCGGAACAATAGCTGTCGCTTACGTCTCTGGGCTAATTGCTGAGAAGATGGCCAGAAGACAACATGGTGGTAAGGGGAGTCACACATCATGATTATTTTAAAAGACATCATAATGATAGTACTGACAGTGGTTATGTATCTTGCAGCGAAGAAGCTGCACAAGAGATTTCCTAGCCCATTCTTAAATCCAGCCCTAGTTGCTTCAATTGGAATTATAATCGTGTTATTGTTGTTCCATCAGAATTATAATTCTTACATGGCAGGCGGCCATTTAATTAATTACTTGCTGAGCTGTACGGTTGTTTGCTTAGCTTATCCGCTTTATATCAATCGTCATAAAATATTTGAAAACTTCAATATTATTTTTACAAGCGTATTGACTGGCGTATTACTCAATTTTGTGTTAGTTTATTCGTCGTTGAAGATTTTAGGCTTCAATAAAGAAGAAATTGTCACATTATTACCGCGTTCCATCACAGCAGCGGTTGGTATCCAAGTATCTCACCAAATGGGCGGTGCAGATACAATTACAGTACTATTTATTATTACCACTGGCTTAATCGGCAGTATGCTCGGCTCATTGCTGTTGCGTATGGGGAACTTTAGAACTTCCATTGCAAAAGGGCTTGCATTTGGAAATGCATCACATGCGTTCGGAACAGCAAAAGCCTTAGAATTAGATTTAGAATCAGGTGCATTCAGTTCAATTGGTATGATTCTGACTGCAGTCATCAGTTCAGTGTTGTTACCAATCCTGATTATTCTTTTTTATTAGCATTAGAATATATAGACACACTTTGCATAACGCAGCATCAAACACTAACTAAAGGGTAGTTTGAATACAGTTACTTTTTTAATGAATAGAAAGGGGCTATTTTTAAAATGGCAAAAATTAAAGCAAATCAAGCACTTGTAGAAGCTTTACTACAATGGGATATTGATCACTTATATGGTATCCCAGGCGACTCTATTGATGCAGTAGTTGATAGTTTACGTACAGTAAGTGAACAAATTAAATTCTATCATGTTCGTCATGAAGAAGTAGGAAGCTTAGCAGCTTCAGCTTACACAAAACTTACTGGTAAAATCGGCGTATCATTAGCAATCGGTGGTCCAGGTGCGATCCACTTATTAAATGGTATGTATGACGCTAAAATGGATGGCGTTCCTCAATTAGTGCTAGTAGGTCAATCTAATAGTACTGTACTTGGTACTAAAGCTTTCCAAGAAACAAATTTATTATCATTATGTGAAGATGTTTCAGTATACAACCGTCAAATCTCAGAAAAAGATGACGATATCTTTGGTATCGTAAACGAAGCTATTAAAACAGCTTACGAGAAAAAAGGTGTGGCAACTTTAATCTTGCCTAACAACTTATTAACTAACAAAGTTAAAGATACAACTAATAAAGTTGTAAACAAAAAACGCCCAACAATCCCAGCACCAAACACAGCTAAAATTAAAAAAGCTGCAAAATTAATTAATAAAGCTAAAAAACCTGTAATGTTAATGGGTACTGGTGCAAAACATGCTGGACCTGAAGTAGAAGCTTTAATCAATAAAGCACAAATCCCTACAATCATCACTTTACCAGCTAAAACAATCATTCCAGATGACCACCCATATAACTTAGGTAACATCGGTAAAATCGGTACAAAACCTGCATATCAAGCAATGCAAAATGCTGACTTATTAATCATGGTAGGTACAAACTATCCATATGTTGACTACCTTCCTAAGAAAAATATCAAAGCCGTTCAAATCGACATTGATCCAAGTGCAATCGGTCACCGTTTCAAAGTAAATGCTGGAATTATCGGTGACGCTAAAATCGCGTTAACTGAATTAACAAACCTTGTTAAACCAGTTAAAAACCGTAAATTCTTAAAAGAAGCATTAGATAACATGGCTACTTGGAAAGAATGGATGGAAAAAGACCTTAACAATGATTCTTATCCAATCCGTCCAGAACACTTGATGCAAGCTATCAACAGAGAAGCAGACAATGACGCTGTATTCTCAATTGATGTTGGTACTTCAACAGTATGGTCAACACGTTACCTAAACCTTAAACCAAGCAACGAATTCATTATCTCAAGCTGGTTAGGTACAATGGGTTGCGCGTTACCAGGTGCAATTGCATCTAACGTAGCATTCCCTAACCGTCAAGTTATCGGTATCGCTGGTGACGGTGGTTTCCAAATGGTAATGCAAGACTTCGCAACAGCTGTTCAATATAACATGCCAATGGTTATCTTCGTATTGAACAACAAACAATTAGCGTTCATCAAATACGAACAACAAGCAGCTGGTGAATTAGAATATGCAATCGACTTCTCAGATATGGATGTTGCTAAATTCGCTGAAGCATGCGGCGGTGCTGGTTACACATTAGAAGATCCAGCAGACATCGATACTGTTGTTGAAGCTGCATTAAATGAAAACAGACCAACAATCGTAAACGTACATGTTGATGCGAACGCTGCACCACTTCCAGGTAAAATTGTACCGGATGAAGCAATCAACTATGCTAAATGGGCATACAGATCTATTACTGAAGATAAAAAATTAGACTTTGATGAAATCCCACCACTTTCAGTAGCAGCTAAACGTTTCTTATAATATTTAAGAAATGAACTGAATACTCAATTTCGACGAGTAGTGCATTTTGCATTACTCGTCTTTTTTTTACATCGAATTAATATTGAAATATTCTGTCAACTCTACTATACTCTAGTTATTCATGAAAAAATACATAGAGCGAAAGCAGGCGATACATGTGGACTTTTTTTATTTTCCAGTAGATGAAGACATAAAGTTAGCACAACCTGAAACATTCATGGCTGAACCTTTATTTCAAGTGATTGAACAAGATAGAGCATTTCTTTCAACGTATTTACCGTTCATTGATCATACCTTAACGGTGGAAGATGAACTCAACTTCATTAAGTTAATGTTGAAGAAACAGGCTGCAGGTGAACATCGCCTTTTTGTGATTTACTATCGAGACCAAGTAGTTGGCACTATTGATATACAGCAAATTGATTTAGAAAATAAAAAAGCTTTCGTAGGATATTGGTTGCAGAGTAAGTATAATGGCTTAGGAATCATTGCCCGTTGCCTACATAAAATCTGTGATTTCGCATTCAATACTTTGGATTTAAATAAGTTATCGTTGCACATCAACACTAAAAACAAAGCCAGTCAAAAAGTCGCAGAACGTGCAAACTTCCGTTTTGTTGGAACGGATAAAGATGAGTCATTTGAACGTGGACAATTTGAAGACTTTCATAGATACGCTTTGCTGAAACATGAATTCAATACAGAAACTTCATTGTAAATTAAGATAACACTTATCAACTTTATAAAAACGTTGTTATACTGATGTTATAAAGAAAGATAGGAGTTGTCGGTGTTGAGCGAACGTAAATTAGTGGCAGAAACAGAAATTGAAGTAAACGGCTATGATATTGATGCGATGGGTATCGTCAGCAATATTGTCTATGTCCGTTGGTTTGAAGATTTAAGAACAATATTTGTAAATAAGCATCTAACCCCTTCTGAAATGTTGAAACAAAATATTTCACCTATACTTATGCATACTGAAATTGATTATAAGATACCACTTACTATTCACGACAAACCCGTTGGCAAATGCTGGTTAACGAAAATCAGTCGTTTAAAATGGTTGTTTGAATTTGAAATCAGTACAGGTAATCAAATCCATTGCCAAGGTATGCAGTATGGCGGGTTCTACAATATTGTTGAACAAAAAGTAGTACCAGTACCTGATGCTTTCAGAGTTTTATAAGCTACATTAAATCTTCGGAAAATGTATGTTTTTCGAAGATTTTCATATACATAGAAAGAGGATTGATAGTCATGACTGAACATCCGCATTTAAAAGCTATAAAAGCAGCATTTCCTCAAACAATTCCAATTTCCGCAGGGTTTTCATTTATTGGTATTGCTTACGGTATTTATATGCATTCATTAGGCTTCCCACCAATTTATGCGATGCTGATGAGTTTGTTGATTTTTGCAGGATCCATGGAATTTGTGGCCGGAAGTTTATTATTAGTTCCATTTAATCCATTAAGTGTCTTCGTATTGACACTTATGCTGAATTCCAGACACTTATTTTATGGTATTTCCATGTTGGACCGATTTAAAGGGACAGGAAAATATAAGCCATACTTAATTTTTGGGATGTGTGATGAAACCTTCGTAATTAATAATATGGCGAATGTACCTAAAAATGTCGATAAGACCTTATTTATGTTCTATGTCACATTATTAAATCAATTTTATTGGTTTTTCGGTACGACAATCGGAAGTCTGTTCGGTGTCTTTATTAAGTTTGATACAAAAGGCTTAGATTTTGTGATGGTCGCTCTTTTCGTTGTAATCTTTTTAGAGTCTTGGTTGAAAGAAAAGAATCATGTAAGTTCATTAATTGGGTTGGCTATCCCTATAGTTTGTTTGGTCATCTTCGGACCTAATCAATTCATCTTACCTTCAATGATTTTAATTGTGCTCGCATTGACTATCCTCAGAGGATATTTCGCAAGAAAGGGTGTGGCTTAATATGACCTTAACCCAACAAATTTTAACGATTGCGGTTGTTGTGATTGGAACGATGTTGACTCGCTTCTTGCCGTTTTTAATCTTTTCTAAAGATAAAGAAACACCGAAGTTTGTACAATATTTAGGTGTTGTACTTCCAGCAGCGGTATTTGGTTTCTTAGTCGTTTATGCGTTACGTAAAACGCCTATCTTAACTGGCAATCATGGGCTGCCAGAGTTGATTGCGATTGTAGTGATTATTATCTTGCATATGATTAAACGTAATATGTTGATTTCAATTGCGGGTGGTACAATAGCTTATATGATATTAGTTCAATTTGTATTTTAAAAAGCAATCCTTACATTTACTTAATTTTTAAAGTGAAACGTAAGGATTGCTTTATTTTAGATGAAGGTAAGGAATTGTTATGATAAGAAAAGTTTTGAATACTATCGCAACTGTTGTTCTTCAAAGTGATTAAGTTTCCAAATAATCACAGATACTAACCAAAACAATAAGAATACGCCAACGAGCAGATAACCTAAATGATTAAATTCAATTGATGCAACTTCATCCCAAAAAGGACTGTGCAATTTAAAATGTTCGCCAATCATTTGTAGAATTTCTACAGTACCGATTATCAACGCAGCTATGACGGAGATGGCGGTAATGGTAATATTGTAATAAATTTTACGAACTGGTTTTAGAAATGCCCAGTGATAAGCAGACTTCATGAGCGCGCCATCTAGTGTATCTAATAAACTCATGCCTGCCGCAAATAATAATGGAAGTGCGATAATGCCAGCAAAAGGCAATGACTGTTCAGCAGCTCCAGATGATAATGCAAGCAAAGCAATCTCACTTGCAGTATCAAAGCCTAATCCAAATAGGAAACCTAATGGTAAAACGTGCCAACTTCTGTTGATGGATTTAAAATAAGGACCAACAAATCGTTGAATAAGCCCTCTAGAAGCTAACAATTGATCCAGTTCATCGTCAGAAACTTGTTCAAAGCGTAAACGCATAAATAAACGAATCAATGACATTAAGATGATTAAGTTCAAAATACCAATTAGTAGTAGAAATAGACCAGAAACCATCGTTCCGATGATTCCACCAATAGCTTGAAAGAGGGGCATCTGTTGCTGTGCCCATGATACTGAAACACCTAATAAAAGTGCCATGATAAAAACTACGCTGGAATGGCCGATAGAAAAATAGAAGCCAACACCTGACGGATTTTGTTTTTCTTGCATCAGTTTGCGAACTGTATTATCAATAGCTGCAATGTGGTCAGCATCAAATGCATGACGTAAACCTAGTGTATATGCTAAGATACCCATTCCGAATAAAATAGGGTGTGTATGTGCACCCATCCATAAACAAGTAACACCTATCAGGTGCAATAATATAATAATGATTAAATAAGGAAGCATATCTTTAATATGAGTAGTCCTGATGTTCAATAGCGTCATCTGCTTTCTGCATTTTATAATTTAGTCAATATAATAAATTAACTATGAAAGAACTCTATTATTTTAATACGAATAAACAAGTAAGTAAATAACTAAAAGAGAATGGAGCTATTGTATTGAAAAAGTGATTTTCAAGTCTGCATAGGGTAAGTGAAAATAAGGATATATAGTGAAAGAGAGGTTTTTATCTGTGTCAGATATTGATTATATTTCATCTTTTGATGGTGTGAATCTCTACAGTAAAATTACGTTAGGTGAACAGCCAATGGCTAATTTGATTATTGTACAAGGATTGTCAGAAGAATTAGATGACTATGATGGTGTGGCTTCAACATTTAATGAATATGATTATAATGTCATTCGTTATGATCAACGAGGTCATGGTAAAACTCCTGGTGACAAAAATCTTTATGAACATGTAGATATCGTCGTAGAAGATTTAAAGGCTGTTGTAGATTATGTTAAAGCACAATTGACAGGAAAAATATTTATTTTAGGCCATGGTGTAGGCGGTACAATAGCGACATTATTTGGTATACGTTATCCGAATGCAGTGCACGGTTATATTTCTGCAGGTGGTTTGTCTCCAACGGGGCAACCTGTCTTTCGTGATGATGTGGTGGATCATTCGGCAGAAATAGAAAATCAGGATGAAGAAGCGGATATTGAGAAACATAAAAGAATCAAAGCATTTAGAGAAGCGGTCCGAGATATGGATATCGAATTTTCTAAGTTTGAAGACAAAGTGTTGATTATGCATGGTGGCAGTGACCGCATTGTAAGTTCTGATGATGCAATCCAATTCTTCAAAGAAGCTAAAACCACACATAAATCATTAAGAATTTATGACGGGTTAGATCATGAGTTATTAAATGTAAGTTCGTATCGCGGTATGTTATTATCAGATATTGTAAATTGGTTAGATTTTGAATTATCTATGGAGAACATTGATAAGTAAGCACACCAAGAATAAACAACAATTCAACTGATTCAAGGAGTTTGAAAGAAAATGAAGAAAACACAACCGACCTTACATGATATTGCGAGAATTTCTGGCTTGTCGATTGCGACGGTCAATCAAATATTAGAAGATAAAAAGCATGTTTCTAATGATCAAGCACGTGCACGTGTAGTGGAAGCATTAGAAATGTTAGGCTATGAACCGAGTCGATATATTCAATCTTTACGCGGAGAAAGTATTAAAACAATCGCATTTATTATACCGAGACACGATGCTTATTATGCCTCTGTCATTGATGCGATTGAGCATCAACAAGGTTCAGAGTCTATTCGAATTATTGCGATGGCATCTAATGAACAAGTACAACGTCAAGATGAACTGATTGATTGGTTTGTATCACAACAAGTAGATGGTATTATTGTTTCGCCAGTTTCAGCACAAATGCGTATTTCAAAACGTTGGAGAGACATTCCAATGGTAATTATTGATAATCAAATTGAGGATGAACAGATACCTTACATTGGATTAAATCATGAAGATACAGCCTATCAAGCTGCTGAACATTTATTGAAACAAAACCATCAATCAATCGCTTTAATTTTAGGTAATCCTGCTTCTAGTGCAACAGCTGATACAAGAATGGGATATAAAGCAGCATTAGAAGATTTTGAACAACAAATGGATGAACGACTAATTTCATATCAATATACTGATTTAAGTTTACAAGCTACAGAAAAATACGGCTATGACACCGTCCAGCAACTCTTTGCGCAATCAAATCATCCAACTGCATTGATTGCTTCGAATCATGCGATGTTGTCTGGTATTTTACAAGCACTTAAAACAAAGGAATTAAAAGTGCCTGAAGATGTTGCAATTGTTACATTAGAAGAGAATAGTTGGAATAAAGTACATTATCCATCATTAACTGCTGTAGGTATTCATGCTGAAACTATCGGCGCATCAATTTTTGCACGCTTAAAACAATTTTTTGAAGGAGAAAGTGAACAAATTCAATCAGATTGGTTAATGGCACAGTTAAATGTCAGAGACTCTAGTGTGCACTCATCTAAAAATGAATAAAAAATAAACAGACTTAGAAACAATGTCTTAAAGAAAGGGAGAAAAGACAGGTTTCTAAGTCTGTTTTTTTAGGGATTTTAGAAATGATATACTAGGGATTTTTCAATCAAACGTCATCTCGGTTTGGGACAACTGAACGTGCATTTTGTCTGCATACGTGAATAAGGGCAATAGTAGAGACAACAATACTCATAATAATGGCTATGACAGCACCCGATTCTGGATGGTCAACGTGTCCTGTTTCTGGCAAGTCAGCGTATGATGCGGTTTCACCCTGATAGTGTGAGCCTGCATCTTCACTTTTTGAAGTTGTTGCTGATGCTTGATGCGCATAGGTTTGTCCTGCTGTTGCTTTTGAGGTTGTGGACTCAGTATCTGCTTCTTTACGATTTCTTTCTGCATCTGCGATATTTGTCTTTGAAACATTTTCTGCAAGGGAAGGATCGGGTTCAACATCAGCAGCTTGAGCCACATCAGTTGGATGCGATGTAGGGATAAATGTTTCAGTTGTTTGAGCAGTATCAGTATTTTCGACCAAAGCGGATAATTCAGCGGACTGTTCATTTGCGTAATCATGACTTTCAGCAGCATTCATCACTCCAGGCATATTAAAGAATAGTAAACCGCTTAAAGCTAGCGTAGAAACATGAAGCAAGCTTTTCTTTTTACTTAACTTCATAGGCATGAAAACAACACTCCTATTTCAAAATGAAAGTGTCATGTCATCCATGGTGTTATGAGTATGAGGTATAAACTGTCGGATGAAACAGACAAAACGACAACGAAGAAAATTGATATACACATGCGGATATGTGAGAGATAGATTTCTGGTGTACGGCTTTATGGGATAGTATTGCTTTCCGCAGTGATTCGGCGTTATCATCAATTTCTTCACTTCAAGCATGGCATAGGAATATTAAGCTAACTTAAAATTGAGTTTAAAAAAGGATAAACTTCGTAAATTTTCAGTATATTAGAACTTTTTAGGTATTAAATTGCTCAAAATCCTACGGTATCAAGCATTTTAGCTTTTACCCGATAAAATCACCCGAATTTGTTGGTTTAAAGTTATTTACTAAAGTGTTATAGTTGCTAATGGAAAATAATTTGTATAGACAAATAACAATAAAAGTCTAAAGGGAGTCTTTTAATGTTGTTTTAGGGTTAACAAGATTATTTTTATTAATGGTAAGTGTTTAAATTAATTGCTATCGTTTAAACTAATTGTGACAACTTTATAAACGTTATGATTATAATTACTCTTTATATTTAAAAATAAAGAGTAATAATAGTCATAATAAAGAGTTTGTGAAATTATTCGCAATTTGTTCACAAAATGTTTGCAAAAGGTATTGAAAACGCTTTATCAAAGGTAGTATGATGTCGGTGGTAGGAAAATTAAATATATAGTAGGAAAAGAGGTCATTTGGCATGGATATTATTTTGGGAACTGGGACGTTGTTGCTAGTCCTTCTAGCAATGTCGTTATTCTTAAAATTTGCTCCTTATGGTAAACAGGGGCTACAAGCACTTTCAGGTGCAGCATGTGCAACATTTTTACCGCAAGCATTCTTAAGTTATGCGATCGGTGGCGTGTTCCACTTGGAATTCTTCCAAAGAATTGGAGACTTAGCAGGAAGCTTAAGTGGTATTGCAGTAGGTATTTTAACTGGTTTGAAATTGGGAATCTCTCCAGTCTTCGCAGTTATCATTGGTTTAGTTTTACATGATCAAAAATTATTACCGGCATTTATCGCTGCTTACTTAGTGAGCTTCTTGATTAAATTGATCGAGAAAAAAGTACCAGAAGGCTTAGACTTAATTGTCGTAATCTTAGTCGCTCCGGCATTAGCATTCGGAATCGGCGGATTAATTTCACCAGGAGTAATGGCTGTGTTAAGACAAATCGGTGGTGCGATTACAGCAGTTGGTGACAATAATCCTTACGCTTTAGCAATTATTTTAGGCTTAATCATTCCGGTGGTAGGTATGACGCCATTAAGTTCTATGGTATTAACAAGTTTACTTGGTTTAACAGGTGTTCCGATGGCTATCGGTGCATTAACAACTACAGGTTCATCATTCGTTAACTTTATGATGTTCAGAGCACTTAAAATCGGCGGCTTAGGTAAAGCCTTCGCAGTTGCAGTAGAACCTTTAACACAAATCGATACAATCGCAAAATATCCGATTCAACTTTACGGCGCAAACGCCATAGTCGGTATGTTTACAGCGACAATTGTTACGATTGCAGGTTTAGTTATTAATGTAACGGGAATGGCAACACCAATAGCTGGTGCAATTGTATTGTTTGGATTTAACAAACCAATTCCATCACTTATTACTATCGCAGCTGTTATCGTGACAGCAATTATCCTTGGTTGGATTTTAGGTAAGATTATGAGCAAAATCAACTTCAAGAAACTATCAGACAAATTACCTGAAGGCAAAGCAGAACCGTCAAAAGCAAATTAATTAAGCATTTCTTATAAAGAGATTAAGGAGATGACAATACGCTATGGCACGTAAACATGATTACCAAAGCGCATTTGATATAATCGGTCCAGTTATGATGGGACCATCAAGTTCACACACTGCAGGTGCAGTAAAAATCGGTAACGCAGCAAGAATGGTACTTCAAGGAGAACCTGAAGATATTGAAGTTCATTATTATGAATCATTTGCACAAACACACTTAGGACACGGTACAGACGTTGCAATCGTTGGTGGCTTACTAGGATTCAGCACTTTCGACGAACGTATCAGCAATGCAGTAAACATTGCTAAAAACGATGGTATCGATGTTCGTTTCATCGAAGAAACAGGAAGAAGTTTAGGAGAGCATCCTAACTGTGCATTAATTAAAGCAAAACAAGGTGATCGTCACATCGAATTGAACGGAATCTCAATCGGTGGCGGAACTATTAAAATTAAAAGCATTAACGTCAATGGTCAATGTATTCTAATGAACCACGGCTTACCATTATTAGAAATCGATGGACCAACTGACAATGCGACAATCAACCATTTAATCAACGATTTAATCGAACACGGTGCAGACATCAACGAAGAAATCAAAACGATTAATCCAGATGGCTGTTTAATGGCTTTACACTTAAACAAAGCCTTACCAGAAGAAGCACTTAGCGATTTAAGAGAGAAATATAGCGACTTAAACTTTGCATATATAAAATAAAGAGGTGTAATGTATGTTTGATTCAATTAAAGAGATCATAGATTATGCGAATAAACATGATATGAAATTCTCAGAAATTATGATTGAAGAAGAGAAAGAATTAAGTGGGAAATCACGTGATGAAATCCGTGAACAAATGAGACAAAACTTACAAGTAATGCGCGACGCAGTTGAAAAAGGGACAACTGGCGAAGGCGTTAAAAGTGTAACAGGGTATACTGGTCAAGACGCAATTAAAATAAAAAATTATAACGAAAACAACCATGCGCTTTCAGGTAATGAAATGATGAGTGCCGTTATGGGTGCAGTTGCGACAAACGAAGTGAACGCAGCAATGGGTATCATTTGTGCTACTCCAACAGCTGGTTCCTCCGGTACAATTCCAGGTACACTATTCAAATTAGAAAAAACACATGGCTTAACTGAAGATCAAATGGTGGACTTCTTATTCACAGCAGCTATCTTCGGCCGTGTTGTAGCAAACAACGCAAGTGTTGCTGGCGCAACAGGCGGTTGCCAAGCTGAAGTTGGTTCAGCATCAGCTATTGCTGCAGCAGCAGCAGTTGAAACATTCGGCGGTAAACCAGAAGCTTCAGGTCAAGCAATGGCTATCGCAATCAGTAACTTATTAGGGCTAGTTTGTGACCCAGTTGCTGGTTTAGTAGAAATTCCATGTGTAATGCGTAACGCAATCGGTTCAGGTAACGCATTAATCTCAGCTGACTTAGCATTAGCTGGCGTGGAAAGCCGTATCCCAGTAGATGAAGTAATTGAAGCTATGGATAAAGTTGGACGTAACTTACCAGCTGAATTACGTGAAACTGGTCTTGGTGGTTTAGCAGGTACACCGACAGGTGAAGCAATCAAACGTAAAATCTTCGGTGACTCACAAGTTAAATCATAATTGCCTGATGAATATGTAAATTTCATTAAAAGTTAAATTGATAAATTCTAGAAACACGCAACCTGAAAAAGGTTGCGTGTTTTTATTTATAAAAACATAAGTTGTCACAAAATTCAAAATACATATTGCAATTTGTATCTTTTATGGGTAAACTAGTCAAAAGGGGATGATGGGATATGATAACAAGATTACTATACATTTTTATTGCTTTCTTCATTAACTCAGCCATTACGTTTTACCTGACAGATATCGGTACAATGATGAATAGTCTGTTGAAATCAATGTCTATCAGTATGATCATTGTATTCTTATTCTATTACACAAAGTTAATGATGGAGACCAAAGGGGAATAACTAAATAGTACGACTTAAAATGAGATGACTTCGGGGTACATCTCATTTTTATTTTGAATGAAAGGAAGGATTATCATGTCCACATTAGTAATTATTGCACATCCTGATATTCAAGAAGGCGACGTTAATCAAGTATGGAAGAAAACATTAGAAGATCGTTCTGACTTAGTGACGGTACATGACTTGTATCAAACTTATCCAGATGGAAACATTGATGTTGAACATGAGCAAGCGTTATTACAGAAACATGATTATATTATCTTTCAATATCCCATGTTTTGGATGAGTTATCCGCCACTTTTACAGCAATGGTTCGATGAAGTCTATACACATGGTTTTGCGTTTGATGGCGGTGACGCTTTAAAAGGAAAACATTTCGCATTAGCCATTTCATGCGGCCAACCAAAAGCACATTATAAAGAAGATGGACCGATAGGGTATACGATTGACGAAATTTGTAATCCATTAAAAGGTGTTGTTAATTTAATCGGTGGCCATTTCTTTGGCATTCATGCGATTTACCAAACGGATGACATCGATAATTTTGCGACTCTCGCAGAAAATGCTGATGAATATGTGGCATTTGTTGAAAGACTTCAAAAACAGTAACCACAAGCATTTTCCTTTAGACTCCTTGGTAGGTTCACTATACTATAGGTGACTACATAAGATGAGGAGCGAAAATAGTAATGGAACAACAAGCAATACGCGATCAAATTTTACAAGCATTTAATTTTAGACATGCGACAAAACGTTTTAATCCAGACAAAAAAGTGAATGCGGAAGATTTCCATACCATTATTGAAGCTGGGCGTCTTTCACCAAGCTCAATCGGTGCGGAACCATGGCGTTTTTTAGTCGTTCAAAATGAAGACTTACGTCAAAAATTAAAAAAAGTATCTTGGGGTGCACAAGGCCAATTAGATACAGCCTCACACTTTGTGATTTTACTTGCGCGTAAAAACGTACGTCCGGGTACAGAATATTTAACACATATTATGAAAGAAATAAAAAATGTACCAGATGATGTATTAGAAGATATGAATAAACGTTATGAAATGTTCCAAAATGATAGCTTGGATTTATATGAAAGTGAACGTTCATTATGGGACTGGGCAAGTAAACAAACATACATTGCCTTAGGTAATATGATGTCAGTAGCCGCATTTTTAGGTGTAGACTCTTGCCCAATTGAAGGTTTCAGTATGAAAGAAGTCACACAATTGCTTTCTGATGAAGGAATTATGAATGAAGATGAGTTCTTACCATCCGTTATGGTAGCTTTTGGTTATCGTGAAGAAGATCCGAAACGTGTCAAAACTCGTCAAGCATATGAAGATGTCATTGAATGGCTTGAATAGTTATTTATGAAAGACTTGAGCTTTAACAGCTTGAGTCTTTTTATTTTAATTGTCTGAATCTTGTGTTTCTTACCTTTGTTTCAATGCTATAATATTACCTATATTCTTGATTTATAAAGATGTAATACATATTAAAGGGGAGTTTTAAGATGGTAAGAATAAAAATGTTTGATGTCGCACCTTATGAAATTGACGCAATTAAAAATTGGTCAGCAGATCACCAAGTAGAAGTGGATTATGAAAGCAATCCTTTAACTATGGACAATATTGAACAAGTAAAAGGATATGATGGCTTATCATTATCTCATAATGGACCATTCAATCCTGAGATTTATAGTAAATTAGAAAGCTATGGTATTAAACAAATTGCACAACGCAGTGCTGGATTCGATATGTATGACTTAGAAGAAGCCAAAGCACATAATTTAATCATTACAACAGTACCCAGCTATTCACCAAGTTCTATTGCTGAATATGCAGTCACAGGCGCTTTGTATTTTGTGAGACAGTTGCCACTTATCAAACAACGTATGGAGAATCATAACTTTGTATGGGATGCACCATTGATTTCACGTCCTGTCAAAGATTTAACCGTAGCGATTATCGGTGTAGGACGTATCGGCAGTATTTCAGCGCAATTGTTCTCAAATTTCGGTTGTAAAGTTGTTGGTTACGATATCGAAGATAAGCCGGAATTAGAAAATATTGTTGAATTTAAAGATTCGTTAGAAGAGGCAATCGCACAAGCAGATATCGTTTCACTTCATGTCCCGGGAAATAAAGAGACGTACCATATGTTTAATCAAGCAACATTTAATCAGTTGAAAGATGGTGTGATCTTTGTCAACTGCGCACGTGGTATGGTTGTTGAGACACAAGCTTTGCTAGATGCATTGAATAGTGGTAAAGTAGCGGGTGCTGTTATCGATACGTATGAAAATGAGGCGCAATATTTCCGAAGAGATTTTTCAAATAGAGAAGTTCAAGATGAAACTTTATTAGAATTGATTGAACGTAATGATGTGTTAGCTTCTCCTCACATCGCATTCTTTACACACGAAGCTGTAAAAAATCTTGCTGAAGGCGGATTGAACAGTACTATGGAAGTGTTAGAAACAGGAGATGCACAAACAAGAGTCAACTAAAATGTTGTTGATAAATAAAAAGATAAAAGAAAGGAGGAAGTGATGAGATGAAAGTGTTTATGCATTTAAGCTGGTTTTTTAAACAAGAGAAGTTGAAGTATATTGGCGGGCTATTAGTATTACTCTTTATCGCATTATTTCAGCTTATTCCGCCGCAAATCATCGGTAAAACAATTGATGCGATTGCAGCTGATCGTTTAACGGGAAGGCAGCTATTTACTTATATGATGATACTTGCTTTTGCGGCAGTGATGATTTATATTCTACGCTACTCTTGGCGTGTTCTGATTTTTGGAACAAGTAATAAGTTAGGGAAGATTTTGCGTAACCGTTTATATGAGAAATATACTTCTATGAGTCCATCTTTCTTCCAAAGACGTCGAACAGGTGACTTGATGGCCCATGCGACCAATGATATTAATGCTGTTCAAGGTGCCGCAGGTCCAGGGGTGTTAATGATTGGCGACTCTTTAATTACAGGAACTTCAATTTTAATTACGATGGCACTGACAATCAACTGGAAATTGACGTTGATAATTATGCTGCCTTTACCTATTTTAGTCTTATTAACAAGCTATTATGGCCGTTTGATGAGCAAAGGCTTTAAAAAAGCACAAGCGGCATTCAGTCGTTTAAATGATAAGACACAAGAAAGTATTGCTGGTATTAAAGTTACTAAAACAATGGGTTATGAAAAAAGTGACCAAAAGGACTTTAAAACTATCAGTGATGATGTGGTTCGAAAAAATTTAAAAGTTGCGCAAATTGATGCCTTATTCAGTCCAACGATTATGTTAGTGATTGGTACAAGTTACTTCCTTGCATTAGTGTTTGGGACATTTATGATTTTCAATCATACAATTACGTTGGGTCAGTTAATTACCGCAACAACGTATCTCGGTATGTTAGTGTGGCCGTTACTTGCGTTAGGTTTCTTCTTTAATATTATTCAAAGAGGTCATGCATCCTATGAAAGAATTAGTGGTATTTTAGACACAGAAAATGAAATAGATTTAACTTATAAAGTAAATGGTTATCCATCAGGACCCATCACTTATCAAATTAAATCTTTTACTTTCCCGGGCAGTGAACATCCTTCGTTAAGAGATGTACACTTTACTATTGAAGAAGGTATGACTGTCGGTATAGTTGGGCGTACAAGTTCAGGAAAGAGTACGTTATTACGACTGTTAGTACGTGAATTTGATACGCAACGTCCTGAAGATATTACGTATGGCGGTATTCCAATCCGTGATTATGAAATCCAACATTTACGTGCGATGTTTGGTTATGTACCGCAAGACAACTTCTTATTCTCTACAACTATCCGAGAAAATATTGCTTATGCGGCACCGAATAGTACAAAACAACAAATTCAACAAGCAGCTGAGACCAGCTATGTTCATCATGATATTTTAAATTTCCCTCAAGGGTATGACACGATTGTTGGAGAACGTGGTGTTTCATTATCAGGAGGTCAAAAACAACGTGTTTCTATCGCACGTGCAGTCATTTCGGATCCGCCTGTCTTGATGTTTGATGACTCTTTGTCAGCGGTTGATGCAGATACAGAAGAACATATTCTTAACAATATGAGAGACCAAAGACAAGGCAAAACGAATATTATTACTGCACATCGTATGAGTGCAGTGAGTCATGCGGATTTAATTATCGTGATGGATGAAGGTACAGTGGCAGAACAAGGGACACATGAACAATTGATGCGCAATCAAGGTTGGTATGCGAAAACTTATCAGTCACAACAATTACGCGACCAATTAACTAAAAAGTTAGATGAAGCGGCACATGAAGAGGAGGGTGATTATCATGGCTAGAAGACAGAAAATGCATGGTGATAATCAACTCAGTGCGCGTGATCAGTGGCATACATTAATGCGCTTGATGCGTTATACCTTCCCGTTTAAATGGTTGATTTTAGCTGCCTTTGTGATGCTTGGGATTTCCACAGCAGCAGGTGTGGCGGTGCCTTATATTGTGAAAGTGTTTATTGATGATTACTTAACACCAAGACACTTTCCACAACATGAAATCATTTGGATGATTGTTATCTTTATCGGCATTGAATTGATTGGTGCGATAACAACATATATTAACATTTATATGTTCCAAAACTTCGCATTTAAAATTATCCAACAATTACGTATTGATGCGTTTGATAAAATGGGCGAACTCGGCATGAAGTATTTTGATGAGGTGCCAAGTGGAAGTATCGTGTCACGATTAACGAATGACACAGAAGCCATCGTTAACATGTTTGTTGGGGTTTTTTCTTCCTTTATGATGGCATTATTTACAGTCATTTCAAGTTTTATTATGATGTTTATTCTAGATGTCAGACTTGCGTTAATGGCTTTATGTTTTATGCCGATTATTATCATTATTTTAGCTTTATATCGTAAATATGCTTCAATATTCTTTGCGCAAGCACGTCAACGGTTATCTGATTTGAACGCGAAACTTGCCGAATCTATTGAAGGTATCCGTATGATTCAAGTCTTTAACCAAGAACGCAGACTACAAAAAGAATTTGATGAAATTAACGAAGAGCACTATCAATATAACTTGAAAACGATTCGCCTAGATGGTCTATTATTACGTCCAGCCATCGGTATGTTAAGTATCTTTGCGACAGTAATGATACTAAGTTATTTCGGATTATTAAGCTTCTCTTCGACTGTGACGGCAGGGGTTGTTTATGCGTTCGTACAATATATGCAGCGCTTCTTCGAACCCATTAACCAGGTCAGTCAAAACTTGAATATATTCCAACAAGCTATTGTTGCAGCTAACCGTGTCTTTACATTACTAGATAACGACACATTAGAACCTAAACAAAATGAAATCGCTGACCACCATATCACAGAAGGTAAAATTGAATTTAAAGATGTAACCTTCAGTTATGATGGAGAACACAATGTATTAAAACATATTACATTTACTGCTAATCCTGGTGAAACAATAGCGCTTGTAGGCCATACAGGTTCTGGTAAAAGTACGATTATTAATTTATTTATGCGCTTTTATGAATTTCATCAAGGTGAAATATTAATTGATGGTCAATCTATCAAATCAATTCCAAAGCAAGAATTGAAACAAAAAGTAGGGCTAGTTCTGCAGGATCCGTTTATCTTCTATGGAACAGTTTTATCTAATATACGTTTATATCACCCAACAATGACATTCGAACAAGCAAAAGCTGCTTCAGAATTTGTGCATGCAGATCGCTTTATTGAACAACTGCCAGATCAATATGAGCATAAAGTAATAGAGAAGGGTAGTGCATTCTCTAGTGGTGAACGTCAGTTAATTGCATTTGCGAGAACGATGGCAATTGACCCTAAAATTCTTATTTTAGATGAAGCAACTGCTTTTATTGATTCTGAAACAGAAGAACAAATACAAAACTCATTGAAAGATATGCGTAAAGGACGTACAACGCTCGCAATTGCACATCGATTGTCGACGATTCAAGATGCAAATCAAATTTTAGTGTTAAATCAAGGTGAGATAGTCGAACGGGGTACGCATGAAGAATTACTTGCACAAAAAGGCATTTATTATAATATGTATTTGCTGCAAAATGGATAAAAGAATAAGCGTAACAAAAGAAGCACCTAAAGCCGTTTGAACTTTAGGTGCTTCTCTTTAGTTTATGTAAGTGTTATTCCTTACCAGCTAAGAATAGTTTAAACTCTGGGAATTGTTCAATCACACGTCTTGCGAATGAACAGCTCGCAGTGATTTTAAGTTGATTTGCATTCGCGTAATCTACTACTTTTTCAACGAGTTTCGTTCCGATACCTTGGCCGCCTAATTCATCACTGACAGCAGTATGGAAAATATCAATCACATTTTCTTGCTCATCTCTGAATTCAATGATGGCGCTCGGTGAACTTTCTTCCCCAATAAAGAACTTATGGTCGCCTTGCTTTAAATCTGTCATAATCCCCTTTATCTATTTAATGTTACTCCTATCTAAATGGTACAAAACAAAGCGGGTCAGAAACAAGGGTTATTACAAAAATTATATGTTTTCTTTAATGTAAGCGTTTTCTTTAATTTATAAATTTACAAAATAATTAACGTCAAATTAAAAAGAGTACTTTTCTCTTTAATGTGTATATGAATAGTGAACCTAACTGTTTTTTAATTATAAAATATTAGGTTGAAAATTTCAGAATTCTGAGAATCTAAAAGATTTCATGAATACCATTGCAATTTAGTGTATTTAAGGGTATAGTTTAAAACATAATGATTACGATTTGGAGGGACCTTTTAAGATGAAAAAGACACTTTTCATAATGTTATCTTTAGTCTTAACAGTTGTATTAGCAGCTTGCGGTAATGGTGACAGCAGCAAAGACAGCGGTAATAAAGACAGTAAAGATGCTAAGTACAGCGAAAGCAATAAGATGAAAGTTAACACAACTGTATTCGCATTCCAAAGTTTTGCGGATCAAATCGGCGGTAAATATGCAGATGTGAAATCAATTTACCCACCAGGTACAGACTTACATAGTTTTGAACCAACACAAAAAGAAATCATGAACATTTCTAAAGGCGACTTATTTATTTATACAGACAAAGAAATGGACCCAGCAGCGGGTAAAATTGCGAAAACAATTAAAGACAACAAGAAAGTGCTTGAGTTAACAAAAGGCTTAGACAAAAACGCGATTCTTCCTGGTGAAGAACATGAGCATGAACACGAACATGAACATGGTGACCATGAAGAAGGTGAACACCACGAACACGGTGATCATGAAGAACACGGTGAACATGAAGAGCATGGTGATCACGAAGAACACCATCATCACCACGGCAAATACGATCCACATATTTGGTTAGATCCAGTAGCAGATAAAACATTTGCGAAAGAAATCAAAGATGAATTTGTGAAAAAAGACCCTGATCACAAAGATTACTACGAAAAGAACTACAAAAAATTAGTTCAAGACATCTCAGATGTAGATAAAGAATTAAAAGACGTTTCTAAAAACAAAAAACGCGACAAAGTGATTATCTCTCACGATTCATTAGCTTACTTAGCTAAACGTTATGACTTCGAACAAGAAGGTATTAATGGCATGAACAACGATGAACCAACACAAAAAGAATTAATGGCTATCGTTTCTGATATCAAGAAAGAAAAACAACCATATGTATTATACGAACAAAACATCACTTCTAAAGTGACAGATATCATCAGAAAAGAAACTAACACGAAACTATTACCATTCCACAACTTATCAGTTTTAACAAAAGATGAATCAAAAGATAAAGATGTTACTTATCAATCATTAATGAAGAAAAACATCGAGTCACTGAAAAAAGCTTTAGACAACTAATGTGATTAACGTTTATGATACGCATTTCCGGTTAAATCGGAAGTGCGTATTTTTTATTTACATGAAACAAAATGCTGGTATAAAAATTATACTGGTGTTATAATGAGTTTACAAAGTAAGTATAATAATTATACTGAATAAAGGAGGTTTCCATATATGGAAAATATTAAACGTATACATCATATTTCAGCAATTGTAGGTGACGCACAAGAGAACTTAGACTTCTATCGTAATGTACTTGGCTTACAATTGATTAAACAAACAGTAAACTTCGATGACCCAGGTGTTTATCACTTATACTTCTCAAGACAAGATGACGACAAACGTATGGTAATGACATTCTTTAACTGGCCAAATCAACATAAAGGTCGAGTGGGAAGCGGACAGGTTGGACGTATCGCATTCAGAATTCCTAAAGGCTCAATGGATGCTTGGGAAGCAAATTTAAATGAACAAGGTATTGAAACTAAAATTTCTGGTTTGTTCGACGAAGCAACATTAGAATTTAATGATGTGCATGGACTAGCTTTAGCATTAGTTGAAGGACAAGAAGAAGCTGAAGATAATGCTATTATAGGTTTCCACGGTACAGAACTATTATCTGCAGATCCAGCAGGTACTCGCAGTACATTAGTTGATGATATGGGATTAAGTGTTGTTAACGAAAACCCTTCTAAAATCCACTTAGAAACAGAAGGCGAAGAAAAACACCAAATCATTATGTCTGCACAACCATTGCCAAAAGGTTTATTCGGTGTAGGTACAGTGCATCATGTGGCTTGGTCTATCCCAACAGAAGCAGAACATTTAGAATGGCAAAAACACATGGAAGACCATGGTTACTTTGTGACAGAAGTTAAAGACCGTAACTACTTCAAAGCGATTTACTTCAAAGAAAAAGGTGACATCGTATTTGAAATGGCGACAGATGGTCCAGGTTTTGCGGTAGATGAGCCGAAAGATCAATTAGGTCAACATCTTCAATTACCGCCACAATATGAAGATAGACGCGAAGCTTTAACGCAAAATCTTAAACCATTGAAATTATAATATCAGTTATATAAAAGAACTCCTGTGCTTACTTATTTAGAGTAAGTGACAGGGGTTTTTTTCGTTTGAATAATGATAATAACAAGATGAGGAATTATTTTTTAAAGGTTCAAAGTGCCATAAATATTTTAACTTCGAAACATTTGGACATATAAAAGAAAGATTTGGATATTCTATTGTTTTCAGAAAAATGATAACGTTTACATGAATAGAAAATTAATTATTTGAAGGTACAAAGACAACACCAGAAATAACAATCTATAGATAGAGGTGAAAGGATTGGAAAGAAAATTAACGCGCTTTGAAAAGTATACATTTGGATTCGGAACAGTAGGAAAGGACGCCATTTTTAATATTGTCAGTTTGTTTTTAATGTTCTATATTACGGACATTGTTGGACTCTCACCCGCATTCGTCGGAGTGTTGTTTTTCGCAGCACGTATTTGGGATGCGATTAACGATCCGATTATGGGTATGATTGTTGATAATACACACAATCGCTTCGGCAAATTCAAAACATGGCTCGTTATCGGTACATTAATTAACGCTATCATCACAGTATTACTCTTCACAAACTTTGATTTCGCAGGCAACGGCATGTACATTTACATCTCAATCATGTACATCATATGGGGTATGACTTATACCATTATGGACATCCCATACTGGTCTTGGTTGCCAAACTTAACGAATAACCCACGTGAGCGTGAAGAAGTTGCGGTAGTGCCACGTTTCTTTGCGAGCTTTGCGGCTTTTGTGATCGGAAGCTTCGGTTTAATGTTCATCCATAAATTAGACGATTTCTTAGGTCAACCGTTCAGAGGTGCAGGTATTTTTGCGCTTGCAATCATCTGTAGTATTACATTTATCATTACTATCGGTATTACAGTATTCTTCGTTCATGAAGACACTGAAATTGAAAGACAAAACGCAATTAAAGTCCGTTTTAAAGATATTTGGCGTATTCTCTTTAAAAACAAAGAGTTGCTTGCGGTAATTGGTGTAATCTTAGCATTCAACTTATGTGGACAAATGATTAACGCAATTATCTTGTATTACTTTAAATATGTGGCAGGCGTAGAAAGCTTATTCTCTGTCTTTAACACAATGATTATTATGGAAATGGGATCATTATTGATTTTCCCATACTTAGTTAAGAAAGTCGGACGTAGTGCAGTATTCAACTACGCTGTATTTGGAATTATTATTGGTTTAGTAGTTATCTTGCTTGCAGGCTTTATTGCGCCGCACGCAGCAATCTGGGTAATTATTGGCGGTGCATGTATCCGCTTCGGTACAGGTACACTTGTCGGAATCAACACAGTCGCGTTAGCTGACGTAATCGACTACAGTGAAGTGAAATTCGGTCAACGTAACGAAAGTGTCATCACATCAACACAAACATTCTTAGTAAAATTAGCACAAGCATTTGCGGGATTAAGTGTCGGTGTCGGTTTATCAATGATTGGTTATGTGCCAAATGTTGAACAAACAACAGATACAATCTGGGGTATCAGAATCGGTATGATTGGGGTACCAATCTTCTTTATCATCATTTGTAGTATTTTATATCATAAAGCCTTCAACTTAAAAGGCGATTTCTTACGTGATATTCAACAAACACTTGAATTTAAACGTAAAAGAGAAGGACGTCCGCCGATTCATAAAGAAGAAAAACTGTAACAATACAATAAGCAGTGTTAGAGCATTCATTCATAACTCTATCCACTGCTTTTGTTTTACAGCAACAAAAAAGTAGCTGCTTGATAGTTTCATTTATTCAGATTGCAATGCTTTTCTGGCCTTATAATTTTTGCGGTATTGCGTAGGTGGACAGTTAAAGTACTTAGAGAAAGCCTTGGAGAAAGCAAGTGACACATCATAATTAAGTTCATCTGCAATGGCTTGCACAGTTTTATTTGTGAATTTCAGCTGTTCAGCCGCAAAAGCCATACGAAGATCGGTGAGATATCTGCTTGGTGAAGCGCCAAATTGCTTTTTGAAACGTTTATAGAGCTGACTACGGCTCATGTTTGCGACTTGAGCAGCATTATCAACAGTAGTATCTTTGCTTTTGAAGTTGTCATTGAAATATTCTAAAGCATCTTTTAAATCTGTTGCTTCACGTTGATCAGGAATTACAATTTCTTTTTGGTTTTGTTGTGTTAGGAAATATAACAATTCAAATAGTCTTATCTTTAGTAAGATATCGTGGGTGTCCTCAGGGGTATGGCTGTTTGCCAGAATGCAGATTTTAAAGATTAATTTAAACAGTGTTTCAGTGTTTTGATTTAAGAGGACGAATTCATCTGATAAAGAAGTACGTGTAATAAAGCTGATGGCATGCGTGCCGCTGAAGCCGACCCACATATAATGCCAAGGTGTTTCTCCTGTCGCATGATATTTGACATGCATGCCTTTGAGCAATAAGAAGACATCACCTTTCTTTAAATGGTAAGTCGTATCATTCACAGTAAAGGTGCCGGTTCCTTGTGTCACGATATGCAAGACAGCAGGTTTAGTGACTTCATATTCATAGCCGTTACCTACGTATAAGTTTTCTTTGCCACATTCATCAACTTGGGCTTCGTAGCTTGTTTTTTTAAGTTTTGTCCAAAAGACTTGCACTTGTCTCACTCTCTTTCTCTCTATGATAGAGCCATTATAACACGTACATTTAACAAAATTATATAATTTTGAAAAATACTTAGGAGGGTCATACCTTGAAATTAGATTTACACTATAACTTAGAACAATTACATGTTAATACATTACCTTATGCCGCTTATTTTATCCCAAAGCCGCAACAACACAATACTTCTGTAACACAATTATCTGGTGACTGGAACTTCGGTTTCTTCAACAGTGTGGCAGAGTTCGAAGCAAGCCGTCATAAAGTGACACAAACTTTACCAGTACCTTCTGTGTGGAATTTACATGGATTTGACCAAACACAATATGTCAATATTAAATATCCAATCCCATTTGATCCGCCGTATGTACCAGAAGATAATCCATGTGGTTATTATGAACGCAACTTTACCATCGATTCTATCTATGACAATGACCATCAATTTGTGTTGAACTTTGACGGTGTCAGCAGTGCGTATTATGTATGGATCAATAATACATTTGTAGGCTACAGCCAAGTTTCACGTAGTGCGTCACGTTTTGATGTCACATCTTTTGTTCAAGAAGGGGACAATACGATTCAAGTATTAGTCGTTAAATATTCAGATGGTACGTATTTTGAAGATCAAGATATGTTTAGACATTCAGGTATCTTCAGAGATGTGTATATTGTAGAACGTCCTAACAATCGTATTGAAGATTATACGATTCAAACGACAGTCGATACAGCTGTACAAACAGGTGCAGTCCATTTAGATGTGACGCAAGTAAATGGTAAACCTCATTATACAGTAGCGCTGCTTGACCAAGAAGGCGGCGTCATTACTGAACAAAAAGGGACAAATGAAGATGTTTTAGTATTAAATGTAGAAGATGCTGCTTTTTGGAGTGCTGAAACACCTTACCTTTATACGCTAGTCATCACAACTACGGATGAAGTTATCACTGAACAGGTCGGTTTACGTGAAGTTGAAATTAAAGATCAACAGTTATGGATTAATGGTAAATCTGTGAAATTGCGTGGGGCTAACTATCACGACAGCAACCCGGAAACGGGATATGTCTTAACTGAAGCGCAAATGCATGAAGATTTGACATTAATGAAACAAGCCAACTTTAATGCGATTCGTACAGCACACTATCCGAAAGCGCCTCGCTTCTATGAGTTAGCTGATGAATACGGGTTCTACGTGATGAGTGAAGCGGATTTAGAAACACATGGCGTAGTGCTGTTTTATGGAGATGAAAATACTAAAGACTTTAATATTATCGCTGATGATCCGCAATACGAAGCACTGATTTTAGATCGTATTGAAGCGTCTATTGTACCGCTACGCAACTTCTCATCTATTATTATGTGGTCATTAGGTAATGAATCTGGATATGGTGTCAATATTGAGAAAGCAGCTGAACTTGCGAAGGATTTAGATGCAACACGTCCAGTCCATTATGAAAGTGCCTTTTACGCAGAAGGTGGGGAAGATTTCTCTAAACTAGATATGATCAGTCGTATGTATCCGTCACCTGAAGAAATTAAAGAGCGTTATTTAGATAATCAAAATATTACACAACCCTTTATCTTATGCGAGTATGCACATGCGATGGGGAATTCACCAGGCGGTCTTTTAGAATATCATGAATTATTAGAAGCGTATCCAAGCTTTATTGGTGCGTTTGTTTGGGAATGGTGCGACCACGCAGTAAATATCAGTCAAGATGAAGCGCAACCAGTCTTTCGTTATGGCGGAGATTTCGGAGAAGATTTACATGACGGCAACTTCTGTGTAGATGGTATCGTATCGCCAGATAGAACGCCGCACGAAGGTTATTATGAATTCCAACAAGTGAATCGTCCGGTGATTTTATCTCATTATGATAAACAGACGTTAACGTTTTATAATCGTCTCGATTTTATTGATGCAGATGAAGTCTTGCAATTACGTTTTACGATTACGACATTATCAGGTGAACAATATGAAGAGTATGCAGATTTAACAGGATTTGAACCACATACTGAAATTTCTGTGGAACTGCAGACGTTTATTGATGAAGCGATTTTAAACCAAATCAGTGATATTTTAGTAGAGTATATTTCACTTAAAGATCAAACAATTTTAGGTCATGATCAAATCGTTCAAGAACGTTTGGAATTTGAAACAGTAACAGAGCATGAATCTGCTTATCAAGTTTCAGTGGATGATACAGCACATACTATTCACATTTCAGGAGAAGATAGTGATTATGCGTTTGATACACAAACTGCTTCATTAACGCACGTTACACAAGCAGGTAAGCTCGTGCTACATGAACCTACTGCAATCCGCATTTGGCGTGCACCGACAGATAATGACATTAATATTCGTAAGCAATGGGAAGAAATGGGTTACGAATATGCGCATACGCGTGTATATGATTATTCGATTGTCGAATCTGAAGGCGGCGTGAGTATTCAATTCCAAATCAGTATTGTGCATAAACGTGTGCCGAAAATCTTAACAGGTACTTTAACTTGGTTAGTGCATGCGGATGGTAAGATTGAAGCGGATTTAGAACTTGAGAAGAATGCGCGTATGCCGTTCTTACCGAGACTTGGCTTAGAATTCAAGTTATCAAATGACTATCAAAAATTAGCATACTATGGTCATGGACCCTTCAGCAGTTATGAAGATAAGCAGCTTGCGAGTCATTTAGGTTACTTTGTTTCTACAGTCAATGATAATTTCTGGCCGCATATCAGACCGCAAGAAGACGGCAGTCACAATAATACAACACATGTGACATTAAATAATACAACAACACAAGTTGCGTTTAACGCTGAAACACCATTCAGTTTCAATGCGAAACCTTATTCAGATGCGCAACTTACAACAGTAGAACATGCGGATCAATTACACTTAGATGGTTACACATATGTTAATATCGATGTTGGCCAAAGTGGTATCGGTACAAACAGTTGTGGACCGGAATTACCAGAACGTTATCGTATGGATGATGCAGAGTATCACTTAAACTTTACATTGCAGTTCAATACATTATCTTAAATTCTAGTACACGAGACAAATCACAAGCTATAAAAATAAGATATAACCACAAAAAAGCAGAAGGTGACGTTTAATCAGTCAACCTTCTGCTTTTCTTTATGGTTATTAATCTGTATAGCGATGAGACATAAGTTCTTTTAAGTTGCGGATTTCTTCTTTGATGAATTGTCCTGTGTTCGTATCGCGGATACGTTTACGTTGAAGTTCTTTATCGACAAGACGTTTTGTAGATAATTCATCTGCACCGTAACGTAATACGTTTTCTTTCGTGTTGAAGTGTTGGTGTGCCACTAGCTGCATACCGTAAGAGTTGTACAGTAACGTATAACCCGCAATACCTGTTGTAGATTGATACACTTTAGAGAAGCCGCCATCAATGACGATCATTTTACCGTCGGCTTTAATCGGATCTTCACCATCAATTTCTTTGACTGGTGTATGCCCGTTAATGATATGACCTTGTTCAGGATCTAAATCAAAGTCTTCTAAGAGTTTGCCTACAACTTTAGGGTCTTCACGTAGTGAATAATATGGGTTCTTTTCTTCTTTATGAGTTGCTTTATCTTTAATGAAATAACGTTCGAATGTTGTCATGGCACGTTTTCCGAATAATGAAGAATATTTACCTGTCCATAAATACCAAACTAAGTCAGTTGCTAAATCGTCGGTAATATCTTTATTTCGGAATGCTTTACGCATATACATTTCGAATTGGTCTAATAATGGACGGCCAGCATAGAATGTGCCATCAATTTCCATGCCTTCCATATTGCCATGTTCATCAATCGGGATACAGCCGTGAATTAATAAATTACCGTTGTAAGGTAAGTAAAGTGAGCCTTTATCCATCAAGAATGTCATATGGCGTTTAAGCTTTTCTGATTCTTGTACAGAAACTAATAATTTATCAATGACTTCTTGTTCTTCTGGTAATAATTTAGCTGGGTCTTCTGGATCTACTGTCACGAAACATGTATCTGTTAATTCATGTGTTTGGCCATGTAATGTATACGTTAAGTTATCATAGTCAACATGTTCTAAGACTAAGCGTTCTTCCATTTCGAAAGAAGGACGACGTTTGATAATCGGCATTTCTAATTTGAATTGAATCATCGCAATGGCTTGATGAATTTTAGTGATTTGAAGTTGTTCTTGTTCAGATAAGTTAGAATCAGAACGTAGTTTTGGACGGAAAGCTGGGTTATCACCATAGTATTTTTCAGCTAAGTTTAATAATGGACGTAAATTGATACCGTAAGCATCTTCAACGATATTCAAGTTATCGTAACGTGCACAAATACGTAAGATGTTAGCTAGGCAGACACGAGAACCGGCATAGGCACCAATCCAAATCGCATCGTGGTTGCCCCATTGGATATCAACAGAATGATAGTTGATTAATGTTTCTACAATTTTTTCAGGTTCAGGACCACGGTCATAAATATCACCGACAACATGTAAGTGATCTACGACTAGACGTTGAATTGTGTAAGATAAACCGATAATTAAATCGTCTGCTTGTTGAGTTTCGATGATTTGACGCATCAACGTATTGTAGTAAGGTGTTTTATTCTCAAGTTCGTTGGTTTTATAAAGTAACTCTTCGACAATATAAACAAACTTTTTAGGTAATGCTTTACGTAATTTAGAACGTGTATATTTTGAAGCGGAATATTGAACCATTTGAATCATTTGGTCAATACGCGTTTCATACCAACGGTTTAATGGCTCTTTTGTTTCGAAGCTGCTTTTAACCATTCTTAATTTATCTTCTGGATAATAAATTAAAGCAGTGAAGTCGCTGATTTCTTGGTTCGACATTTTATCTTTGAAGATGTCATTGACTTTCGTACGAACATTGCCTGAACCGTTACGTAAGACATGTTGGAAAGATTCATATTCTCCATGTAAGTCACTGACAAAGTGTTCTGTACCTTTTGGTAATTCTAAAATAGATTCTAGACTGATAATTTCTGATGCAAGTTGTTCTTCATGGTTGAATTTCTCTGCAAGTAAATCGAAATACTTATTTTTAAGTTCACGTTCGTTGGTAATCATTTGTGCCTCCTGGGTTTAATAATAATAGCGCTTACATTTGATTATTGTACTTTTTTAACAATTTTTCAATGGTGACGTTTTAAAAAACTGAAAAAATAATGTGTGGTTGGATTAAAAAGAGGGAGAATAGAGAAATAAACTAAATATTTGAATCAGCTATGTTAAAATAAAAATAACATAAAAATATCAGGAGGTCTTATGACACCATTATTATCAGTACATCATTTAACGAAACAGTTTTCTAATAGCCGCTTCTCCATCAATGATGTGTCCTTTCAAGTTGATCCAGGTGAAATTGTCGCTTTAATCGGCAAAAATGGTTCAGGCAAATCAACGTTAATTCGTATGATTGTGGGAGATTATCCTTTAACTAGCGGAGAAATCTATTTTTTCGGTCAACGTGTCTCACCTGAAGATACAGCTTACAAAAATGACATAAGTGTTGTATTTGATTCCATGAATTTCACTAAAAATATGACCGTTGATAAGTTGAATCGTATGTTTCAAAAGGTGTTCCGCCATTTTGACAGTACTTTGTTTAATGATTATATCCAGCGTTTTGAACTGCCAGAAAAACAGGCAGTTAAATTCTTTTCAAGAGGTATGTCTATGAAACTCTCTATGGCAGTCGCATTGTCACACAAAAGTCGATTATTGATTTTAGACGAAGCGACAGCAGGATTGGACGCAGCAAGTCGTGATGAGATTCAAGATGAAATTGAAAAGTTCGTACATGATAGCAATCGTGGTGTGTTGATGACATCTCATATTGCGGAAGATATTGACCGCTTAGCGACAAAGTTAGTTTTTCTGAGACATGGCCAAGTTTATAAGCAAATTGACAAAGCAGCATTATACAACAATTATGCACGTTTAACATGTGATGAAACAGAATTTGAAAAACTTGAAGACGAAGATGTGTTAGCAAAAAAACACCACTTAGGTGAAGTTCAAGCGATTGTTTTAAAAAATGAACGTACTTTATCTTTTGATTTAGAATCTATCGAGTACATTGATCAAGTCAGTAAAATAATCTTAAGAGGTGAAGACATATGAAGGGTTTAATTTATAGTCAGTATTATTCAACTCAGAAAGCATTGTGGATTTACCTAGGTATCGGTTTATTGTTAGGTATCGGGTTCACAGCTGTGGATTTAGAAGGGTTTCAACCGTTAATCAGTTTAATCATTTTAATGTTTTCTGTTTCAGCTGCGACTGATAATTTGAAAAATGAAGCAGCAGCGGGTTGGTATAAATATGCGATTACATTACCTGTCAGTCGCAAAGAAATTGTACAAGCACATTATGCATATTATTTTCTGTCTGCTGGATTAGGGTTAGCCATTGTTCTGTTTATTTTTGCAGGCAGATATCTATTAGGCTTCGGTACTATTACTGAATCCCTTTCAGCTATCATGTTAGGGATAGGAATTTGTTTGTTAGTGTCGTTGTTTTATCCGTGTACTTATGTGGTTGGTGCAGATAAATCGAATATAATTCAAATGATTATCACAGGAATTATAGTAGTTACATATATCGTGTATAACACTGTAACACTTATCATTGGCGGTTATATGTATGGCTCAGGTAATGATGCCATGCAGCATACTGGTTTTGAACTGGGACGCATGTCTATCTTCCTTGTCTTTGCGCTAATACTTGCGCTGTTTGGTTACTTCATAGGTTTGAACAAGTTTAAAAATCAGAATTTCTAAAAAATCAAAATAAATCATAACAAATAGATAAAGCACACTTCATTTTTTTGAAGTGTGCTTTGTTTTCGTATTGTTTAGTTTTGTCTATGACGGCGTTTCGCAATGTAACGGTAAGCAAAGTATACTAACGCAATTGCGATAATAGCATACATGATATATGAGTATGTATGCATTACATTTAAAATATCGTGCCAGTTATCGCTTAACGATTTACCTAAATAGATTAAACCGAAGTTCCAAATTGTTGTGCCGACTAATGACAATGTCGCAAATGTGACGATGTTCATTTTGTTGACGCCTGCAGGAATAGTAATCAATACACGTAAGACTGGAACGAAGCGACAGATAAAGACTGCGATTGCACCGTATTTTTTAAACCAATTGTTGGCACGTTCAACGTCTTTACCTTTAAGTTTAATCCATTTACCGTATTTGTCTACGAAGCGGTAAAGTTTCTGTTCATTAACTAAGCTACAGATGTAATACAGAATCAATAGCCCCATAAATGAAGCGACTGTTGCGATAATCAATAGCAGCCAAATAGAAATATGTGATTTTGCGGCTAATACACCTGCGAAAGTCAGCACAATTTCTGAAGGCACGAAAGACAGGATATTCTCAGCAAGAATTAAAATGAAAATTGCGAGATATCCCCAACGCGAAATAAAGTCAGTCAGTATTTGTTCCATGGTAATGCGATGACTCCTTTTTATGTACAAGTTTTATAATGTTTTAATTTTATTTAAAGAACACTTGTGGTTTTGTGTCCAAGCTATATTGTACTAAAAATAGAATCAAATGACATCTATTTATATATCCAGCATAAGCATGTCCAAATTTAAAAATCATAAAAGTCAGGCGTAGTCATGGTTTGTTCGAGGTGTTTTGTAAATAACGAAATAATATTGTGTCATTCATAGTGTTCAAATTTCTGTAAAAAAGTTATTGTGAACGGTTTCAAATAGTGGTAATATTTACTAGAACAACTTAGGTCATATGATGACCTAATGTATTTTGAACACAGAAAGTTGGGATATCTATGAGTGAAAGAAAGAGTAACGTACGATGGTTCTTCGCATTTGCGTTCTTTATTATTGGGGTTATTGCGTATATGGACAGATCTAACATCTCCTTAATTGCGGCACCAATGATGGAAGATTTACATATGACGAAGGCTCAGTTTGGTTTATTAGCAACATTCTTCTCAGCGGGCTATGCCATGATGCAAGTCCCATCCGGTATTCTTGCGGAAAAATTCGGACCGCGAAAAATGTTGACGATTGCGTTGATTTGGTGGAGTGCATTTACGATTTTAACTGGTTTAGTTAAGAACCACGGTTTATTATATACTGTGCGTTTCTTATTCGGTGTAGGGGAAGCGCCGATGTATCCATCAAACGCAGTATTCAACTCATATTGGTTTACTAAAAATGAAAAAGGGCGTGCATCTAGTGCGTTGCTTGCAGGGTCATATTTTGGTCCGGTTATCGCACCGATCGTGACAGTATGGATTGTAAGTTTATTTAACTGGCAGGCCGTATTCTATATCTTCGGGGCAGTTGGTTTTGTGATTGCGTTATTGTGGGTGATTATCGCAAAAGACTTACCTGAACAACATAAAATGGTTAACAATGCTGAAAAACGTTATATCATTCAAGGTCGTGACGTGGTTGATGCAGGTGAAAAACAATCTGCACCATGGAGCGCATTCTTTAAACATTTCAGTTTCTATGCGATTGCAGTTCAATATTTCGTAGTACAATTTATTGTTGGTTTATTCTTAATTTGGTTACCGACTTACGTAATGGAACAATATCATGTTAAATATACAGCATTAGGCTTATTGGCAGGGGTGCCATGGCTTGCGATGTTTATTTGCATCATGATTGCTGGTGCAATTTCAGATAGAATTTTACAAGCTGGCAAATCACGTTTTGTCGCTCGTGGTTCAATTGCGATTGTAGGTATGGTTGTCTTTAGTATTGGTTTATTATTCGCAATCCGCAGTGAAGTATTAGAAGTGAATATCGCTTGGTTAGCAGTATGCTTAAGCGGTATGGGTGTCACTACTGGTATGAGCTGGGCAGCAGCTGCTGACATCGGACGTAACTTCTCAGGTACAGTTTCAGGTTGGATGAACTTATGGGGTAACGTCGGTGCGATGTTAAGTCCATTAATCGCTGGTATTTTAGCTGATTTGATCGGTTGGACTTGGACATTACAATCATTAATTATTTTAGTTGCGATAGCTATATTAATGTGGTTCTTCGTTAAACCAGATAGTCCGCTTGTAGTCAATCGTTCTAAAATGTAAGCACAAGTATAAAATAAGATAGTAAATACAGGTCATGTTACGATGAATGAGAGAAAGGGTCTTATCAAGCGTAGCATGACCTTTTAATTTTATTATGGTTCGTTGAATTATTTTAGGGGAAAGAAAGTACTGGTAAAATATAGAAATTGGAGAGGGAAAATATGATTACAGTAATTGTTAAAACAAAAGTCAACGATATGAATTATGATAAATATACACAATTAATGGGACAATTAGTCGCAGCATCACAAGCTGAAGCATCAAATATCAGCTATGAACATTATGAAAATGCGAATATCCCAAATGCCTTTGCGATTATTGAACAATGGAGTTGTGAAGAAGGCTTTGAAAATCATAAGAAATCTGATCATTTCCAAGTGTATTGGCAAGAAATCGTACAACTTTGTCTAGATGAGCCAGAAATTATTGTCTTTGATAACCAAGAAACACTCACAGAAAATTAAGCAACAAATAAGGCAGGGCATGACTTTAGTGCTATAATAGGACATAAATAGACAAAGACATAAAGATGTCTGTCATGTCAAATCAGTAAGGAGAATGAAGAGTATGATTTACCAACATGGAACTTTGGCGACGTTAATGGCTGGAATGCTTCAAGGCACAGTATCTGTAGATGAGATGCTTGAACAAGGAGATATGGGCATCGGTACATTGACAGGTTGCGACGGTGAAGTCATTTTTATTAACGGTAACGCTTATCACGCAGATGAATACGGCGGTTTCAGACACTTAGACGGTCATGAGATGTTGCCGTTTGCGACCATTACGAAATTTGACCCTACACAGGCATTTGAAGTGTTGAATGTTACAACTCAAGATGAATTGTACGATCAAATTATGGAACGCATGAAGAGCCGCAACTTATTCTCAGCAATCCGTATCACAGGCAGTTTCAATCATGTCCATGTACGTATGATGCCGAAACAAGAGCCGCCATATACGCGATTAATGGAATCAGTGAATCGCCAACCAGAACACCATTATGATTATTTAAATGGTACAATTGTCGGTTTCTTCACACCTGAACTGTTCCACGGTGTTGGCTCAGCAGGTTTCCATTTACATTTCGTGGACCAAGACCGTACAGTAGGCGGCCATATTTTAGGCTTTGAATTAGAACGAGGCAGTGTAGAAATTTCTGATGCAGAAACGTTCGAGCAACACTTCCCAACTAAAGATGAAGCATTCTTAGAAGCAGATATTGATTACGAAAATATCGATGAAGAAATCAGAATGGCAGAATAAGCGAAACAACATCCTAACGTCAGGATATAATACGCGGGTATTATGTTCTGGCGTTTTTTATTTTCATATAGGACATGACCATCTGATAAATTAAAAGATAGATGACTTTAATATTTGAAAGGAGAAATCGTATGGCGCACTATATCAAGTCGCTATTTAAATTTAATAAACACAATGTGAATTACAGTAAAGGAATAAGACAAGGCTTATTGATGCTGACACCGTTACTGTTAGGATATCTGTTAGGTTACTTCCAATTTGGTTTATTAATAGCGACAGGGACATTGGCTAACATTTATGTCTTTGGCGGATCTGATAAATCTAAATTACGTATTTTATGGTGGTGTGCTGTCGGGTTTGCGTTATGTATTACATTTGGAACACTGACAGTTGCAACACCGTTGCTGTTTGGAATATTGTTGCTGCTTGTTACTGTTGTAGCATACTACATATTCAGTGCTTTAGAAATTCCTGGTCCTTCAGCAACTTTCTTCATTGTAACGTTTGCGTTACCGATTAACATGCCGATTGCGCCGGAACAAGCATTGACACGTGGCGTTTTTGTATTTATCGGCGGTATCTTTGCGTTAGCAGTTGTAGCAATACTGTTAAAATTACAAGAGAAAAATACACAAGAGCGTGCCATTGAAGCGGAGTATCAAAGCTTATTAAAACTTGTTAAAGAATACGCAGACAGTGAGAAATTCAAGAAAAATACTGAGCAGTTGGTCAATCAGTTTAAATCTACAGATAAACAGCTGATTACTTCTTTTACTTCTAATAAGAAACAATCTGAACAATTACATCGTTTATATTTACTGCATAATAACGCAGAAGGTATCTTTGCTGAATTGTTAGAGTTGAAGACTAAAGAAGTCGAAACATTACCAGATGTTTTAATTGAAATGATGCAGTATATTGAACGAAGTGTTTCTTCAAGGTTAGAAGAACAAGAAATCATGCAGTGGAGAGAAAAAATCGAGCTGCCGGTTAGCTTTCAACGTTTAGAAAAACAGATTTATCGTACAGATGAAATCTTACATAGTCCGACAGGTCAAATTGAATACGAAGCGAATCTAAGACAGCCATTATACGGGCAACAGTTAAAATATAACTTAACATTAGATTCCCTAGTATTAATGAATACTTTACGTTACAGCATGATTATGGGTGCCGCCATCTTTATCGCGTTGATGTTTGATTTTGATAAGGCGTATTGGATTCCATTGACGGCCCATACGATACTGATTGGAACGAATACGATTCATAGTATGGAACGTGCCGTTGCCAGAACAATTGGTACGTTTATCGGGGTCCTCTTATTGACCGTTATTTTATCCCTTCACCCGCATATGATTGTTAGTATTATTGTACTTGCGTTAAGTGCGACGATTACTGAAGTTATTATTGGTGCGAATTATGCGATAGCGATGATTTTCATTACAACGCAAGTCATTATGTTGAACGGCCTTGCATCAGGCAAGTTATCTATTTTAATTGCTTTACCAAGGGTTGTAGATGTAGTCATCGGTGTGATTATCGCAGTCATCGGTCTCTTAATACTAGGCAGAAAAAATGCATCGCAAACATTACCAGATGCGATTGCTGAAGTGGTTCGTTATGAAATGTCTTTCTTCTATTATGTCTTCTCAAGAAATGAACATTTAGCAAAACAAGCACCGAAGTTCAGTGAATTAAAATTACGTATCAAACTAAGCAATATGAATAGTATGTACCAAAACGCACATGGTGAGTTATTTGCGGATAGTACAAAAATCAGTGCGTATTATCCAATTATCTTTGCGTTAGAAGAAATCAGCTTTATGTTATCAAGAGCGCAAAACAATCCAAAACCGCAAACGATTGATGATGTCGTTATGGGTCAGTATTTAATTGCGTTTGAAGGTATCGCGACGCACTTTGAACAACATGTACCGCTTTATCAAGGCACAGGCTTACCTTCTTTACCGCAATATACGAATATTCGCACTGCGCTGTTGAATATCCAACAATATGCACGTTTAAGAAATTCAGACAAGATTGGAGATCCTCAATAAGTGGTATAGCAATATTAAGTGATATTGAAGAGGAGGGCGTTATATGCCTTGGACATTAGATGACTATCCAAATACTTGGAAGAACTTAGATAAGTTAGAACGCAAGAAAGCAATTGATATCGGTAATGCGATGTTAAAAGATGGTTATGACGAAGGTACATTGATTCCGATTGCGACAAAACAAGCTGAAGAATGGTATAAAAATGCGTCGAAAGAAGAACTTGATGAGTTAAAAAATAAAAATATTACAAGTCATCAAAAAGATAAAGACGCGCGTCCGGAATTAAATGAAAATGATGTCGAAGTCTATAAAGAAGATAACGAGTGGAAAGTCAGAACGCATGGTGCGAAACAAGCTGCAGATAGTTATGATAAGAAAGAAGAAGCGGTTAAACGTGCCAATGAAATCGCAGATAACCGTGGCACAAAAGTACATGTGAAATCTTAAATTAAGTGTACGATAATGATTATTTAAAACAGGACTTGGGTATTTTAAAAGTACCGATTCACAGTATGCAATATAATAAGAAACTGAGCGCGTTGCATAGTGAATCAAGGGAGCAACAGATACGTTATTATAGAAGAAAGCCTCTTAACAAATTGCGTTAAGAGGCTTTCGTTTGTCTAATATACTGTTGTTTATGCTTGTGTGATTTGCCATCCATAAGGTTCTGGTAGTTGAGACCAATCTTGATCGTATTCTTCTGTTGTTAGTAAGCATTCATCTAATGATTTTGTTAATGCTTCTTGGTCTAAGTCTGTACCGATAATCACAAATTGTGTATGGCGGTCGCCAAACTCAGGATCCCAGTTTTCACGCACATCTTCACGTTCATGCAAGATTTCACGTTGTTGTGCTTCAGACATTGCCGCAACCCAGAATGTAACAGGGTGGATAGAGACTGAAGAACCTGCTTGTGACATTAAGCACGCCACATGATTATATTGTGCTAACCAAACAATACCTTTAGCACGTACAATTGTATTCGGCATATTTTCTAACCACTTATGGAAACGTTCTGCGTGGAATGGCATACGACGTTCATATACAAATGAAGAAATACCGTATTCTTCTGTTTCTGGTGTATGTGTCGCATGGCCGCCTTCTGTTAATTCTTGAAGCCAGCCTGCAGAGTTTGATGCAGCTTCAAAGTCGAATAAGCCAGTGTTTAACACATCGCTCAGTTCAACTACTGAATTTTGTGTACGGATGAATTTCGCAGTTGGTTGTAATTTGCGTAAAATACCTTCTAGTTTGTTTAATTCTTCTTCTGAAACTAAGTCTGTTTTGTTTAAGACTAAAACGTCACAGAATTCGACTTGGTCAATTAATAAATCAGCAATAGTACGTTCATCTTCTTCACTTGTACCTTGATCACGGTCAACTAATAAATCTTCTGATTTGATGTCGTTGATGAAGCGGTTCGCATCAACAACAGTAACCATTGTGTCTAAACGGCAGATGCTTGTTAAATCGATACCAAGTTCTTCATCGATATATGAGAATGTTTGTGCGACAGGTACAGGTTCAGAAATTCCTGTTGATTCAATCACGATTTGATCAATGCCGCCACGTTTAACAATATTTTCAACTTCTTTTAATAAGTCTTCACGTAATGTACAGCAGATACAACCGTTAGAAAGTTCTACTAATTTTTCATCAGTACGTGAAATGCCCCCGCCTTCAATTACTAAGTCTTTATCGATATTCACTTCACTCATGTCATTAACAATGACCGCAATGCGTAAGCCTTCTCTATTTTGTAAGATATGGTTTAATAAAGTTGTTTTACCTGAACCAAGGTACCCACTCAGTACCGTTACTGGTATTTTAGCCATAAATAAATCCTCCTATTTATATATACACGCGTTTAATCGTAATTATTACGATTTATATTGTATAGAAAAAAAGAACGGTGCGCAAGGTGATGAACCTAAACTATGAATGTTTAAAAATAAAGAATTGTCTATTAAATATGCAGAGACTCGTTTTGTATCTTTTGAAAATTTATGCGCAAATATTCGTTTGTGAATTACAAATAATTAATTTTAACTACAAACTTCGTTATAATAAAGATGTCTGAAGAACGGGGGATTATTATGTATGTAGAGAGAAGAGAAACACTTAACCTTAATGCGCTTAAGGAAGATTTAAAACGTAATATCACAAAGTTTCAAGAACAAAATTATCGAATTGAAGAACTCGTGGACTTTGTGAGCTTACATCATTTGTATGCATCAGCGTTAGAAGAAGTCAGTACGAAGTTGAGTATTTTAGATAATGACTTCCAAATCTTATATGAACATAATCCAATTCATCATATGGAACGACGTGTTAAAGAAATCAGCAGTTTAGTACGTAAGCTGGAAACAAGGGGATTGCCAGTAACGACTGACTCTGCACGTCAAAATATTACAGATATCGCTGGAATTCGTGTGGTATGTAATTATTTGGAAGATATTGAAGTCGTAGCTTCTTTATTATTAAGACAAGCTGATGTTAAATTATTAAAACGTAAAGATTATATAGAAAATCCTAAAGAGAATGGATATCGCAGTTTACATCTTGTAGTATCAATACCGGTGTTCTTAACAGATACGGTTGAGTATGTACCAGTCGAAATTCAAATCCGTACGATTGGTATGGATATGTGGGCCAGCCTTGAACATAAATTACGTTATAAAAATGCGACAAATACAGAAGTTTATAAAGATACATTAAAAGAATGTGCTAAAGAGATCGAAACAGTAGAGTATAAGTTGCAGAAAATGCATGGAGACATTTTAAAACAAGTCAGCCATGAAGATTAATCGGAAAGAAGTTGAGTCTATGAAGATTCAACTTCTTTTTTTATGAAAAAATCAATGTAATGTACACAGAGGTACTCAGATGGTTGGTAAATTAGTTATTTGGTATATTTAACCGAAAAAATCCAAAAAAACTTAAAAAACTTTGAAAAATGCATATTTAGTACTTGATTTATGCATAAATATGCGTTATAATTACATACGTAAGGTTGATAGAGGCGATAACTAAAGGAATTAAGTTATTTGACTTTAATTGACCAAATAATAATTATACAAATTTTAACTTGAAAACAAGACATGAAATTGCAAGGACACAATAGATAATGTAGAAGTAGAGAAATAAAAAGAACATGTAATATTAAAGTGTTTTGAATCTTTGACAAGGTGGGTATATTTGAAATGTAAGAAGTAGTTTATCTTGTCAACTAATTGAATATCTGAATTTAAAGCACTTATCTGTTAATAATATGACACGCACAGCGAAAAAGTATTGTGTACTTGCCACAGGAAATAACATAAATGGAAGTGTAAAACAGTTATTTTAAGTCAGACAGAGATTCTTAAAATAATGGATTTTTACCAATTAACGGAGGTTATGAATATATGAATAACGGATTTTTCGGAAATGAATTTGACTCAATTTTTAGAAGAATGATGCAAGATATGCAAAATGCAGATGGAAATAAAAAATATTATATTAATGGTCGTGAAGTATCACCTGAACAATTACAAGCATTACAACAACATCAAGGTGGTCACCCTTCACAACAAGTACAAAGTGCACAACCAGGACAAGCTGGCGGTGGACAAGGCGGCGAAGACTACTTAGAAAAAGTAGGCCGTAACTTAACTGAAGAAGCAAGACAAGGCTTATTAGATCCAGTAATCGGACGTGACAAAGAAGTTCAAGATACTGCAGAAGTATTAAGCCGTCGTAATAAAAACAATCCAATCTTAGTCGGTGAAGCTGGTGTAGGTAAATCAGCAATCGTTGAAGGATTGGCACAAGCAATTGTGAAAGGTAATGTACCAGCAGCAATTAAAGATAAAGAAATTATCTCAGTAAACATTTCTTCATTAGAAGCAGGTACTCAATACCGTGGTGCTTTCGAAGAAAACATTCAACAATTGCTAGACAGCGTTAAAGAACGAAAAAATGTCATCTTATTCTTTGACGAAATTCACCAAATCATCGGATCAGGTTCTACTGGCGGAGATTCAGGCAGCAAAGGCTTATCTGATATTATCAAACCAGCATTGAGCCGTGGTGAAATTTCAGTTATCGGTGCAACTACTCAAGACGAATATAGAAACAACATCTTGAAAGACCCAGCTTTAGCACGTCGTTTCAACGAAGTAGTTGTTAAAGAACCATCAGCACAAGATACAATCAAAATCTTAGAAGGTGTTCGTGAAAAATTCGAAGAACACCACAATGTAACATTACCTGATGATGTATTGAAAGCTTGCGTAGACTTATCTATCCAATACGTGCCACAACGTTTATTACCAGATAAAGCATTAGATATCTTAGATATCACAGCTGCACATTTAGCTGCACAAAATCCCGTAGTAGACAAAGTGGAAGTTGAAAAAGAAATTAAAGAATTAGAAGATAAAAAATCTAAAGCAGTCAGCGAAGAAGCTTATTCTGATGCAGACAAATATCAAAAAGAAATCAAAGAATTACAAGACAGACTTGAATCAGGTCATGGTGAAGGTTCAACAGCAACTGTTCAAGATGTAGCAGACACTGTAGAACGTATGACTGGTATTCCGGTATCACAAATGGACGACAATGATATTGCTCGTTTGAAAAACATTTCTAAACGACTAAAAAGCAAAATCATTGGTCAAGATAAAGCAGTAGATATGGTAGCTCGTGCCATCCGTCGTAACCGTGCAGGTTTCGATGAAGGTAACAGACCAATCGGTAGCTTCTTATTCGTAGGTCCTACTGGTGTAGGTAAAACTGAATTAGCAAAACAATTATCAATCGACTTATTCGGTAATAAAGAAGCGCTTATTAAATTAGACATGAGTGAATACATGGACCGTACAGCTGTATCTAAATTGATTGGTACATCTGCTGGTTATGTAGGTTATGATGATAACTCTAATACTTTAACTGAAAAAGTTAGACGTAACCCTTACTCAGTCATCTTATTCGATGAAATCGAAAAAGCGAACCCACAAATCTTAACTTTATTACTACAAGTAATGGATGACGGTAACTTAACAGACGGTCAAGGTAATGTCGTGAACTTCAAAAACACAATCATCATCTGTACTTCAAACGCAGGTTTCGGTGATGAAGATGAAAAAGATCGCGAAGCATTAATGGACGACCTTAAAAAATTCTTCCGTCCAGAATTCCTTAACCGCTTCAACGGTATCGTAGAATTCGTTCATTTAGACAAAGATGCATTACAAGATATCATCAACTTATTATTAGATGATGTTGCTGATACACTTGATAAAAAAGGTATCTCACTTGAAGTAAGCCAAGATGCTAAAGATTGGTTAATTGATCAAGGTTACGATGCAGAACTTGGTGCACGTCCATTACGTCGTGTGGTTGAAAGAGAAATTCGTGATCGTATCACAGACTACTACATAGAACACACAGATGTGAAAGACATCGAAGTAACACTTGACGGCGATGACATCTTAATCAACGGTGAAAAAGTAGATTCTCTATAATCCACCACGATTGAATAATTAAATCACATTTAAATTTCACGCTCTCATCTATAGAAATATGGATGAGGGCTTTTTTATCACTTTCTTGTAAGCGATTGCAATCTTCGAAACTTTGTATTAATATACTTGTATACAAGTATGTAGAGCGAAAAGAGGTGCGTGATGGAAAAACAATATCCGAAACAATGGTTAGCGAATATGACAACAGGGGAAACAGTTGCGGCTGAGTTACGTTTGAAGATTATCAATGGTGAATTGACATCAGACGATGCCTTGACTGAAAATCAAGTCGCTAAACAATTCAATGTCAGTCGTTCTCCTGTGCGTGATGCGTTTAAATTATTGAAACAAGATCAATTGATTCGTTTAGAACGTATGGGGGCAGATGTCTTAACGTTTGGAGAAGCTGAACGTCGTGAAGTGTATGATTTACGCATTATGATGGAATCTTTTGCGTTTGCGCGTATTAAAGATGAAGAACGTGCAGCGTTAGCTAAAACTATGCGTAAGCATTTAGAGATGATGAAAGTAGCGGTACAGTTTGAAGATGCAGAATCTTTTACTGAACATGATATTTTGTTCCATGAAGTGTTAATTCATGCGACGAAGCACCGTTATTTACTCAGCAGCTGGAATAATATTAAACCTATTTTATTGTGTTTAATATTGTTATCGATGCGAGATAGAATGCAGATGGACCCTGATGATTTTGAAAGAATTCATGCTAACCACGAAGTATACGCACAAGCCGTTGAACATAACGATACGACATTATTACGCGATGCATTCCATCGTAATTTTGATGATGTCGGAGATTATATCAGCGCATTATTTTTAGAGAAGAAATAAGGAGGTCAAACCATGCAGTATATGATTGGAGTCGATATTGGCACAACGAGTACGAAAGCTGTTCTTTATGATGAAAATGGTCAATATTTGTTAAAACATAATATTGGTTACGACATGCAGACGCCAGATGTCGATACCTCTGAAGAAAATCCAGATGAAATTTTTGATGCCGTTTTAATGACGATTAAAGCAGTCATACGAGAAGGCAAAGTAGGACCAGATGATGTGAAGTTAATCGCATTCAGTGCACAAATGCATAGTTTAATTGCGATGGGCAACGAACAAAAACCATTAACACAAAGTATTACTTGGGCCGATAACCGCGCAAGTCGACATGCTGAAGAAATTCGTCAACAACATCACGGACACGAAATCTATAAACGTACAGGGACACCGATTCATCCAATGTCGCCGTTATCTAAAATCTATTGGTTGAAAGATGAGCATCCAGAGATTTATCAACAAGCGACAAAATATATTGATATTAAAAGTTATGTCTTATACCAACTTTATGGACGCTATGTGATGGACCATTCTATCGCTTCAGCAACAGGTATGATGGACCTTGAAACATTGACATGGGATAAACCAGCATTAGATTTGCTTGGGATTACACCAGAACAATTACCAGAACTTGTGCCGACAACATATATCTTAAAAGGAATGAAACAACGCTATGCGACACTATTAGGTTTAAACAAAGAAACACCTGTAGTTATCGGCGCAAGTGATGGCGTATTGTCAAACTTAGGTGTGAACAGCTTCAAGAAAGGCGAAGTAGCGGTTACTATCGGTACATCAGGTGCGATTCGTACTGTGATTGATCATCCAAGAACAGATGAGAAAGAACGTATTTTCTGTTATGTCTTAGATGAAGGACAGTATGTGATTGGAGGTCCAGTAAATAATGGCGGTATTATTTTACGTTGGTTGCGTGATGAATTGCTTGCGAGTGAGGTAGAAACAGCGAAACGTCTTGGTGTCGATCCTTATGATGTTTTGACAAAAATCGCAAGCCGTGTAGAACCAGGTGCGAAAGGTCTGATTTTCCATCCTTATCTTGCGGGTGAACGTGCACCTTTATGGAATGCGGATGCAAGAGGCTCGTACTTTGGTTTAACGTTATCACACCAAAAAGAACATATGATTCGTGCAGCGCTTGAAGGTATTTTATACAATCTGTATACCGTTTATCTTGCGTTAATTGAGATGATGGGTGAAACACCAACGGCCATTAAGGCAACAGGTGGTTTTGCGAAAAGTGAAATGTGGCGCCAAATGATGTCGGATATTTTTGACACGGATTTAATTGTACCTGAAAGTTATGAGAGCTCTTCTCTTGGTGCGTGTGTTCTAGGACTGAAAGCATTAGGAGAAATTGAAGACTTTTCAATTATCGAAGACATGGTCGGAACAACACATGCACATCAACCGAACCAAGAAGCGGTAGAGATTTATCAGCAATTGATTAGTATTTATATTGATTTGAGTCGTAGTTTGGCTCCGCAATATCGTAAGATCGCAGATTTCCAAAGAAAACATTTATAAAAACAAAAAGCCATGAGCCACTGAGAAAAAGCAGTTGAAGTGTCTACCCAAAATTATTAAGCACTTCAGCTTTTTCTTTGACTACTGATGTAAACGCTGTCAGTAAAGGTGCTCATAAGGAAAGCGAGGAAAAGTTATGTTTACAGAAATTTGGCCGTTAATCACGGTGGTCATTGGTATTTTAATTTTATTAGCACTCATTATTGTATTGAAGTTGAACACATTCATTTCCTTAATTATTACATCAATGGTCACTGCGTTGATGTTAGGTATGCCGTTAGATAAAGTCGTTGAAACCGTCGAAAAAGGGATGGGCAGCACGCTTGGACATATCGCAATTATCTTCGGTTTAGGTGCAATCTTAGGTAAGTTGCTCTCTGATGGTGGCGGTGCAACACGTATCGCAGATACCTTAATTGATAAATTTGGAGAGAAACATGTCCAATGGGCAATGGTTGTCGCTGCCTTTGTGATCGGGATTGCGTTGTTCTTCGAAGTTGGACTTGTACTATTAGTTCCTTTAGTCTTTACTCTAGCAAAACGTACGAAAGTATCTCCACTTAAAATAGGATTGCCGATGATTACTGCGTTATCTGTAACGCATGGCTTCTTGCCACCGCATCCTGGCCCAGTCGTTATCGCAAAAGAATTACATGCTTCATTAGGTGAAGTATTATTATATGGTTTCATTATCGCGATTCCAGTTACGATTATTGCAGGTCCGGTATTCGGTAAAATTGCACAAAAATTAACACCGACTGCTTATACAAGAGAAGGTGACATTTCATCATTAGGTGCACAAAAAGAATTTAAAGACTCAGAGATGCCGGGCTTTGGTATCAGTGTGTTAACTGCGACACTTCCTGTTATTTTGATGTTAATTGCTACAGTTGTTCAATTGATTACAGGGAATGTAGACAATTCTAAAAATGCATTTATCGGTATTATCAACTTTATCGGTACAGCTGATACAGCGATGTTGATCGCGGTACTCTTTGCGATGGTTACAATGGGTATCCGACAAGGCCGCAACAACAAAGCGATTATGCAGTCTGTAACAGATGCGATTTATCCAATCGGTATGATGATCTTGATTATCGGTGGCGGCGGTACGTTTAAACAAGTACTGATTGATGGCGGTGTCGGTGATACAATTGCGAAGATGTTCGAAGGCTCAACGATGTCTCCGATTTTACTGGCATGGATTGTTGCGGCAGTTCTACGTCTTGCGTTAGGTTCTGCGACAGTTGCGGCAATTTCAACAACAGGTATTGTATTACCGTTGCTTCAAGCCAGTGATGTCAATGTCGCATTAGTTGTGCTTGCGATTGGTGCCGGCAGTGTAATTTTATCTCACGTTAACGATGCAGGATTCTGGATGTTTAAAGAGTACTTCGGCTTAACAATTAAAGAAACATTCTTAACTTGGTCATTACTTGAAACGATTATTTCTGTTTCAGGACTTATCTTTATTTTATTCTTAAGTTTATTTGTATAGATTTAGAACGCACGTGTCTTTCATTAGATGCGTGCTTTTTTGTTATAGTAAAGATGAAGAGGTGAAGACTATGACACGCATTGTGATAATAGAAGATATTTCGCTTACCGCAAAATACATATTAGAGACTTTGAATCCGGGACACTATGAAATTGTTGTTGTATATGATTCAAATCGAGAACCTGATCAATACCCAGGTATAATTTATCAACCAATGAATTATTTAGACTTAGCGCATTGGCAGAAATACATAGAAAAAGAAGATATCGTGCTGATGAATGCATTGCCTGAAATGTTTGGAGATGGTGTGTGGCATGGTAAGCCTCATGTCCTACGTCAATTAATTAAAGATTATGTATGTGCGGCTGGACCACTTGAAGTGATTGAGTATCATGACATCATCGCATATCAAAAAGTGAAGACGAAACAAGCTGCGTCACTTCAACAAATGTCGGTATCTCAAGACTATACAGCTCATCAAAGTATTATTGCTTATGCGCATTACTTAAAGAAAATGTCTTTGGGTCTTATTCAAGTGAAAGGACAACCTGAACGCTTTGATATTCACTTACTCAATATGAAACGTCCTTTGATTGCGATGAAGCAAGTGCCATTAACGCATGGTGTCAAACTTACGCTTCAAGCAAACAGCTTGTTGTATCAACCTAAAAGTAACGCCTCAGCTTTTTATTTTATTCAAAAGCAACAATCGCTATATACCTGTTTAACGCATTTTACGCCGCGTTTACCTTGGCGCATTTATCAATCTACACAAGCAGTGATACATGAATGGGTGATGCGAGGATTTCACAGTTATTTAAGACGCTTAAATCAGGGTAACGAGAAGTGAAACAAACATAAAACAAACAATCACATTTAGAAAGGAAGAGGAACATGGAACGTCGCTTATTTGAGTTGTTGAAATGGTTAGTGGAACATCCTACAGAAAGTCCGCCAGCACGTAATACAGATCCGTTGCAAATAGAAATACAAAATTACTTAGAAGGATTAGGCTTTGAAGTCAAACGTGAACCTTTATATGAGAATGACAGTATAGTGGTTGGTGTATTAGCGGGTGAAAATAAGGATGCACCGAAGTTGATATTAAACGGTCATGTAGATGTCGCAAATGTAGAAGATCCTAAACATTGGCAATATCCGCCATTTAAATTGACTGAAGTAGATGGTGCAGTGTATGGTCGAGGTGTCAGTGATATGAAAGGCGGCATGGCTTCGCTATTTTATGTTTTAGAACAACTGCATGCACAAGGATTAAAACCAGAAGGTGACATCATTGTACAATCGGTTGTGGGAGAAGAAGTCGGAGAAGCAGGTACTAAGACGGCATGTGAATTAAGTCCTAAAGCTGACTTGGCATTAGTATTAGATACAAGTGATTCACAAGCGTTAGGGCAAGGTGGTGTGATTACCGGCTGGATTACAATACAAAGTAAAACGACAATTCATGATGGTGCACGCAGCCAAATGGTACATGCAGGCGGTGGCCTACATGGAGCGAGTGCGATTGAAAAGATGGCTAAAATCATTACAGCGTTAAAAGAGCTAGAACAACATTGGGCAGTTATGAAATATTATCCAGATATGCCTGCAGGTGCTAATACGATTAATCCAGCGGTTATTGAAGGCGGTCGAAATCCTGCCTTTATCGCAGATACTTGTCGTTTATGGATCACAGTTCATTTCTTACCGGATGAAGATTATCATGAAGTGATTAAAGAAATTGAAGCGTATTTAAATCGTGTGGCTGAAGCGGATGTCTGGTTAAAAGATAATCCACTTCAATTTGAATGGGGCGGTACTTCTATGATTGAAGACCAAGGTGAAATCTTCCCAAGCTTCACACTGCCAGTAGAACATGAAGGTTTCAAAACCTTAGCAAAAGCCCATGAAACCATTCATCACACACCGCTTGAGACAGGTATGTCCACAACAGTGACAGATGGTGGTTGGCTAGATGATTACGGTATTCCGACGATATTGTATGGCCCGGGATTATTAACAGAAGCACATAGTGTGGATGAGAAAATCAATAAACGAGATTTAACGGAGTATAGTGCGGTATTATTGGAATTCTTAAAAGATTGGTATCAACATCCTCAGTCAGAATCAACCATGAAAAAGCAGTAGGCAGAAGAAAATGGAAAATAGAAATGAATAAATGAAAAGACCCGCGGCTTGCGGGTCTTTGCTTATTTCTCACACTTTATTGATATGAGACTTATCTTAAGATTTAAATGTATTTTTTAAACGTGAAATCCAATTACGTCTTGGTTGAGACGTACCCTTGGGACGCGCCTCAGTAAATGGTGTTTTGTGTTTGATAGCTTTTGCTAATTCAACTGCTTGATGCATCAAGTAAAGTTGTGAATTTAAAGGCAGTTGATTGTTGTTAACGTAATGGTAGACGCCATTCTTATCTTGATAACGACCTTTTTGGTTATCAGATAATTGTAAGTTCACAAAGTTTAATAAGCGTTCTCTGATTTTCGCATCATGAACAGGGAATAAAATTTCTACACGTTTAATCATGTTACGTGTCATCGCATCTGCAGATGATAAATAGATTTTTTCATCTCCATTGTTATGGAAGTAGTAGATACGAGAATGTTCTAAGAAACGACCTACAATACTTACAACTTCAATATTGTCGCTCACGCCTGGAACACCAGGTTTCAAACAGCAGATACCACGGATAATCAATTGAATTTTAACACCTGCTTGTGATGCTTCAAATAACTTTTTGATAATCGTTTTATCTGTTAAAGAGTTCATTTTCATAATGATATGACCATTGCCATATTCTTGATGATTTTTGATTTCAGTTTCGATACGTTCTACGAATACATCACGAATATCAAACGGTGCTACAATCAATTCATTGTAGTGAGGTTTGATTGAATAACCGCTTAAGTAGTTGAAGAAGTTAATCGCATCTTCAGCAATACCTTTATGTGTTGTGATGATACCCATATCTGTATAGATTTCCGCTGTTTTATCGTTATAGTTACCAGTACCTAAGTGTACAAATGGTACAAGACGACCTTTTAAGCGTTTAACCACTAATGTAATTTTACTGTGTGTTTTCAGATGTGTCATACCGTAAATTACATGACAACCTGCATCTTCTAACATACGTGCCCAATGGACGTTGTTTTCTTCATCGAAGCGGGCTTTCAATTCAACAAGAACAGTGACTTGTTTACCTTGTTCAGCCGCATATTTCAAACTTTTGATAATCGGTGAATCTTTGCTGACACGATACAATGTTTGTTTAATCGCAATTGTATCAGGATCTTCAGCAGCTTCACGGATGAAGTCGACAATCGGTTCAAATGATTCGTATGGGTGATGGAAGAAAATGTCACGTTTTAACGCTAAATCATAGACATCATTGTAACCTAATGATTCAGGAATTTGCGGCGTATAACGGTCATAACGTAAGTTTGGCAGTTGTGGTGTTAAATAACCAACTAAACCAAATACCATTGTTAAATCTAATGGACCATCCACAAAGTAAACATCATCGTCATGAATTTCTAATTGTTCTTTTAGACCTTCAATGTCTAATTCATTTGTATTACGTGAATCAACTTCTAGACGTACAGCTGAACCGCTTTTACGCATTTTCAAGAAGCGTTCGATTTCGATTAATAAATCTTCAGCACCATCTTCATGAATCGTTAAGTCAGCATTACGTGTAATACGGAATGTGAAAGTTTTTCTGATGTCATAGCCTTGGAAGAGGAATTCAATGAAATAATCGATAACATCCTCAACCATTAAAACGTATTGTTTATCTTCATCTTTTAAAATCATGAAACGATCAATTAGTGATGGAATTTGAACAATTGCTGTATTTGTTGTTTCATCAGTATCTAATTCCACAAAGATATTCAAACTTTTATTAACAAGCTTCGGGAATGGATGATATGCATCAATGCCTAGTGGTGTTAACGTCGGTAAAATATTATTTTTGAATTCTTGTTCTAATTCATTTTGTAACGTTTCATTTAAATCTTGTGGTTTGGTAGTAATCACATTATATTCGCGTAAACGATTCGTCAATTCGTTATAGCGTTCGTACTGTAAATCAACAAGTGGCGTATTTTTTTCTTTTATAGCAGCCAGTTGTTGTTTAGGTGTCATTTGAGATTTGTTCTCGGGTTTGTTGAAGTTCATTTTAACTTGGTCTTGCAGCCCAGCTACGCGGACCATAAAGAACTCGTCTAAGTTAGATGCGAAAATCGCAATAAAATTTAATTGTTCTAATAAAGGATTTGTTTTGTCGCTCGCTTCTTGTAAGACACGATAGTTGAAGTCGAGCCAGCTTAATTCTCGGTTATTGTAAAACTCTGGTTTGTTGAGATCTTTTTCAACGACTTGATTTTCCATAATGACCACCCCATGGTAAGTAAATAGACTTTATTTAAATAAAAAAATTGAAATGACTATGTTCTGTGATGTCATTCAGAGATGTCAGTAATTGCAATTTAAATTTTATATTGAACGCTCAAGTGCAACTTGTTGTATAACTTATTTCATTGTATACAAATGCTTAAATCCACAGAAACATCCATTTGTAACTTAACATATTAATGTTAAGATTTTGTAAAGTTTATTGATACTTTTCCTTTTAATACTTTTTCTAAGTGTTTCTTTTGACGGTTTGCTTGATATTCTTCTGCAATCGGATGACCGGTGTAATAGGCATTTAAAGTATAATGCTCTTTATCATTTTTCACGAGTTCAATACGTTTGATTGGATTGGTATGTGACACATTCAAGGCATCGATGAATTTTAAAATACCGCCAAGAGATTGTAAGTCGCTTAGTTGGTCACTGTTCAACCAACCGGTTTCATCATTATAGAATTTTAATAAGCTTTTATTTTTAAAGCTTGCCATTAACGCTAATTGAACACGATCATGGTGACTAAAACCATCAATCATTGAGTTTGAGATAATGTAATACGTATGTTGTGATGCTGAATCGACATCAATGAAACGACCTAAATAATAAATATAAGCCGCTTGTTTAAAAAGGCGTTGGTCTTTCTCAGATAATTTGATAATGTCTTGTTCTTTTAATTGATCTAATAAGTCACCAGCTAAAATGACACGTTGTTTGGCACCTACACCTTCATGTTTATAGGTGTTAGACAATTGATATAATGCACGGTTACGAACGTTAAAACGATCAAAAGCATCTTTGATCTTTTGGTTGAGTTGATACATCACATAACCTTCACGTAAACCTTTTCTAGAGAAAGTGAATTGTGTCGCATCCACTTGTTTGAATAATGCTTTAAAGACAGCGACAGCAGGTAGAATGATATCTACACGGTCACGACTTAAGCCGTCTAAGTTTGTTAAGTCGTCACGTGAACTGTCTTCAATTAAATCAAAAACTTGATTTAAGTCATCGCCCGTCATGGTATAACAATGCACGCCGCCAATAGGGTAAGCGACTTCAGATTGATGGATACGTGCTACGTTACGTGCAGAACCGCCGACACCGACTAAAGCTACTTTTTGGTTATTGATCCAATCAAGTGAACCAAAGGCTTTGTCTAAGAATTTCTGCATTTTTTTAATCGCATCTTTGTCATTATGATCTTTACCTTCAAAGAATTTACGAGATAAAGTAACGACACCGAATGGGAAACTGTGAGAATGAATTAACTCTTTTCCTTTAAATAACGTAACTTCAGTCGAACCACCACCGATATCGACAGAAAGTCCATCTACAATGGCAGTAGAGTTAATAATCGCATAGAAACCGTAATAAGCTTCATCTAATTCTGGAACGATAGATAGTTTCATACCGATTTTTTTCTTTACTTGTTTTAAAATGTCGTCTCTGTTTTTCGACTGACGAATTGCAGCTGTCGCAATCGGATGCAGTTCGTCTACTTTATATTCATCTGCGACTTTCTTAAAGCTTTGTAATGCTGAAATTAAGACATGGACACCTTCATCATTCATCGTCAAGTCATCTTCTAAATATTGACTTAAACGTGCAGGTGTTTTTATATTTTGTATTTCCGTAAGGCCTGTTTTACTATCGTATTCAAACACAACTAATCTAATGGTGTTTGAACCGATATCGATTAATCCAATGCGTTTCATGAGAACCCCCTCTGATTGCTTAGAAGCAGTCAGCAGACGATTAATCAATTTCTGTCCTGGTAAAATCATATGACTAACTCCTTCTTTTAGAAAAAATGAGAACGCTTAATGCCTGATATGACAACAAGAGTCACATTCTTTACTCACTTTAATTTTATCACAAAACATTACATTCTACATTAACTGTATAGACTAAAATGATAGTAATATTCATTATTTTGAACAAGCAATCGCGTACACTTTAAATTTTCAAATAGGACATAAAAAATAGATAATAGAGATACGTGGAAATGAAAAAAGGTGGTATAATAATTTTATTAAATGGATAAGAAAAGAGGGAACGATATGAAACGCAGCCTTCTCTTTATGGGGATAATTATGTTGAGTCTTTTCGTCTTAGCAGCTTGTGAAAAAGAACAATCAAAAACATATCAAGGCGAATTAGCAGGGGCAGATGTTATTGATACATTAACTTATAAAGGCGATAAAATGGTTAAACAATCAATGATTATGACAATTAAGTACGACGAAAATGGACTTTCGAAAAGTGATGCTGAAAATATTTTAGCTAAACAAGAAAAAGTGTTCGAAGGTTTAAAAGGTGTTAAATACAAAAAAGATATCAAAGAAGACAAAGCAGTTCAAAAAGTAGACATTGATTATAAAGAAGCAGATTTAAAACAGTTATCACATAGAGTCGGTGTGACTGGGCCAAAAGAAGGCAATGACTACGTCGATGTTAAATCTGTAGAACGATCATTGAAAAAATCTGGTTTAACTGTTAAAAAACCACTCAGCGAAGAATAATCTCATCATAAAAACAGCAAGTCACTTCAGTGTGATTTGTTGTTTTTTTATTAAACATTAAGAATGAATTTTTGAAAATATACACAAAAATCACATTAAATAAACGAGTGATATGTTATAATCTTGTTTTGAAACGAAAGCAAGCAGTTAACGTATAAGTAGCTGCTTAGAAAAGGTGATATCGTGAATGAAAACGAACAACGTCCATTAGCTCAAACACAAGATAATCCTTATCAGTCAAATCGTGTAATGAAACGAGATTTTTGGTTGATTCCGCTGTTCTTCCTTGTGATTCCATTAATTACTGCACTAGTGATGTTTCCATTACGTTTAATATATGAAAGCCAATTTGGTGATTTAACAAGGCATACATTTATATTGTTGAATGTGATCGGCAGTTTAGTAGGTCAAATAGTGGTAGTACTGATTTATTACTTGATGCATCGAAAATATATCATACCAATTGCGAAAGCACGTTTTGCGAAAGTAAAACGCTACGCTTGGGTGTTGCTTCTTACATACTTAGCGATGTCTGTCGCACAAGCAATCTATGGTGGATTGATGTTATTACTACCGAAACATCTGCAATTTGATAATACACAAAACCAAATGATTCTTCTTCAACTCTTTGATAATCCTTGGGCATGGCCAGTTTTATTTATTGATATTGTGATTTTGACACCGATTATAGAAGAATTGATATTCCGTCATTTAATTATCCATGAACTCGGTAAGAAAATCGGATATACAGCTGGCGCTATTTTATCCATTATTATATTTGCGGGTATTCATGTAACAGGGGCTGTCTCGCCATTTGAATTCGGTGTATATGCGATCATGGCAGGTGCATTAGTCTTTGTTTATATGTATTCACGTCGTAATTTAGCGGTATCTATTGCTTTTCATATGATTATTAATGGTATTGGCTTTATCGGCATTGTTGGTCAGTTCATTATGGATAAATTTTCATAATATAAAAGCATAATCAAACAATCTAAAGGCTGCATATGCAGTCTTTTTTCATTTCCTAGGAAATAATTAAATTAAATCGCGCATTATATAGACTTTGATGGTTAAGATAAGTTTTTAACGTTTTATGATTTATTTATGCAAATCTGGTTCAGTTTTGTACAATAAAGAAAAAAACAAGAGGTGACAACATGACACAAACAACAAAGACACTAGAAAATCCTTTTGACTCAACTAAAGTTATGAAACGTGATTTCTTCCTATTTCCGTTATCTTTCTTCTTATTATTTGGTGCGGCAGTACTACTGCAACTTGTGCTTGGTCTTTATTATGGTGCCACTAATCGAGAAGTTCCGATGATAAAGTATGAAGAGTTTGGCGGTATCGCACAAGATGCCTCAAGTTTAGGTTTGTTATTCATTTTCTACTTAATGCATAGACGTTATCTGATACCTATCGCGAAAGAGAGGATCAGGCGTGCATTTAAACTATGGTATCTAATTATTGGCGGAGGTATTGTGGTTTTCACTTTAAATGCCGGTATAGGATACCTTATGGAACATGTGTTACACCTAGATAATACGCAAAACCAAGCTATGATTGAAGCTATGTTTGAACATCAATGGTTATGGCCATTCTTATTAATCAGCATTGTTGTCCTCGCGCCAATTGTAGAGGAGCTTTTATACAGACATGTGATTATTCATGAGCTCGGTAAGAAAATTGGCAATGTTCTAGCAACACTATTATCCATTATTTTGTTCGCCGGTATACATATGATGTATGCGACTTCTATATATGAAGCTTTACCTTATGTGATGATGGGTACGGTCTTTTCTATTGTTTATTTGATGAGTCGAAAAAACTTAGCGGTTGCGATTTTGCTTCATGCCTTCAACAACGCAATCGGCTTTATTTTGATGTTATTTTCTTAAGTCATAGATATGCATGAACACTGGCTAAGTATAAAGTCAGTGTTTTTATTCTATACTTAGATAATTGTCATATTTTTCAAAATTGAAATATGTTAAATTGTATAAGAAAGGGAATAGTAAGGTGATGGATAATGTCATCTCTCTAGATTGAAGAAAAGGAGCAGTAGTATGGCGATTTTAGAATTAAAAGATGTGTGCTACAAAGCGGATAAACGTCTGATTATTGACCATTTAGACTTAACGGTTAAAAAAGGCGAAAAAATCGCAGTTGTAGGACCGTCCGGCAGCGGGAAAAGTACGCTGTTTCATTTGTTGTGTGATTTAATCAGTCCGACGAGCGGTCTTATGTATTATAACGGTAAGGAATACGATGCGTATGAGCCGGAAACATTACGTCAACGTATCAGTTATATGCCGCAAGAAACAGATTTATTTGATCGTACAATCGGAGAAAATTTAGCGTTTCCTTCTATTGCGCGAAATGACAAATTCGATAAAGACAGAGCGTTAAAACTATTATCAGAATTTGGTTTAGGTCATTATGATTTAGACACTAACGTTGAGTTTTTATCTGGAGGAGAACGTCAGCGTATCTGTTTAGCGCGTCAGTTGATGTACATACCAGATGTTTTATTATTAGATGAGGCCACAAGTGCTTTAGATGCGGATAATACCGAGAAAGCAGAAGATGTTATTTTTGGCTTAGCGAAAGATGAAGGGGTATCAATTATGTGGATTACCCATAGCTATGACCAAAGTATGTCACACTTTGACCGTCGTGTGGATATTGTCGATGGTAAAGTCAATAAAGATAAGAAAGGGGTAATTGATGTATGAGTACAACAGCCTTAGCCCTGACGGCACTGTTATTAATTATCCCGATTGCAGTCTCTATTAAAGAGAAATTAAACATAGCAAAAGATTTAATCATCGCATCGATTCGTGCAGTAATTCAGTTAGTTATCTTAGGTTACATTCTGCATTTCATATTTGATTTGGATGAACCGTGGATTTTAATTTTATTCGTCTTAATCATTATTATTAACGCTTCATGGAATACAATCAGTCGTGCATCTAAAGTGATGCACCATGTCTTTTGGATTTCATTTGTATCTATCTTTATCGGTACCGCAATTCCATTAGCCGTGATTGTCTTTGTGGGCGCTATTAAATTTACCGGCAATGAATTGATTCCTATCGCAGGGATGCTTGCGAATAATGGATTAATTGCGATTAACCTTGCGTATCAAAACTTAGATCGTGCTTTTGTAAAAGAATACGGTACAATCGAATGTAAACTTGCATTAGCCGCAACACCGAAGTTAGCGTCTAAATCAGCAGTAAGAGAAAGTATTAAACTTGCGATTGTCCCAACGATTGATTCAGTGAAAACATATGGTTTAGTTTCTATTCCAGGGATGATGACAGGTATGATTATTAGTGGCGTGGACCCGCTTCAAGCCATCAAATTCCAACTCTTAGTTGTCTTTATCCATACCACTGCGACAATCACAACAGCACTCATCGCAACATATCTAAGTTATAAACAATTCTTTAACCATCGTCATCAACTCATCGGCAGTATGATGGAAGATGAAGATGATGATAACTAAATCTACATTAAACAGAGCTGTAAAGCTGGGAAACTATTTCTGCTTTACAGCTCTGTTTTTTTAGCGAATATTGAAAAATAAATTCATCCACTTACATTTTGATTTCAATTCAACTATAATGGAAAGGTTGAAAATATTAATTTTACATACAAAAGAGAGGAGGCAAAGAGAATGTCAGTTATGAGAATAGTGACGTTTATTATCAGTGTGTTTATTGTCGGCATGGTCGAAATGATGGTTGCTGGGATAATGAATTTAATGAGCGCGGATTTACATGTTTCAGAAGCGTGGATTGGCCAATTAGTGACATTATATGCAGTTACTTTCGCCGTTTGCGGCCCGATTCTAGTCAAAGTTACTAATCGTTTCAGTGCGAAAACAGTATTACTTTGGACCATTGCAGTCTTTGTCTTCGGTAATGCGTTAATTGCGGTATCACCGAATTTTACATTACTGATTATTGGACGTATTATTTCTTCAGCTGCCGCAGCTTTGATTATTGTTAAAATTTTAGCGCTGACAGCTATGCTGACGGCACCACAGAATCGCGGTAAAATGATTGGTATTGTGTATTCAGGATTCAGTGGTGCGAATGTCTTCGGCGTACCGATCGGAACGATGCTTGGAGGATGGCTCGGTTGGCGCGCGACGTTCGTTTTTATTATCGTGGTTAGTGTCGTAGCTGCTTTCTTAATGATGCGTTACTTACCGACACCTGCTGAACTGTCCACTGCGTCAGGTGATACATCTGATACGTCGTCACAATACAAAATTTTAAACCGTGCAGAAATCATTAAATATTTAGCAGTGACCTTTATGTTGCTGACTGCGAATTCAATTACGTTTGTCTACATTAATCCGTTGATGCTGACAAATGGTTATGACATTCAATTTGTCTCTATTATATTATTAGTAAATGGAATTGCCGGAACATTAGGGACATCCATGGGTGGTTTCCTTGCAGATAAATTAACTAGTAAGACTTGGTTATTAATTGCCGCAATTGCGTTTACGTTATCTTTAGCCGCAGTTAACTGGTTTATTACGAATTCTATCATCATTGTATTAATCATCTTTATTTGGAATATCATGGAATGGAGTACTAACCCAGCCGTACAAAGTGGTTTGATCGACCACGTGAAAGGCGATGCGAGCCAAGTGCTCAGCTGGAATATGTCTAGTTTAAACGCAGGTATTGCAGCGGGCGGTATGATTGGTGGCTTAATCGTCTCAAATATCGGTGTACATGCGGTTGCTTATAGTTCAAGTATCTTAGGCATTGTGATTGTATTAATTGTCTTAAGTATTAAACAAACACAAAAGCCACAAATATAAACAAAACGCTTAATCCAATTTTGGGTTAAGCGTTTTTCTTATTCGAAAATATAAGCATCTTCAATTGTTGTATAAACAGACCAATCCACATGACCCTCTGTCACAAATTTGCCTAGTGTGTCCATCATCTGTTGCATCAAAGTATGTGTATGAGGCGTTATAGGAAGATGATAAGCATGTAAGATATCTGTATGACCAAACCAAAAAATGACATCTAAAATATGATAAGGTGTTTTAAAATTTTGAGATGCTGGTGCACTCCAATTAAAACAGTAGAGCCATTTCTTCTTATATTGATAATGATCTAACCAACGTAAGGATGGTTGTTTAAATTCATAATAGGTGATTGCTTCTGACTGGCCCTTGCCCGTTGTGATATCAAAGGCAGCTGTATTTACGGTTACATCATTATTTTTCATGATTTCTAAAAAGCGCTCAGGTGCTAACTTGCGTGATTCATTACGGATATAACAATCACCTTCTTGTTCAGTGAAACCCACTAACACAGGCCACTTGTCAGGGGTTGTATCTACCATAGTGGATTCATCAAAGATAGGACTGTAAATTAATTCTAAACCTTTAGAAGGTCCGTACTGCGCTAAATCTTCTTCTAGCGCATGCATCATTTGATGTGTTGAGAGTGCTGCTAAGTTGGTGGTATCATAAAGTTTTGTAACTGTATTCAGAAAATGTTGCGCAGTGTTTTGACTGTGTTGTACCTCATCAAAACGTAATGGGCCACTCATTAAGACCGCTTTATGAAAAAGAGGTTGTGCTGCTTTTAGATGCATTAATGCTTGAATACTCATGGCACCTGCAGACTGTCCACACAAAGTGATGTTGTTAGAATCTCCACCGAAGTCTTCGATGAATTGGTTGACCCACAATAATGCGGTGAATTGATCGGATAAGCCGCAGTTCATATCGTAATCTTCATGAATCGCATTAAAATTCAAATAGCCGAGTGCACCTAAACGATAGTTGAACGTAATGACAATGACTTGCGCATGTTCAGCGAAGGCTTGTGGGTTATAAAGTTCAGCAGAACCGTGACCATTGAGATAACCGCCGCCATAAAACCAAATCATAACTGGTAATTTTTGATTGAAAGAAGCGGCGATGGGTTTCCAAATATTTAAATATAAGCAATCTTGGCTTTGGTGTTTAATCTTAGGCACTTGTGTGTCTTCAGGATGTGTAGAGAAAAACGCTTCAAGTTTATTAAAGGGTTGGGGCGGAATGGCTTTAAATTGATCAGCATGTAAAGGTTCTGACCATGTTGTTTTAAGTTCAGCATGTTTAAAGCGTCTTTCGTTAATGGGCGGATAAGCGTAAGGAATACCAAAATACGTTTCACAGTGTTGTTTAATTTGTCCGATAATCGTGCCTGCTTTTGTGTGTCTTGTAATAGATGTCATCATACTCGCTCCTTTCCTCTAACATAGCATAAAAAAAGAAACAGCTGAGAGACATAACATCTGTTCAGCTGTTTCATATCATTTATTGTGATGAAGTTTTAGCTTCTGCTTGGCTAGAAATATCTTTTTCTAAAGTTTGGTTGATTTCTACTGCGTTCTTATAGTACTTACTTTCAAAGTAACTGCCGATACCGATTTTATAGAAGACTAAAGCGACGATAATAATGACTATAAAGTCATATGGATAATGAATCCAGTTAATACCGTTAAAGTCTTTACTGCCGATAAAGGATAATCCTGAAAGTACAAGTAAATAGATAATCAACCATAGACTGCCGCGCAATTGATTGCGAGTATTTTCCCAGTTTAATTTGTATTCATAGAAGAAGTACATCGGTAAACCTAGAATAATGATAAAGATAACTTTCGCAGTCGTCGGCCACATTGCCCAATAAATCGCAAGTGACGTTAAGGCGAACGATAAAGGTGCCGCTATTTTCAAGAAGCGTGCTTTAAATGGACGATGAAGTTTTGGCCCCATCTTTCTTAAAGCCATCGCTGTTGTCGGCCCTGTTAAATACGCAACTAATGTTGAGGTTGCGATCACGGTTGCGAGTGTACCCCAAGATCTGAATAACGTCACCATAACCATTGCTAGAATGGCATTGACAATAATTGCGACTCTTGGAATATTATATTGTTTGTTGATACGGCCTAAAATTTTAGGAATATGTCCATTTTTCTCCATAGCGCTTAATACACGACCTGTTGAAGCAACGAATGAGACCCCAGTTCCAAATGGTGAAACGAATGCTTCAATGTATAGTAAAATCGCTAGCCAATTCAAGTTTAATAGGATGGCTAAGTCAGCGAAAGGTGAGTTGAATTGAATACCTTTCCAGCCTTTATCAGCGACCATATTTTCAGGCATAGATGTAATAAAGACACTTTGTAGAACGACATATAATAACGCAGTTAATGATAAACAAATCACGATACCGCGTAAAATGTTTTTCTCTGGTTTTTCAATTTCAGCACCCATGTTGATAATGGTTTGGAATGCGTTGAATGAAAAGATAATTCCTGATACTGTAACTGCCGCAAATATCGGTGCAGTACCATAAGGAATGAAACTGCTTAATGAATGACCATAGTTTCCTGGATGGAAACCTGATAGTAATAATAAGATGACTGTTAATGTCGGTACACCTAATTTAAAGAATGAGATTAAACTTGTAAAAGATGTAAGAACTTTCACTGACCAATAGTTTAACAGTGAAAAGATAATAATAATGACATATACAGCGAATAAACCAATATTACTGATTGTACCGTCTTTCATCAGAACACTTGTGAACTTTGCCCACTCCCAAGGCCAAGAACTCATGTATTGTACAGCAGATACGGCTTCAATCGGGATAATCGTAACTAAAGCAACCCAGTTCGCCCAAGAAGCGATAAAGCCGAGTAATGAACCGTGTGTATATTGTGCATAGTTGCTCATCCCGCCAGATTGCGGCAGCATTGTCGCGACTTCGATATAGTTATATGCGACTAAACTGATGATGATGAAACCAATCACCCATGAAAAGATTGCTGCAGGACCTGCAACAGATGAAGCTTCCCATGCCCCGAACAGCCAACCTGAACCGATTAATGAACCAAGTCCAAGTAACACAAGCTGTGACAGGCTGATTTTACCACTATTAGTTTGTTTCATAGTAAAACTCCTAAGTTTCAGAGAACATGCTCTCTTTATTTGTAAAGCAAAATAAGCTTGCTTCATTTTTAAATCAGGCAAACCTAACTCATGATAGAACATTATACGGAAAATTCAGATGACGTCAACAGGAAAAGGACAGGTTTATATTTTATGAATGAAAACGCATGAAAATACGATATAACGGTGGTTTTTGTATATTCATTAATGGTGATAATACGTAAAAAACTGTCGTGGCGCATTTTCTTGTTTTAATATATTTAATGATTATGCATAGAGAAAAAGTAGAAAACAAATTAAAATGCAAGAAAATCATCGCTTATAATCAAGACAATCAATGACAACTCTGGAATGAGAAAGAAAAAGAGAAAAATAAGTGAATGAGTGTTTTAGAATACAAAAAGTGTAAAATTGAGGATTAGAAAAATAGATAAATGGCTATGGTATATTAAGCCTGTAAAAAAAGGAGCACAACAATGACAAAGAACAGATTAAATGATAAAGCAGAAGCATATTTCACACGTGCGCAAGAGTGGCATGATGAATATAAAGCACTACGTGCTATTATCTTGAAAAATGAAGACTTAACAGAGGATTACAAATGGATGCATCCATGTTATACCTTGAATGGTAAAAATGTGGTGTTGATTCATGGTTTCAAAGATTATTGTGCGTTATTGTTTCATAAGGGTGCTTTAATGAAGGATCCAGAACATAAGTTGATTCAACAAACTAAAAATGTACAAGCAGCAAGACAATTACGTTTTACATCACTTGCTCAAATCGAAGCAGAATCAGAAATGATTGCAGCTTATGTGGATGAAGCAGTGGAAATTGAGCATTCTGGTAAAAAGGTCGAAATGAAAAAGACTGAGGAGTATGACATGCCGCAAGAATTACAAGCAGCGTTGGAAGCGGATGAACAGTTAAATGAAGCATTTAACAATCTTACTCCTGGGCGTCAGCGTCAGTATATGTATTTTATCGGCCAAGCCAAACGGGAAGCTACAAGAAAAGCGCGTGTTGAAAAATACAAAGCTCAAATTTTAGCAGGTAAAGGTATGAATGATTAGTCGTTTTAAGTAATTTAGTTACGCGGTAGGGATTAAATATTGATTTAATCCACTCTAAATTATGAAATTTTGAAAATATGTCAATTTTTTTCAAAAAATTTCGCGATTAATCCGACCAAATGGTTTAGTTTGTGTTATAGTTATAAAGTACACTATTAATCAAGTAAGTCGAAGATACAATTTTTAATTTATTGTATTGAACAAAAGAACAGACACTGTTGAACAGCGCTGTATTATAACGTAGTTGAGGTGAAGGTTGCAGCGCAACCGAATCTAAAGCAATTAACAAGTCATTTGCGACTTTGTTTAGGAACTTATCCGTTAAGTTATTGAAACATTGGGCAAGTGATTTTTTTATTGACTGCTTTTAGGGTGTGTACAGAGAACAATAGACAGACTGTTCTTTACTCACAACTTAGAACTTACTTTAGGCTTAAACAAATTCGATAAAGAAAGGAATTACTTTAATGCTTAGTATTAAGAACTTATCTAAGGTTTACCCTGGAGGTAAAAAAGCGGTAGATGATATCTCGCTTGATATTCAATCAGGGGAATTTGTTGCATTTATTGGTACAAGTGGTAGTGGTAAAACAACTGCTTTACGTATGATCAATCGTATGATTGAAGCAACGAAAGGACAAATTACGATTGATGGCAAAGATGTCAGAAAGATGAATGCGGTAGAATTACGCCGCAGTATTGGTTATGTGATTCAACAAATCGGTTTAATGCCGCACATGACAATCAAAGAAAACATTGTACTGGTTCCAAAATTATTAAAATGGCCAGAAGAAAAGAAAGATAAAAAAGCACGTGAGTTAATTAAATTAGTTGACTTACCAGAAGAATACTTAGATCGTTATCCATCTGAATTATCAGGCGGACAACAACAACGTATCGGGGTTGTACGTGCTTTAGCAGCTGAACAAGACATTATCTTAATGGATGAACCGTTCGGTGCTTTAGACCCGATTACACGTGATACATTACAAGACTTAGTTAAAGAGTTACAACAAAAACTAGGTAAAACATTTGTTTTCGTTACACATGATATGGATGAAGCAATCAAACTTGCAGATAAGATTTGTATTATGTCTGAAGGTAAAGTCGTTCAATTCGACACACCAGATAATATTTTACGTCATCCAGCGAATGACTTCGTACGTGATTTCATCGGTCAAAACCGTTTGATTCAAGACCGTCCGAATATGCGTACAGTAGAAGATGCGATGATTAAACCAATTACAGTTCGTGCAGACGATTCATTAAACCATGCGGTTGATGTGATGCGTCGTCATCGTATCGATACAATCTTTGTGGTAACTAACCAAGACAGATTCTTAGGTTACATGGATATTGAAGATATCAACCAAGGATTACGTGCAGGTAAAGAACTGATTGATACAATGCAACGTGATATTTATCGCGTAAATGTGAATAGTAAATTACAAGACACAGTACGTACGATTTTAAAACGTAACGTACGTAACGTGCCGGTGGTTGATGATCACGACACATTAGTCGGCTTAATCACACGTGCCAACTTAGTAGATATTGTTTATGACAGCATTTGGGGTGAAGGTGCTGAAGAAGCGCTACAAGAATCTGAAGCATCAGGTATTAAAGAAGCACCGGTAGAAATGAATCACGAAAAAACGTCGGATGCAGGAGTTGAGCGATAATGAAAGAATTCCTTCAAGAATATGGCGGCGAACTGATTCAAAAGACGGGCGAACATTTCTTTATTTCTATTGTTGCGCTTCTCATCGCTATCGTCGTAGCAGTGCCGATCGGTATTTTGTTAGCTAAAACTAAAAAAGCAGCAAGTATTGTATTAACAACAGCAGGTGTGCTGCAAACGATTCCGACACTTGCAGTATTAGCCATTATGATTCCAATTTTCGGTGTAGGTAAAACACCAGCAATTATCGCATTGTTTGTGTATATCTTATTACCGATTTTAAATAACACTGTATTAGGTGTTCAAAATATCAACCCAGATGTTCGCCAAGCAGCGATCAGTATGGGAATGACAAAATTCCAACTGATGAAAGATGTTGAGATGCCTTTAGCATTACCGTTAATTCTAAGTGGTATCCGATTATCAAGTGTGTATGTTATCAGTTGGGCAACACTTGCAAGTTATGTAGGTGCAGGCGGTTTAGGAGACTTCGTCTTCAACGGATTGAACTTATATAACCCAATCATGATTGTGAGTGCTGCAGTACTTGTTACAGCATTAGCATTAATTGTCGATTACGTACTACGCGCAGTAGAAAAATGGGCAGTACCAAAAGGCTTAAAAGCATAAAATATCCAGATAGGGAGGACATTGGAACTTTATGAAACAGATAAAAAAATACTTGATTCTGATGGTGACTTGTCTTGTTGTATTATCTGGATGCAGTCTGCCTGGTTTAGGCGGTGGTCGTGCAGATGATGATTCAGTAGAAATTACATCACTTGCAACAAGTGAGTCTCAAATCATGTCACATATGGTGCGCTTAATGATTGAGCACGAAACAAAAGATAAAATCAAACCGACATTAATTAATAATATGGGTTCAAGTACCATCCAACATAACGCGTTGATGAACGGTGACGCGAATGTTTCAGGTACACGTTATACAGGTACGGACTTAGTCGGTGCTTTAGGTGAAGATCCAATTAAGGATCCTAAAAAAGCAATGAAAGTGACACAAGAAGGATTCGATAAAAAATTCAATCAAAAATTCTTTGATTCTTACGGTTTTGATAACACGTACGCTTTCATGGTGACAAAAGAAACAGCAGAAAAATATGACTTAGAAACAGTTTCTGACTTAAAGAAACATGAAAAAGAGTTACGCTTAGGTGTAGATAGTTCTTGGTTGAACCGTAAAGGTGACGGTTATCCAGGATTCAAAAAAGAGTACGGCATTAGTTTTAATACTGTACGTCCAATGCAAATCGGTTTAGTATATGATGCATTGAAAAGTAAAAAACTAGATGTTGCATTAGGTTATTCAACTGATGGACGTATCGCGGCATATGACTTGAAAGTATTAAAAGACGATAGAAAATTCTTCCCGCCATATGATGCGAGTCCAGTTGCTAAAAAAGATTTATTAAAGAAACATCCTGAAATTAATACAGCATTGAAAAAATTAGAAGGCAAAATTTCAACAGAAGAAATGCAGCATTTGAACTATGAAGCAGACGGACAAGGTAAAGAACCTGCAGTCGTAGCCGAAGAGTTCTTACAAAAACATAATTATTTCGAAGATAAGAAAGGCGGGCAAAAATAATGAAAGGTAATTTATTCCAACAGCTGATTGAATACTATTCATTGAACGCCGGTTATCTGTGGGGACTTTTCTTCCAACACTTACTTATGTCAGTTTATGGCGTCATCTTTGCTGCGATTGTCGGAATTCCAATTGGTATTCTGATTTCAAGATTCGGCAAATTATCTAAGACTGTCATTACTATTGCGAACATCATTCAAACAGTTCCTGTTATCGCAATGTTAGCCATTCTAATGTTAGTCATGGGATTAGGTCCAACAACAGTTGTAGTCACTGTATTCTTATATGCCTTATTACCGATTATTCAGAACACATACTCAGGTATTATCGGTGTCGATGCCAATATCAAAGATGCTGGTAAAGGTATGGGTATGACAGGTAATCAAGTATTGCGTATGATTGAATTACCACTAGCTTTATCAGTGATTATCGGTGGCTTACGTATCGCATTAGTTGTCGCAATTGGTGTTGTAGCGGTTGGTTCATTCATCGGTGCACCGACACTGGGTGATATTATCATCCGTGGTACAAACGCGACAGACGGCACAACATTCATTCTTGCAGGTGCGATTCCAATTGCTTTAATCGCAGTCATTATCGATATTGTTTTAAGATTCTTAGAAAAACGTCTCGACCCTGTGAAGAAAAGAAAACCGAAAGGTCCACTACCTCAAGGTGTAGATGGATAATTAAATTAGAAGGTATCGCATGCAAGATGATTTCATCTGATATGCGATACCTTTATCATTGGTATTGAAACTAATCATAAGGAGGAACTTATTATGGCATGGTTACAAGTTAATTATGATTCAATCACATTAGGTAAAGAACAACGCTTTAATGCATTTTTACCAGAAGAACCTTCACAATTTGAAACAGGTAAACCCGCAAAAGAATTACCTGTGCTTTTATTACTACATGGTTTATCAAGCGATGAAACATCTTATTTAAGATTTACAAGTTTAGAACGTTATGCGAAAGAACGTCAAATCGCAGTGATTATGCCAGCAGGCGATCACAGTGGTTATGCGAATATGGGTTATGGTCATAATTATTATGATTATGTATTAGAAGTATTTGATTATGCACTTCAAATCTTACCGTTATCTAAACGTCGTGAAGACCACTTTATCGCAGGTCATTCTATGGGTGGTTATGGCACAATCAAATATGCATTAACACAAACAGAGCGCTTTTCTAAAGCAGCACCGTTATCTGCAGTCTTTACACCTGATTGGTTGATGAATATAGATTGGCATGACTTCTCTAAACATGCGATATTAGGAGAGAAAACAGCGGCTAGAGGAACAGAACTTGACCCCTATTACTTGGTAGATCAAGCAATAGAAAAAGGAGTAGATATTCCTGAATTATTGATTATGTGCGGTACAGAAGATGATTTATACCAAGACAACCGTGATTTCATCAGCTATTTAGATGACAAAAAAATCGCATATCAATTCGAAGATGGTCCAGGTAAACATGACTATGCATACTGGGATAAAGCAATTGAATATGCATTAGATTGGTTCTTAAAAGATAGAAAATAATATAGAAATCAGCGAAATAGAAACACAGTGATAAAAAAATTCCCCTCAAACTCAAAAATAGGTTTGAGGGGATTTTTTATATCATTTTCTATTCTTGTTAAACAGCTGAAAGGTTAAGAAGGACGATAGGCATCAATCACAGTATTTAACATGTTATAGATATATTCATCTGTAAGCACTTCAGGTTTAATTAAGATATTAAAATAAATCGGTGAGAAGATTAAATCAATAAACATATCTTGATGTTCCTCTGGTATATAAGGTGCGCTGACCTGTTTTAACATCTGACGATATTGGTTGAAATAATCTTCCATAAAGTGATTGCGCAAGTCATTCTCTTCATTGGTTAATAAGATTTGAATGACTGCTTTACCTAATGGTGTTTTATAAAGACGTGTGATTTTAATCAAAGTGGCATATAAATCTTCAAAGAAATCACCTTGAAGTGTGACATCAGAATGTGCCTTGTTTAAAAACATATCAATAATCATACTGTCTTTATCTTTCCAACGACGATAAATAGTCGCCTTTGAAATCTGTGTATTTTCAGCTAATTCATCTATAGTAATAGAATTATAGGATTCACGTTCTAACATTTTGCCTAACTCATCAAAAATCCTTATATTTATCTTCGGATCTTTTGGTCTGCCTGCCATATTAATGACCTCGTTTCAAATGTGCTAGTTTCTCTACTATCTCAAAAATGATGATTGCGCTCAAGAACCATGCAATTAAACCAACGAAAATACTGAGAATCCAGTTGTTTGTCCAAACTAACATCAACCAAGTAGCTAAGATGTTGAATAAAACACCTGTCATACCGAATACTGCACCATTACTGACATGAGCTGCAACTTTGTCACCATATTGGATACCAGAAGCAATTAAAGCGATTAAAAATACAGCTGGAAATACTGCGAAGATGCCGCCGAATTCTTTCCATGGAATAATAACAGATACTATATAACTCAAGCAGACGGACATGCCGCCGGCTAAAAATTTAACCAATAGCATTTTCATTTTTTATTCAAACCTCCGATTAAATATGTTTCAGTGCTAGGATGATACAAGATAAAACAAACCAGCAGGCGATAGAGAATACTGCGCCTTTTCTATATCCGATATGTTTTACCGCGATTGCTGTTAAAGCGACACTGATAATACAGCCGATAATACCGATAACAGCACCAGCACTTAAGTGGATAGATTCATAAACTAATTTATTGCCGGAAAAGTCAACAGATAATGTGACTAAGGCAGCTAAATAAACAGCTGGGAAAGTAGAAAAGATACCACCCAATTTGCCGCCGAGTTTTGACGCGATAACAGTCGCCAAAGTAACAGCCAATCCACCGAATATAAAGCGGATGATCAAGCTTATTAATGAAATGCCGAACATAATGAAAATTCATCCCAATCTATATAGTTTTAAAACGAAACGTATCGTTTACTAATAGTGTAATACGCACATATTTTCTTGTAAACAGGATACAACTCTTCATAATTGAACATTTAATGAAAACTTTAAATTAAAACGCTTACATTTAATTCATGTTAATAAATCAAAAAAATAGAGACAGGTCATCCTGTCTCTAAACGAATGGAAAATTAAAGCTGTGGTAGGTAAGAGGTCTTACAATAAAATTGTTGCTAAGAAAGGAACGATTGCGACAACGATGACACCCACTAATACAACCGCGATGCTCGCCATTGAAGTTTCTGTTTCACCAAGTTCTTGTGCTGCAGAAACACCGAGTGTATGGCCACTTGTTCCTAACGCTAGTCCACGTGCAATCGGATTATCAATGTGGAAGAAGCGTAATAGTTTATTACCTAATGCATAAATAATGACTGCGTTTAAAATCACTGCTAAAGATGTTAATTCTTTTACGCCGCCGATACCATCTGATACAGGTAATGCGATGGCAGTTGTCGCAGCTTGCGGAATCATTGATGCCACAATACCGCTTCCGAATTGGAATAATTTAGCGAATGCATAGATACCGAAGATTGCGATGACTGTACCTAATGCAATACCGCTGAAAATTTTAACCCAATATTTTTTAAGTACGTCACGTTTTTTATACAACGGAATCGCAAAACAGATAGTTGCAGGTTCTAAGAAGAAGTTGATAATGTCTCCGCCGATTTTATAGTTTTCATAACTGATCCCAGTTACCTTTAAAAACGCAATCCCAAAGACCATACTGACAAATAATGGTGCTAATAAGAAGAAACCATTGGTCTTTTTAAAGAAGTATGTGGCAACTAAGAAAGGAATCACAGATAACAAGATACCAAAATACGGTGTGTTAATGCCTAAATGTTCAATCATACATGATCCTCCGCAACTCTATTGTGATGTTTGACTGAATGTTGTTCAGATTTACGTTTAATAGGTGAACCCTTCACTAATATTTGAGAAACAAATCCAGTACAAAGTAGTAATAAAACAGTTGAAATAATAATCAACAAGATAATTAATATCGGACTCTTGCTTAAAATACCAAGTGAGTTGATGACTGAAATACCAGCCGGTACGAATAGGAAGCCGATATTGTTTGTCAGCGCAGTTCCCACACCTTCAACTTCACCGAGTTTAATGATGCCTGTTGAAAGTGCGATGAACATCAATACTAAACCAATCACTGATGCCGGCATTGGAATAGGGATGAAACTTTCGATAATTTTTGAAATTAATAAAATGATACTGATGACAAGGACTTGATGTAAGAATGAATACGCTTTTGCTGTTTTGCTTGTTTTTTTAACGTTTGCTTGTGCTTTTTCCATCGTGGATTGCCTCCGTTCATTTCTTTATCTTGTCTCTAGTTTAAGACGAAAAAACGAGATTGTGTGCGTTTTCACGATGAGATGCGAGTATTCGTATGCGAGTTGCACTAATCAGAAGTTGAAATTCAGAGTAATATTTCTAGAATGTAAGCGAAGCAATCTGAGTTGCTGAAAAGTAGAATTGAAATACAAAAAAGCCCAGTTTCTTGTAAAGTGGAAACTAGGCTTTTGTCGTTTGAGTGATTAGAGTTATTCTAACCCAATAGTTTGTTTAAATGCTTTCATATAAGAACGACTGACTTGTACTTTGAGATCATTGGTCATAGTAACTTGATACGTATAATTGAACCAAGGTTCTACAGTTTGAATATGTGCTTTGTTGATAATGGTCGCGCGGTGAATACGAATAAATTGTTTCTCATCTAAACGCTTTGCGTAATTATTCATAGGTTCTGATGTTTCATAATCATGGGTTAATGTATGCAGCGTTGTTCTTTTATTATTTACTGTTAACGCGATAATATCTTTTTGATTCAACACATAGATACGTTCATCTACTTCAATCGGTAAGACTTCAGGTGCCTTGTCTGTGGATTTTTGTTTCTGTTGTTGATGGTTCGTCTCTTCTGATTTAACTTCAGTTTCTGTTTTTGTATGAGTTTGCAGTTGAGCAGCCACACGGGCAACTGCCGCGTCGATACGCGCTTGTTCAAACGGCTTCAGTATATAATCTGTCGCATTCAGTTCAAAGGCTTTTACCGCAAAGTTGTCATGTGCTGTCGCAAAAATAATATAAGGAGGCTGACGCATTTTCTTAATTTTTTCAGCTAAATCCAATCCGCTTTCATCCATCAGATGAATGTCTAAAAAGATGACATCATACGTATCGTATAATAATTTTTCTAAGGTTTCTGAGATTGTTTCAGCTTCTTCTATTTTGTCGAATTGACCATTTTGTGTCAGTAAGTAATTTAATTCATTACGTGCTAATGGCTCATCATCTACGATTAAAGTTTTCAAATCAATTGACCTCCTTCGTCACTCTGTGTGCGATATGGAATGGCACAACGGACTGTTGTTCCATCTTCATTAGAATTAATTTTCAACATAGACATTGGTCCATATAGACCCGATAATCTCAAATTCAAGTTTTCTAACGCACTGCCTGTACCGCCAGATTCAGAATGTACAATGGCTTTGCCAATATAAGGCATTTTGTTTTTAGGAATGCCCATACCATTATCTTTAACAGTGAGATATAAGTAATGTGCTTCGAGTTTTACTGTAACTTTGACATTGTTGTTAGAACGACGATTTCTAAACGCATGACGAATAGCGTTTTCGACCAAGACTTGAATGATAAACGGTGGTAAGAGTGCATGTTGTGCTGCTGGATCAATGTCAAAGTCGATGTTGAAGCGGTTAGGGAAGCGTGCTTGTTCTAATGAAAGATAAGCTTCAACTTGTTGTAATTCTTTATCAAGCGTAATGGTGTTATTGCGCGCACCTTGTAAGTTAGAACGGAAGAATTGGCTCAGTTGCAGTAATAAATTACGCGCTTTTTCACTATCAATTCTGACTAAAGCAGAAATTGTATTAATCGCATTAAAGAAGAAATGCGGATTAACTTGCGCTTGTAATGACTTGATTTCAGCGTCTTTTAATAACTTGCTTTGTGTTTCTGCTTGGCCAAGTTCCAGCTGACTTGAGAAAATATTGGCTAGACCTGTGGCTAATTGCTTTTCCACAAAGGTTAATCGATGTGCATCTGTAAAATACAGTTTTAACGTACCGACCACTTTGTCTTTAATATGAAGCGGAATCACAATGGCGGCTTCTAATGGACAATTGGGATGGTGACATCCGATTTCTTCACGTGAATGTGCTTCTTTGATTTTTCCGCTTTGAATCACCGTTTTAGATAAATCTGTAATAATCGCTTTTTGCGGTACATGATGATCACTGCCTGCACCGACATGCGCTAAAATATCATGACGATTGGTAATCGCAACCGCTTGGACTTGCATTAAATCCTTAATGATTTGTGCGGCTTTAAAAGCAGATGCTTCAGTCAAACCTTCTCTGAAGTAAGGCAAAGTTTCATTAGCCAGTTGTAAGACATCATGAGTTTGAACTCCACGCATTTGTTCTTCTTGTTTAATTGTAGAAATAATAATAGATAAGAAAATTGCGGTACCGATACTGTTCATTAAAGTCATTGGAATCGCAATGAAACTCACAAGCGACCAAGCATGACCAGAATGTTCAGCAAACAACAGAATACATGTCATTTGAATGACTTCTAATAACGCACCGACAATGACACCTAAGAAAATAGGAGGGTAGCGTCGTGCTTTTAAATAGTAACGGCCGACATAGCCTGACACAAGCGCAATTAAGATAGAAGATACGAAATATGTAAAAGCATTCGCACCACCGATATAAAATCGATAGATACCTGAGATAATCCCTACAACTAAAGCGACACCAGGTCCGCCGACGAGTCCTGAAACACCGATAGTCAACACACGTGTATTTGCGAGTGAAGTATCAGGAGCTAAATGAGTATAGAGTTGACCTGATAAAATTTGCGAGTCTCTAATCACGACGCCCGTTACGTTAGAGAGCAAAGCAAAGATGACAAACATAATCGCAAGCTGCCATTTCGCACGCCAAGTTTCTCGATGATGCATCAAATTCTTGAAATAATTGAAGTTCATCAAGAGGTAAGCGAGCAAAATAATCAAGCCGACACGTTCGAGTAAAAGCATAAATAAGTTGAGCATTGAAATCACCTGTAATGTTCGAATTTTGTGACAACATAATCATAATTAATTATATTCTATACTATTGATGTAAAGTAACACTTATATTTAAGCGGAATCGCATGTATTTATAGAATTTAAGTTGAAATTGTTGTAAGATATTTCATATATTGAAAATGATAGGTTTAGTTTATATTGCTATTGTAGCATAAGCTAAATCGCTATTTTTTTCGATTTTTTTGCAGGGGTATAGGAGGAATTAAATATGACAGCAACAAGACCGTTCAAAGGTGACAACAGATTGTTGTTAGGTATCATTCTTGGGGTCATCACATTCTGGCTGTTTGCACAGTCTGTATTGAATGTGGTACCGACACTTCAAGAATCCTTTAGTTCAAATGCAGGAACGATCAATATTGCGGTCAGCTTGACAGCGTTATTCTCTGGTTTGTTCGTTGTGGGGGCCGGAAGTATCGCAGATAAAATCGGGCGTGTCAAGATGACGTATATTGGATTAATCCTCAGTGTCGTGGGCTCACTGTTGATTATTGTTTCCAATTTATCAGCGTTATTGATTATCGGTCGAATCATTCAAGGTTTTTCTGCAGCTTGTATTATGCCTGCTACTTTAGCCATTGTTAATGAATATTACCAAGGCAAAGATAGACAAAGAGCATTAAGTTATTGGTCAATCGGTTCATGGGGTGGTTCAGGTATTACGTCATACTTTGGCGGATTAATGGCCACATTCGTAGGTTGGCGTTGGATTTTTATCGTATCTATTATTGTCGCTATTTTAGCAATGATTCTGATACGTCACACACCTGAAACAAAAGCTTCAAGAGATAGTGATGTGCGTAGTCACAAATTTGACGTTGTAGGTTTAGTAGTTTTAGCGATTATGATGTTAAGTTTAAATGTGATTATTACACAAACATCTCACTTCGGATTCTTATCACCATTGATTTTAAGTTTAACTGTTGTGTTTATTGTCTCAGTTATTTTCTTCTTAATTTACGAGAAGAAATTACAGAACCCATTAATTGACTTTGGCTTATTTAAACACAAAGGTTACTCTGGGGCAGTGATTTCAAACTTCGCGTTGAACGCTGTAGCCGGAACTTTAATTGTCGCAAATACGTATTTCCAACAAGGACTCGGATTTACATCTAACCAATCAGGTATGATGAGTATCACATATCTTATCACAGTACTTGTGATGATTCGTGTCGGAGAAAAAATCATGCAGAAACTTGGAGCCAAACGTCCTATGTTATACGGATCGTTATTGAACGCAGCAGGGATGTTACTGATTGCTTTAACATTCTTGCCGACAGGTATTTATGTCGTATCTAGTGTCATCGGCTATCTGCTATTCGGTTTAGGGCTAGGTATGTATGCGACACCATCAACAGACACAGCTGTAACAAGTGCACCAGACAATAAAGTCGGCACTGCATCAGGTATTTATAAAATGGCATCATCATTGGGTAACGCATTTGGTATTGCGATTTCAGGTACGATTTATGCCGTTGTATCTGAGAGTGTCAACTTGCAAGTAGGCGCAATGGCAGGTATCGGTTTTAATATCTTATTAGGCCTTATTGCGTTTGTTACAGTATTATTCTTAGTTCCAAAATCACAAGGCGAAACTTATTAATAAAAAATGTTCCACGCAAAAAAATAATAATGAGAAACGTATGACAGCAGAATAGAAATGAAAAGAAGGAGCAGTACTTGTTGTTTAGTTTATGAGGGAAACTAAACAATGAGAACTGCTCTTTTTTATGTTCAAGAGTATTGAATTTTATAATTTAGGTCGATTTGATTTAAGTAAGATACAACTGTTGAAATAAAGCACACTGAGTATCAATGTGAGTAGACTACTGATACCTATTAGTAATACAACAGGTGGGAAGACACTAAAGGCAATAGACCAGCTGGCATCTTTTAATAACCATGAAGGCATGACCCAAGCACTATAAAGCAAGCCGATGATGATAAGTACGGTTAGACTTATTGATAATTTATTTAGCCAACTTGATTTGTTTAAGTGTCTATGTTGTTTAAGAAGATAGCTGTTTCTTATGCAAGCTGCACATAACACAGTGAACATTAAAATAACCCACCATAAAGTAATAGTTAATAACACAAGATTATCCGCTGCTGTTTGATGCAGTGCTGTGAAGTTTTGATAATGTTCAATTTGGTAGAGTAATGTTTGTGCTAAATCAGGTAAACCAGGCGCGTTCAAATTTGCTAAAAGGATGACCGCATTTTGATACTTGGTATCTAAAATAATCATTGATGAATAATTAGGTAATGTACCAGGATGTAAGACTTGATTTGAGTACTGATCAATAAACCAGCCAGCGCCATAGCCATTCATATGTGATTTGTCAGGCACATCTGTCAACAGTGTGTGTGATTGTTTAATGAGTGCTTGATTTGAAGCGGATGGTTGTAAGTTCATTTTCACAAAAGGAATCAAATCAGTTGTACTGCTGATTAAGTAAGCGGCAGGTGTATCACCACGGAAATAATCAGGGTCATTTGCTTTAACATCTCTTCCTTCTAATACATAACCTTGTGCTTTTTCGGCTTGCTGCTTATCTGTTTTAAAGAAAGCATGATCCATGTGAAGCGGTTTAAGAAAATGCTTATGCATATAATCTTCATATGAAGTGTCTGTCACTTCTTGTATAACTAAGCCTAAGATATTGTAATTCATATTAGCATAGTTAAAAACATCGCCAGGTTTACTTCTTAAAACCTCATGATTCAGACTTTCTACACGTCCCTTTAAGTTATCTTTCTTTGTTGGCACTTCACCTTCTTGATCTGGTGACATTTGATCATCAATACCGCTGGTTTGAGCGAGTAACATCTTTAAAGTGATATCTTGTTCATGTCCTTGATAGGTTAAATGAAGCCAAGGTAAATAATTTGAGACAGGTGCCTCTAATTTAACTTTGCCTTGCTTAGCAAGTTCTAAAATAGCTAAGCCTGTGAAAGCTTTTGTATTAGATGCGATTTCATAACGTGTCTGCGAATCAGCTAATGTATGTTGTTTGAGATCGGCATACCCATAGCCTTTATTTAAAGCGACTTCGTTACGTTTAATGAGCGCAACACTTAATCCAGGTATGTGATCTTCCTGCATAGTTTTTTCAATACGATGATCGACCAATTGATTTAATGTCTGGTGTTTAAAATGATTTACTGAATACTTTGTATAAGAAAATACCAAGCTATAACTTATACTTAAAAATAAAACAGAGGTAATAACTAAAATTAATATGTAAGAGTAAATGGATTTTGTTTTCACAATACGTGTGCTCCTGTAAGTTTAGTTTTTATTATTATAGCACGGGGGTTGATTCATGTGAGAGATGAGAAATATTTGTGAACAGTTTATAAAAATGTAGGTGAAATGTGAAAGTTCTATGTAATTTAAATAAATTGACTGTACTTTTCTAAAGAATAGGAGTATGTTTTTGCCATTCAAAACATGAAGAGTCTAGAGGTCCTTAGATATGAATATAAAACAAATAAAACACATATTGATCGGAACACCTAAACGTAACAGGGAGTTATCGAGTGAAAAAATAAGTAAAGTCAAAGCTTTAGCTATCTTATCTTCAGATGCGTTATCATCTGTTGCCTATGGTCCAGAACAGATTTTATTAACATTGACTGCACTTAGTGTTTTGGCGACATGGTATACCTTACCGATAACCGCAGGTATTTTAGTCTTATTAGTTGCTTTAGTTTTGTCTTATAGACAAGTGATATATGCATACCCTCATGGGAGGCGGCGCATATACTGTCACGAAATATAATTTAGGAGAAAAGTTATCATTGTTGGCTGGCGGTGCACTGTTAGTAGATTATACATTAACGGTCGCAGTTAGTATTTCTTCAGGAGCAGATGCTTTTATCGCTGCGTTTCCTGCTTTATATCACCATAAAGTATTGATAGCTTGTCTGCTTGTCATCATTATTTTGATTTTGAATTTAAGAGGGGTGACAGACTCTGCGACAGTATTGTCATTTCCAGTTTACTTATTCATTTTCGGAATGTTGATATTGATTGGGTATGGTGCATTTAAAGTAGTGACTGGTCAAACGACACCAGAAGTTCACGCGTCTATTGGTACAGCGGTACCTGGAGTAACGTTATTTTTATTACTACGTGCTTTTTCTTCAGGGGCATCGTCATTAACTGGTATTGAAGCAATATCGAATGCGGTGATGGATTTTAAAGATCCGGCACCTAAAAACGCCGTCAAAACGTTGATTGCGATGGGAACTATCCTCGCGTTGATGTTAGTAGGTATTGTTGGTTTATCGTATTGGTATGGCATTGTACCGAAACTTCAAACTACAGTACTTTCACAACTTGCGGCACATGTATTCGGACAAAATGTTGCCTTTTACTTTATTCAAGCATCTACAGTATGTATTTTGATTTTAGCTGCGAATACAGGGTTCACCGCCTTTCCATTGCTTGCGGCGAATATGGCACAAGATAAATACATGCCACATATGTTTACAGTCAGAGGTGATCGTTTAGGTTACTCAAACTCTATGATTATCCTAGGCGGTGTTGCGATTGTATTGATTATGTTATTTAAAGGACGTACCGACAGTTTAATTCCTTTATATGCGACAGGTGTCTTCATTCCATTTACACTTGCGCAATACGGTATGGTCGTAAAGTGGGTTAAAGAACGTCCGAAAGGTTGGTTCTTTAAATTAATCGCTAACGCAATCGGCGGTACTATCACACTCGTAGTCTTTATGATTTTTCTGATTACAAAGTTCTCACAAGTATGGCCGATATTAATTTTCTTGCCTTTAGTTGTAATGGGATTATTACGTATTCGTACGCATTATCACAATATTGCTGAAGAGTTGCGAACAGACAATTTCTTTAAAGCGATGCGTCATGTTGATAAAAATTTAGCCTTGATACCAGTCAGTTCGGTATCTTCTATCGTAGATAAATCTATTGCTTACGCTAAAATGACATCTGATCACATTATTGCGGTTCATGTATCGTTTGATGAACATCAAGATCAAAAGATGCTAGAGAAATGGCAAGCACGTTATCCCAATATTCGTTTGGTCATGTTACATTCGCAATATCGCAGTGTAGTTAAACCCTTAGCACGCTTTATTGATAAAATTCGAAGCAAAGCTGAAAATGATCGCTTTGTGATTACAGTTATTGTCCCTCAGTTTATTACGAATAAAACATGGCAGAACTTACTGCATAACCAAACAGGTATTTTATTAAGATGGACATTGTTTTATCAAAAAAATTGTATCTTAGCCATGATTCCTTTGAAATTGAAAAAATAATTTATCAAGCGCATGGTATATAAAGAGGGAAGCGACTATAAAACGAAAGCCAAGAACACTGACGTTCTTGGCTCAGACTGTCGACAAAGTCCTACGGACTTGTC
>NZ_KV820916.1:0-730 GCF_001815505.1 Staphylococcus sp. HMSC072B07 | reverse complement strand
AAAAAATATAGCTAACCACTAATTTATCATGTCAGTGTTCGCTTAACTTGCTAGCATGATGCTAATTTCGTGGCATGGCGAAAATCCGTAGATCTGAAGAGACCTGCGGTTCTTTTTATATAGAGCGTAAATACATTCAATACCTTTTAAAGTATTCTTTGCTGTATTGATACTTTGATACCTTGTCTTTCTTACTTTAATATGACGGTGATCTTGCTCAATGAGGTTATTCAAATATTTCGATGTACAATGACAGTCAGGTTTAAGTTTAAAAGCTTTAATTACTTTAGCCATTGCTACCTTCGTTGAAGGTGCCTGATCTGTAATTACCTTTTGAGGTTTACCAAATTGTTTAATGAGACGTTTGATAAACGCATATGCTGAATGATTATCTCGTTGCTTACGCAACCAAATATCTAATGTATGTCCCTCTGCATCAATGGCACGATATAAATAGCTCCATTTTCCTTTTATTTTGATGTACGTCTCATCAATACGCCATTTGTAATAAGCTTTTTTATGCTTTTTCTTCCAAATTTGATACAAAATTGGGGCATATTCTTGAACCCAACGGTAGACCGTTGAATGATGAACGTTTACACCACGTTCACTTAATATTTCAGATATATCACGATAACTCAATGCATATCTTAGATAGTAGCCAACAGCTACAGTGATAACATCCTTGTTAAATTGTTTATATCTGAAATAGTTCATACAGAAGACTCCT
>NZ_KV820915.1:238538-243561 GCF_001815505.1 Staphylococcus sp. HMSC072B07 | reverse complement strand
TCAAGTTATAACGGTAGTTTGTCTACGGTCTGAGCCAAGAACACTGACGTTCTTGGCTTTTTTGAGATTTATTCTTTTGTTTCACGCATTTTTGCGACATTCGCATGTGCGTTGTGTTTATATTTTTGATAGAAAATAATGACGATAATAAACCAAATCGGTGATACAAATAGCGCATTTCTTGTTTCTTCTGTAAAGAATAATAGTACATAGGCAAACAAGAAGAAGAGTAACACAACGATACCGGCATATGGACCACCTGGTAATTTAAAGTCGTTCGTTTTATGTTCCTGCTTGTTTTTAAAGGCATAAATAATGTATGAAATGATAATCAATGTCCAAACAAATAAGTAAAGTACGGTTGATAGTGTTGTGACATAGATAAATAACTGTACTGCATTAGGGAAGACATAATTCAATAATGCTGCGAACAGTAATAAAATTGATGAAATCAACATTGAAATATGCGGTACACCACGATGGTTGACTTTACCTAATGCTTTAGGACCTAAGCCTTGTTCAGCTAAACCGAATAAAATACGGCTGTTTGAATAAATACCACTGTTAGTAGCTGACGCTGCAGCTGTAATAACTACAAAGTTCACAAGACTTGCGGCGAATGGAATACCAATCAAACCGAATACTTTAACGAATGGACTTGAGTTTTCACTTAAAGTATTCCAAGGAACTACAGATGTGATAATGATTAATGAACCGACATAGAATAATAAGATACGAATCGGTACATTATTAATGGCTTTCGGAATCGTATTAGCACGGTCTTTCGTTTCACCGGCAGTTACACCGATCAATTCTATACCAATAAATGAATAGATTGCCATTTGGAAAGCCATTAAGAAGCCGAAAGCACCATTAGGGAATAATCCGCCATGACTGACTAAGTTTGAAAAGCTTGCTGTACCATGTTCAGTTTTTACTGACATGAAAATTAATACTAGTCCTACTACAATCAATGCGATGATAGTTATAATCTTAATTAAAGCAAACCAGAATTCTAGTTCACCAAACAACTTTGCGCCTAACAAGTTGAATGAAATTAAGATTAATACCACGAACAGCACTGAAATCCAGTTAGGAACATCAGGCAGCCAATATGAAATATATTGACCGATAGCTGTTAAGTCAGACATGCTTGATGCAATCCAACAAAACCAGTAGGTCCATCCAATCACAAAACCGCCGAATGGTCCTAGATATTCATTAGCAATATCTACAAATGAATTAAAACGTGTGTTGCTTAAAAGTAACTCGCCCAGTCCGCGCATAAACGCAAATAAAAACATCCCAATGATGATATAAGCGATGAAAATACTCGGACCTGTTAATTTAATCGTTTGGCCAGATCCTAAAAAGAGACCTGTACCAATTGCCCCACCAATCGCGATTAACTGTATATGCCTATTGCTGAGGTCTTTTTGTAATTTCTGTCCCAAAATTTTTGCACCCTTTCGGATTTGTATATGACAAAGGGGTTGACGTTAAATGATGTTAATAATGATATAAAAAATTTCAGGACATTGCAATTGTTAATGTATAAATATAAAAAACTTTTATGAAGTACATAATTTAAAACTATCAAAAATTTTGTTATTTTTTAGCTGGTTTGGGTAAGCATTTTCTATAAATTTTCTGTGGCTTCTGTCGCATGATACAAACATAAACGACCGGCTGAGTCATAGCTTTGACGCATTTTATCTTTCGGGATTTGAATCACTTGATAACGTGAAGGGATCAAAGCCGGAACATAGAGTTTACGACCAAATTGTGCCCATAATGGATCAATATAAAAATAGTTGTTTTGGTCATATCCGATTAATAAGGTGATATGAATGTTTGAGACCCATTCTTTACGTGTGTCATCGACTCTGAACGTTCTACGCTGCGGTTTTTGGCCCAGTACTGTGTGATAAATCAACACAGGTTGACCTGCATCGATAATACGTTCAAGTTCAGCTAATGATTTACCAGTACCATCTTTAATACGTGTGTCGTATTGTTTCAAGTAGGGAACAAATGCATTTGGGAAAATCGTTTGATGTGCACCCGGTTTAATCATTAAGAAATGACCGACGTAGCCTTTATTCGGATTGCTTGGATGTGTCGGCCAACGCTTCATTAAAGAAATAGGGTGGACAAATATATGATTATAATCCAGCAGCATAGATGCGGCAGTGCCTTCACAGCCCATGACCATAGGAATTGGAGAGAGCTGACTTTTTGGTTTAACATTTAGTATTTTCTTCATTTTTGATAACTCCCCATCGTTCATCATTACTCTTATTATAAAAGTTGTACATGACTGAGTATATTACTTTGTCTCAGAAAATATAAAAAAGAGCGAGACTGTTGTCTCACTCTCATTCATGTTATTTAACTTGAATTAATTTGTGTAACCAAACGTTTAAGACGATGACTAACACACTAGTGATTAAGATAATCACAATAAATGGACCGACGCTTGTACCACCTTGAATACCAACTAATGGTGCGATAATACCGCCGATGATAAATTGGAATAAACCAAGTAAACTTGAAGCATTACCGCTTCCCCCAGAACGTTCTTCAATCGCTAAAGAGAAACCAAGCGGTCCAATACCTGTTACCGGCCATACCATAATAAAGAAAGAAGCTAATAATAACGGTAATGGTAAATGGAAACCTGTTGTGATGACCACAAGGATTACACCAAATACTTGAATACCTGTTAAGATATGCAGCAATTTCTCTCTTTCAATATACTTCACCGCAAATGCGGTAATTTGACTCATCGCAATTAATCCAATACCAATTACCGCATACATCCAACCGAATGCTTGAGGTGACATATGGTAAATTTTTTGTGTGATGAAAGGTGAAGCGGCTGCGAAACTGAAAAGCATCACGTAAGTAAAGCCTTGCATCAACATTGGAATGACAAAACGCGCTTTGCTTAATAAGTGACCGAAGTCTTTAAAAATTGCGCCGAAATTTAAGCGTACATTTGCCGTATCACGTGTTTCTTCCATCTTAATAAATGCAATTGAGAAAATCACTAATGAAATCAGTGTTAATGCCGCAAAAAATCATTTTCCATGATGTAAATGCTAAGGTATAACCGCCGATTAATGGTGCAATAATCGTAATAATACCATTAACCACAAGCAAAGTTGCGATCATTTGCGTTAAGCTTGCACCTTCATATTGGTCACTGACAGTTGCTCTTGCGATTACAATTGCGCCGCCTCCAAGTAACCCTTGAATAAAACGTAAGACTAAGAAGACATTAATAGATGACACAAAGACACAAGCTAAAGAGACAACCGCAATACCGATTAAAATCGATAACACTGTTTTCTTACGTCCATAAACGTCAGAGAGTGGACCGAAAACAAATTGTCCTAGTGCCATACCGATCATGACAAAGGATAAAGTAAGTTGTGATGTTGAAGTAGAAACACCGAAATCATCCCGCACTTGAGGAAGAGCAGGGTTATACATGTCTACCAACATCGGACCGAAAGCGGTCATAGCTCCTAAAACTATAATCATAATAATAGGGAGCCGTGATTGTTCAGTTTTGACCATTTGAGATAACTCCTATTCTGTTAATCAATTATTATGGTTAATTGTAACGTAAATCAGCGGCTTGTGTGTATATTTTTTTTAAGTGCGACAGAAAATAAGTGAAATGCAGAATTTAGAAGTGCTATAATAACGTTGAATTATCGATTTTTAGAAGAAAAGTGATGGTGCACGATAGATGAAGTTAACACAAACACATTTTGAAATTATCAAATTTATTATAGTAGGCGGTATTAATACCTTCAATTATTACATTGTATATTTATTATTGTTGAAAGTGATAGGTATCAATTATCTTGTCAGCCATATTACAGGTTTTGTAGTCAGTTTCATTATTTCGTACTATTTGAATTGTTATTTTGTGTATAAAGTCAAACCGACATGGCGCAAATTTATTCAATTTCCTTTAACGCAAGTTGTAAATATGGGCATGCAGACGGTTTTGCTCTATGTCTTTGTACAATGGTTTCACATTTCATCAGTGATTGCACCTTTTGCAGGATTAATCATTACCATTCCTGTAACATTTGTATTATCTAAATACATATTAAGAGACTAATACGAAGCAAGATAAGATTCATTTTAATAAAGGGCTTATCTTGTTTTTTTAGTCTCAACTCAAGGTTTCGTTTTAATTAATATTTAGGTTAGGCTAACTAAAAAATTAGCACAAGAAATTAAAAAATAATAAAAAATAAAAAAATTGAAAGTGGTTATGAAATACCGCATACTAAACATGAATTAAAGAAAAGGTGGGACATTCCATGTCGCAAACACTTAATTTACAACGCGCACAAAAAGGTGCGTATTTAAGTTTAGTAACCTATATTGTACTATCTATTGTTAAATATGTTGTAGGTACGTTGTATCATTCTGCGGCAGTCAGAGCCGATGCATTAAACAATATGACTGATATTTTAGTTTCAATTGCGGTTATTGTCGGTTTGAAAATTTCAATCAAACCTGCTGATCGTAATCATCCTTATGGTCATTTAAAATCAGAAAACATTGCTTCATTACTTGTTTCGTTCATTATTATGTTCGTCGGGGTTCAAGTTATGATGCAAAACTTCCCGCGTTTGTTTTTAAATGATTATCATACACCGACACCGATTACGATTATTGTCAGTATTGTCAGTGGGTTTGTCATGCTTGGTGTGTCTTACTATAATTTCCGTTTAGCAAAACAAACCAAAAGCCGCTCACTCCATTCTTCGGCAGTAGACAACATGTCTGACAGTATTGTCAGTTTAGGAACTGGTATCGGCTTGATATTTACACAATTCGGTTTACCGATTGTCGATATTATTCTCGCAACGATTTTAGGTGCGTTAATCGTTTATACAGGCTTTTCTATTTTCAGAGAAGCAATCTTCACATTAAGTGATGGATTTAATGAACGTGACTTAGAAAATTATCGTCAAGATGTGTTAGAAGTGTC
>NZ_KV820915.1:0-238438 GCF_001815505.1 Staphylococcus sp. HMSC072B07 | reverse complement strand
AGATGTGTTAGAAGTGTCAGATGTCATTGCGGTCAACAGTATTAAAGGACGTTATCACGGCAGCAGTGTATTCGTGGATGTGACCATTGCGGTAGAACCAGACTTAACATTACAAGAAGCGCATGCTATTTGTGACCGAGTTGAAACACATATGCATAGTAAAGGTGTATCTTCGGTTTACGTACATCCAGAACCATATCATCCTGAAGAAGAATCTCATGAAGTGCATCATTCATAAATAGGGTAAACAGTACCTAAGCCATTGCTTAGGTACTGTTTTTATTTGAAGAGATTTAACATCAAGCGACATATGTTCATCATTTTGTTTTTATAGAGTAAAAATGTGACAAATTTTCTATCTTTTCATTTTAAGCTAAAAATTATGAGATGTTGTATAAAAAAGTGGTAAAATATGAGATGAAAAGTGATGTATATCAAATTGAGCGCTTTTCTTAGAAGAAAGGAAGGGTATATATGCCTCAATTAATATTATGCCGACATGGTCAAAGTATTTGGAACGCAGAAAATTTATTTACTGGATGGACAGATGTTGATTTATCTGACCAAGGTAAAGAAGAAGCAACGACTTCAGGTGATCGCTTAAAAGCAGAAGGAATCAAAATTGATGTTGCCTTCACATCCGTATTAAAAAGAGCTATCAAAACAACTTACTATTTACTTGAACGCTCTGATCAATTATTTATTCCAGTTCATAAAACTTGGAGATTAAATGAAAGACACTACGGTGGATTACAAGGTTTAAACAAAGATGCTGCACGTCAAGAATTCGGTGAAGAACAAGTGCATATTTGGCGTCGTTCTTATGACATCGCACCTCCAGAAGCTACAGCAGAACAACGTGAAGCAGATTTAGCTGATCGTAAATACAGTGATTTAGATGCACGTGTTGTACCGACTTCAGAAAGTTTAAAAGATACATTAACACGCGTTATTCCTTATTGGGATGATCAAATTGCGCCTGAACTTTTAACTGGTAAAACAGTATTAGTTTCAGCACACGGTAACTCATTACGTGCGTTAATCAAACATATTGAAGGGGTATCTGATGAAGATATCGTAGGTTATGAAATTAAAACAGGTTCACCTTTAATCTATGAATTAGATGACAACTTGAACTTTGTTTCTAAAAGATATTTATAAAGCAATAGATGAATCATGAAAGGGCAGCGGTTATTTTACCGCTGTTTTTTTCATATATGTAAAAAGCCTGAGCAACCTTGGAAGTAGGGTGCTCAGGCTATAATTTTGCAAATGACCAATCGCGTTTAATAGACTACAACTATTAATTGTCTAGGAATAAAAAGTTAAGGGAATGTTTTTTGAAATACTGTTTATATCCAGCTGCAGAGGTGTGCTTAATGGGTAGAGCACAAATAAGTGTTTGTGAAAAACGTCTTGGACATAAAATCTGTGAAAATTAATGTTAAAGGATCATTTGCAAAGTATATGGAAAACGTTATTTATTATTACGTTTATGTGCCTTGATAATCTTTAACGCACGTTTACGCGTTTTGATATTCGGGCTACTTAAATTACGTCTTGCTGTTGCTAAATCTTGTTTCATTTTCTTTCGCCTCCTAATCGTATTTCCTATTATGCATGATAAATACATGTTTATAAATAGGAGTGATTACGATTTATAAAATTAATTGAGAAACGTTCTCAATATCGTCACATTTTAAATCGGTTAAGTCTGAGTAATTTGTATTGACGGAAGTTATGACTTGACTTAAAATATTAAGTATTCCGATTAGATTGATAAGGATAAAAGGAGAAATGTTATGAAGAAAATTTTGTTAGCAGTATTCACACTAGTTATTGCGGTGGCACTCGCAGCATGCGGCAATGGTTCAAATGATAAAAAGTCATCAGATAAAGATGATAAAACATTTGTAGTTGGGACAGAAGGTACATATGCACCTTTTACTTTCCATGATAAAGAAGGTAAGCTGACTGGCTATGATATCGATGTTACTAAAGCAGTAGCGAAAGAAATGGGTTATAAAGTTAAATTTAAAGAAACACAATGGGACTCAATGTTTGCTGGACTAGATTCAGGTCGTTTTGATGTGATCGCAAACCAAGTCGGTATTAATAAAGAAAGAGAACAAAAATATAAATTCTCGAAACCATACACATTCTCTAAAGGTGTTTTGGTTGTGAACAAAGATAATACAGACATCAAAAGTTTTGATGATGTCAAAGGTAAGAAAATGGCACAAACATTCACATCTAACTTCGGTGAGTTAGCGAAGAAAAAAGGTGCTGAATTAGTAAAAGTAGATGGTTTTAACCAATCTGTAGATTTGATTCAGTCTCATCGTGCAGACGGTACATTTAACGATAATTTATCTTACTTAGACTATATTAAGCAAAAACCTAATGCGAAAATTAAAGTGATTGAAGGCAATGCAGAAAAAAGTAAAACAGCATTCACGTTCTCTAAGAAAACAGATGACAAAACGATCAAAGAAGTTAACAAAGCTTTAGATAAATTAGAGAAAAATGGTGAGTTAGCTAAAATAGGTAAGAAATGGTTTGGTCAAGATGTTTCTAAACCTTAATGCGATTGTGCTAAATGACCAGCAGCAACACGCATGGGACGCAGCACAACAAGCATTCTTGCCGATGCTTGGCGGTTTATTAAAATATTCTATTCCCATTACGCTGGTAACGTTTGTATTAGGTTTACTTATCGCATTGTTTACAGCTTTAATGCGTATTTCTACAAGTAAGATATTGCGTAGTATTGCACGTGTTTATGTTTCAATTATTCGAGGCACACCGATGATTGTACAACTCTTTATCATTTTCTATGGTTTGCCGGAACTTGGCAGATTGATTACGAATAATCCAGATACCCAGTGGACACTGCCTTCAGTTGTGGCTGCGATTATAGGATTATCTTTAAATGTAGGTGCTTATGCATCTGAGATAATTCGTGGTGGTATTATGTCTATTCCGAAAGGTCAGACAGAAGCGGCATATTCAATTGGTATGAATTACAGTCAAACAATCAGACGTATTATTTTGCCTCAAGCAATCAGAGTGTCGGTACCGTCATTAGGTAATACTTTCTTAAATTTATTGAAAGATACATCATTAGTTGGGTTTATCTTAGTAGCTGAAATGTTCAGAAAAGCACAAGAAGTTGCATCAACAACTTATGAATATTTAACAATTTATATTCTGGTTGCTTTAATGTACTGGGTAGTATGTTTTATTATCTCAGTGATTCAGTCATACTATGAAGCTTACTTAGAAAGAGGGTATCGCGCATGATTGAATTAAAAGGAATCAAAAAGGCATTTGGAGATAAAACAGTGATTAAAGGTGTCGACTTAGAAGTCGCTGAAGGTGAAGTTGTAACATTAATCGGACGTTCTGGTTCAGGAAAGACAACTTTATTACGTATGATGAATGCGCTCGAATTACCGACAGAAGGTCAAGTCTTTGTAAATGGTGAAACTTATACGAATGAGGATAAGAAATCACAAATTCGTGTACGTAAACAATCTGGCATGGTATTCCAAAACTATAATTTATTCCCCCATAAAACAGCAGTTGAAAATGTCATGGAAGGCTTGATTGTCGTAAAGAAAATGGCTAAAAGTGAAGCGAAAGCCCGTGCTGAACACTTACTAGAAAAAGTAGGTTTGACGCATGTGAAAGATCAGTATCCTATTGCTTTATCTGGTGGTCAACAACAACGTGTGGCGATTGCGAGAGCATTAGCGATGAACCCTAAAGTGATGTTGTTTGATGAACCGACTTCAGCACTGGATCCAGAGTTAGTGGTTGAAGTCTTACGTGTTATCAAAGAACTTGCTCAAGAAGGTATGACGATGGTTATCGTCACGCATGAAATGAGATTTGCGAAGGAAGTCTCAGATAAAACTGTCTTTATCAATGAAGGTCAGATTGGTGAACAAGGTCCTCCATCTGAGTTGTTTGAACATCCTAAAACAGAAGCATTACAACGCTTCTTAAATGTAATTCAAGAACAATAATAATAGGAAGTCTTCGGTTAATTCATAATCGAAGGCTTTTTATTTTTATTTAAGTCGTTTCAAACTAGAAAGGTGATGCTTTCAGGTGTATGATGAGGTTTGTGAGTATAAAAATAGAGTGAGTAGAAAAAATATAAGACAAGAAGTCGATTCGCATCAAAGAAGTAAAACTCATGAATCGAGGCGTAAATGAAATGAAAAAATGGTTATTATTTATTAGTACTGTTATTTTGGCAGTCATTGTTCAAGGCTGTTCTCAAAAAGATCCTGATTTAGCAGGTAAAGGCGATAAAATTAAAATTGTAGAGTTCGCGGACTATAAATGTCCTTACTGCAAGAAAGTAGAAGACCATATCATGCCGACACTGAAGAAAGATTATATCGATAAAGGTAAAGCTGATTATCAAATGGTTAATGTGGCTTTCTTAGGTAAGGATTCAATTATCGGTTCACGTGCCGGACATGCGGTTAAAATTTATGCGCCGAAACAATATTTAAATTTCCAACAAAAAATCTATACAGAACAACCTGAAACAAAAGATCATAAAAAACCGTGGATTAATGAAAAATTACTAGATGGTCTGATTGATGAACTCAATATCTCAAAACAAACAAAAGCAGAGATTAAAAAAGATTATAAAACCAAAGACAGCAAGTCATATAAAGCAGCTGAAAAAGAAAAAGCTTTAGCGAAAGAGAAAAAGATAGACACAGTACCAGTAGTTTATATTGATGGACAGATTGTAAAAGACCCCTATCAATTTAAAGACTATAAAAAATTACTAGAAGAATAAGTTCAAAAGACAGTTTGTGTGGTGAGGCGTCACGATGCAAACTGTCTTTTTATATTTAATCTGATTTCCTATTCTTGTCTTTAGTATGTGTAAGTGATAAAATACTTTGATATAAAACGTAACGATTACGATTTAAGTTTATATAGAGATTGATAGAGAGATAAGGAAAGGAAGTAATAAATAATGCAACATTACCGTGTAGCAATTATAGGTGCAGGTGCAGCAGGTGTCGGCATGGCAATTGCGTTCCAACAAATAGGTTTAGATGATAATGATATGATTGTGATTGATAAAGGTAAGGTCGGACAATCTTTCTTAAATTGGCCGAAGTCTACAAGAACAATTACCCCTTCATTCACAACAAATGGTTTTGGTATGCCGGACATTAATGCCGTGTCTACTGAAACTTCTCCAGCTTATACATTTAATGAAGAACACGTTTCAGGTGAAACGTACGCAGATTACTTACAAACAGTAGCCCAACACTATGAACTTCCGATACAAGAAGATACTGCCGTTGAAAAAGTTGAGTTTGTCGACGGACATTATGAAATTGAAACAAATCAAGGTTTAATCACAAGTGAATATATCTTTGTAGCGACAGGAGATTTCTCATTTGCGCGTAAACCATTTAAGTATGGTCAGCATTATAGCGAAGTAGAAGACTTTACGAAAATGCCGGGTGATGAATATATCATTATCGGCGGTAATGAAAGTGCCTTTGATGCGGCGATTTGTATGGCTGAACAAGGAAAGCAAGTTTCTATCTATACGCATTCAACAGGTTTAGAAGATGAACATGCTGATCCAAGTATTCGTTTATCACCATATACGCATCAACGCTTACGTAAAGCAGTCCAACAAGGCGCTATGATTGAATTGAATGTGGGTTACACTGCATCTAAAATTTCATTTTCTGATGTAGACCGTAAATATGTGATCCAGTTTAATAATGGTAAGCAAGCAACATCAAAAAATGAACCGATTTTAGCAACTGGTTTTGATGCGACAACGAATCCATTAGTCCAACAACTATTCAGTACACAAGATGGTGACATTGAGTTAACAGATAATGATGAATCAACACGCTATCCAAATGTCTTCTTAATCGGCCCAACTGTACGTCATGCGGATGCGATTTTATGTTATATCTATAAATTCCGTGCACGTTTTGCGGTGCTTGCGACAACAGTGTTAGAAAGAGAAGCATTAGAAATTAATGAGGAAGCGGTTGAAGTTTATAAAAACAATAATATGTATTTAGATGACTACAGCTGCTGTGAAGTGGACTGCTCATGCTAGAAGTTAAATTCAACTTAGCAAACGGGCAAACCACTGATATACCAGATGGCACACATCAGTTGAAGTTGATCGGTTTTAAACATTTAACAACTGCGCAGCAATTTTTGCTGCGCCAGTTTATTACGAAGGAACATATTCACGCTTCACCATATCAAGCGGTCGTTTCAGATAGTACGCAAACACAATACGATATACAGAAATTAAAAGCGTATGTAGAAGCTAGTCGTCAACATCATCCAAAGTTCCATGATACTTTACTAGGTTGGTTAATTATCTTCCTTATGTTTGCTTTACCGATTTATTTGGCGTATCACTTTTCGGATTGGCTTCAAAATCAATATGTTTCCCATTGGATAGAAATGATGACCACGCATGCGCACACATCATTTCAATGGTTGAACCAAGTACTGTACGGTGATTACGGTGTGTTGTCATTAGGTATTTATTCCTTAGTATGGGCATTGCCTGTGGTCGTAATGATTGGAATTTCCACTGCGGTGATTGATCAAACACAATTAAAACAGTTTGTGGTGTGGTCGATTGAACCCACGATGCGTAAAGTAGGGTTGGATGGTCAAGATATTATTCCGGTTTTAGAAGGTTTTGGTTGTAATGCGGCAGCTATTACACAAGCAAATAGTCAATGTAGCGCTTGTACTAAAACAAGCTGTATGAGTATTATCAGTTTTGGTTCATCGTGCAGTTATCAAATTGGTGCGACACTATCTATCTTTAGCGCTGCCCAACATTCATGGTTGTTTGCGCCTTATTTATTGCTCGTCTTTGCAGGGGGTATTCTGCATAATAAATTATGGTATCGTAAACAAAATAGTTTTCATGTAACACCACCGGTGTATCGCAATCAATTGAAGTGGCCGAGGCTAAAACCCTTGCTGAAACAAATTTGGGGTACGATTGAGATGTTCCTGATGCAGGCATTACCGATCTTTATTGGTATCTGTATTGTTGTGAGCTTATTAGCTTTGACACCAATTTTGACGGTGATTTCTACAATCTTCACGCCATTACTTTACTTACTTCATATTCCAGATAGTATGGCACCAGGGATCTTATTCTCAATGATACGAAAAGACGGTATGTTGTTATTTAATTTTGGTAATGGTGCAGTTTTACAATCATTATCACCAGCCAGTTTATTGGTTTTAGTTTTCTTCAGTTCTACATTTTCATCATGTATGGTGACTGTTTCAATGATGGCGAAACATTTAGGTTTAAAACAAGGCGGAGCGATTATTGGTAAACAAATGGTCACATCAATCGTTTTAACATTAGCCATTGCTTTATTAGCAGGTGTTTTAATTTAATTTCTATCTTTAAATGGAAAGAGGCAATTACATGGATATTATTATTATTGGCGGATTTCTAGGCGGCGGTAAGACAACCACTTTAAATCATTTAATTAAAGCTGCACTTCAACAAGAGTTGCAACCTGCTGTGATTATGAATGATTTCGGTCAAGCCAGTGTCGACAGTCAACTGGTTGAAGGTTCAGTACCGATGGACGAAATTATTGAAGGTTGTATCTGTTGTGCGATGAAAGCAGATGTATCAAAACAATTACATCAGATTTATTTAGATTATCAGCCAGATGTAGTTTTTGTGGAATGTAGCGGTATTGCGCATACACAGTCAGTGATAGATGCCTGTTTGACGCCTGTGCTTGCACCTATTTCTACTATCCGCAGTGTGATCGGTGTAGTAGATGCGACATTATATCAACGTGTTGAAAGTTATCCAGGCGATATGCAAAAGCTGTATTATGATCAATTGTCGTATTGCTCACATCTCTTTATCAACAAAATCGATCGATGTGAGCCTGAAGATATTGCCCCTATACTTTCTGATTTAACGATTCTTAATCAAGATGCAGAAATATCTGTCGGCAGTTTTGGTCAATTTGAAACGAGCACAGTCTTTTCTAATGAAGTACAAGTTAAAGCAGAAACTATACCTCAAGCTTGTGACTTAGGTCATGCACATTCTGGTATCGGTCATCGTTATTTTGCGTTTAAACATTCGGTTAAACTTGAAGATTTAGTTAAATGGTTTGAAACTTTACCTCAATCGACATATCGCGCAAAAGGCTTTATACAACTTGCAGAACATCCTCAATTACAATTAGTACAATATGCTGAAGGTCAATTGGAAATAGAACCGATAGATTTACAAAATCAGACAGAACAATATCTTGTAGTTATCGGCAATCAATTAGATAAAATCAAAGTGCCACAGTTTTAAAACGTCACGCTATTCACATCGAATAGCGTGTTTTTTTATTTTAAAGTTAAGGATATCTTAATAGAAATCGGGTAGGCGAAAAATAGAACGAAAATATTTAGACAAAACTGTTGATATATTAAATATATGTGGTATACTAAGTATACAAATAAAAATTGGAGGTTTGTTTTATGACTAAATTTACTTTTGACGCAGCACATTCATCTGTAGCTTTCCAAGTGAAACACTTAATGGTTTCTAAAGTGAAAGGTGCATTCGATCAATTTAACGTAGAACTATCAGGTGATTTAAACGATTTCAGCACACTTAAAGGTGAAGCAACAATCGATGTAAAATCAATCAACACTAACCAAGAAGACAGAGACAACCACTTACGCACAAATGATTTCTTCGCAGCGGATGAGCACCCAGAAATCAAATTCGTAATCAAAGAAGCTTCTGAAGACAAAGTAACAGGAGACTTAACAATCAAAGGCGAAACACATGAAGAAACTTTCGATGTTGACTTTGAAGGCGTAAGTAAAAACCCATTAAACGATACTAACGTAGCTGGATTCACAGTTTCAGGTAAAGTTGACCGTGAAAAATACGGTATGACATTCAACCAAACATTAGAAACTGGCGGCGTATTAATCGGTAAAGACGTTAAATTCGAAGCTGACGTAGAATTTATCGTAGAAGACTAATCTTTTCCTACTCACTGGAATATGGCGGAATGCTGTATTCCAGTTTTTTTATGCGCATTTTTTGCTTTTGAAATGGTATGATATGCCTGTTATTTGGGAAAAGATTATCAAGACATTCAAATCAACATTAAAGGAAGTGTAAATGTGACAGTCACAAGAGAAGGTAATGAAATTATCGGCAAGCGTACATTTGATGCGCCGATACAACAGGTATTCAATGCTTATACTACAAAAGAAAAATTTGAACAATGGTTCTTTCCTAAAGGGGGGGAGATACAAGTCTTTGAATTTAATCCAAAAGCAGGTGGAAAGAATTTCTTTAAAATAACGATGCCAGACGCTCAAAGTTATACTGTACAACACTATGAAATGATAGAAGCTCCAAGCAAAATTATTTATCGTGATTATTTCGCAGATGAAAAAGGTCATGTGGATACAAAAATGCATGGTATGCGTGTGGAAATCTATTTAACATCACAAGGAACTCATCAGACAGAAGTACGTTCTGTGTCAGTGATGCCTTCAGAAGAAGCAGCGAAACAACTAATGGAAATGGGTGTCGAACAAGGTATGGAGAGTACATTGGATCAGTTAGAAGAACTCCTGAAACAGTGATAGGGGATTCCCCGATTTCTGCGCTAAGTGATATTCAATCTCATTTGAAAGTGCTAAACTATAATTGTTAACATAAAAGAGGTGAGATGAATGAACGAGCGTTACGTAAAAGTTGTGATTCTTTACGTTATCAGTACATTACTTCCATCCTTAATTTTCCCATCAAAATGCGTTTCAAATAGCGGATTGAAATGGACATTAAGAACAATCGCAGGCTGTGGTATCTTCTCAGCTGGCTTAAAATGGATGGTTAAACGTAAAACACAAAAACAAGCTAAATAATTGATATGGAAATACTGGAGCGTTTTTGTTCCAGTATTTTTTCTTTTCTAATTTCCCATAATTTCAAAGAAACATTTACATAATTTTAAAATTGATTGGTCTGAACAGATTATTTAAATATTAGATATAGGAAGATTTAAATAAAGGGTAGGCATCGGCTTAAATTAATAATATACTAGATACATCTTGATTAGATTATGGGAGGGAAAGTTTTTTATGGTTATGCAAAATCATAAAACGGTTGAAGATACATATACTTCACGCGAAACGATGGATAGCGTAGTCAGTTCATCACAAATGAAATCAGTAATGTTAAGCAAAACCCCTGCACGTTACTTTTTAAAATCTATGATGTCAGGTTTCTTATTATCAATTGTGGCAGTATTTATGCTTGCGATGAAAACACAACACACTGGTTTAAATGAAGGAACAATCAACTTTATCGGAGCTGTTTCATTCAGTTTAGCCTTAGTATTAATTGTATTAACGAATTCAGAACTTTTGACGAGTAACTTTATGTATATGACTGCTGGTGCGTATTATAAATCAGTACCAATCGGTAAAATCTTATGGCTGTTTTTCGTATGTTTCCTAGGAAACATTGTCGGAGGCTTTGTGTTATTCGGTTTAATGAAATTCACAAGCGTTATGACTCCAGAAATGGTTAAAGCGTTGACAGGTATTGTCGATAAGAAAACAATCCTTGGCACTTGGGATGGTATTTTAGTGAAAGCCATCTTCGCAAACTTCTTTATCAATATCGGTATTTACGTATCTATGCAGTTTAAAGACGGCTTATCAAAAGGCTTCTTTATCGCATGTGGTGTTGTAGTCTTCGTATTCATGGGCTATGAACACGTTGTTTACAACGCTAACTTATTCTCAGGTATGATGTTCTACAATATCGGCGCATTAGCTTGGTTAGATGTCTTAAAAAATATTGTTTTCGCATTTATCGGAAACTATATCGGCGGCGGTATTTTCGTAGGTCTGCTTTATGCATTCTTTAACGGAAAACGTAATCACTACTTAGATCAACAAAAATAATAAAAGAATATGCAGCAGATGATGTAATGTTTTTTAATTTTTTATGTTTTCACATATAAATAGTTGAATACGTCAGGGAATCCCCTCAAGATAGAGCTAAGGGGATTCCCTATTTTTATATTAATTATGTGAATGCATTCACATTAACTCAAAATTTAAGGTACAATGCAATTAAAGGGGGGAAATGCATATGACACAAACCATTGTCGTTATGCATGGAATGAGACGTGGCAAACAAAATCAATTATTGATGGAGGAGCTTGACAGTGTTGCACAACAAATAGAAGGCACATTTGATGTTGCGTTTATCGAGAGTGATGAACTTTCATTACCTCAGGTAATACGTAAACATTTATGGGAGGGTGAAACTTCCTTTGTGATTGTGCCGCTTTTATTATTTTCTGGCAGACATTACTTACAAGATTTGCCTGAAGTGATGCGTCAGATGCAACTGATGTTTCCAAGTATTACGTATGAAATACGTCAGCCCCTTTGCGACCATCCAAGTTTAACTAAATGGATCAATCAACGTATCGAAGCATGGCCAGATGCACATACACCTGGTTCCGCAATTGTTTTGATTGGGCACGGCAGTCCGATTGTGACAGAGCCTGATGCTGAAATCGATGATATTGCGACACGAATTACTACAGATTTACCGGTCTACACCATGATGTTTTATGGGGATAAACAATTTGAGGGGTTACTCCCTGAAATAAAAGAGGATTATGACCAAATCTATGTGATTCCAATTTTCTTTTATGATGGTTTCTTGGTCAATAAGATTAAGAAAAAAATCGAGAAAATAAAAGGAGAATCCAATATTACAATCGCTTCAGCGTTGAATTTTGAACCGGAGTTAGATGAGATGTTAATTGATAGATTGAATCAGAAAGAGGCGGTTTGATATGTATCCTATACAACTGGATTTGTCAAAGAAACATGCAGTATTAGTCGGCGGAGGCAGAATCGGATACCGTAAGTTTAAACAACTGGCAAAAGCCAATTGCGGAGATGTTACAGTTATTTCCAAATCTTTTTTGCCAGAATTTTTTGAAGAGTCTTACCCCAATATGAAATTAATCACAAAAGACTATGCGAAGGAAGATATTGAAAACGCAGATGTCGTGATTATCGCAACAGACTCACCAGAAATCAACGATCAGATCAAGAAAGATACTAAACCGACACAGTTGGTTAACCATACAGGGGATAAAGAACGATCTGACTTTTTTAATATGAAAGAATTTGAGTTTGAAGATTTATCCATCAGTGTCCGTTCAAATGGCGGAGATTATAAAAAAGCGAAACATGTGGCACAAGCGATTCAACAATTTTTAGCTGAAGAATACGGGAGGGAATAAGGATGCCAAAAACTAAGTTAGTCATGATCGGTAACGGTATGGCCGGCGTCAGAACAATTGAAGAGATTTTAGAGAGAGACAAAGATAAATATGAAATCACAATTATAGGGAAAGAACCTTATCCAAACTATAACCGCATTATGTTATCAAACATTTTGCAAAAGAAAATGTCGGTTGATGAAACAATCATGAATCCTTACTCATGGTATGAGGAAAATAACATTTCACTTATTACAGGAGAACGTGCGACACGCGTTAATCGTGAACAAAAATTAGTGGAAACTGAATCAGGACAAGAGATTCCATATGATATTTGTATCTTTGCGACAGGTTCAAATGCGTTTGTCTTACCGATTCCAGGTCATGAATTACCAAGTGTAATCGGATGGCGTACGATTGAAGACACAGAACGTATGATTGAAATTGCGCAAACGAAAAAAGAAGCAATCGTTATCGGTGGCGGCTTGCTTGGCTTGGAATGTGCAAGAGGTTTACTTGACCAAGGTATGAACGTTACTGTTGTTCACTTAGCTGAATGGTTAATGGAAATGCAGTTAGACCGTCAAGCAGGTGAAATGTTACGTGAAGACTTAGAAAAACAAGGCATGCGCTTTGAATTAGGTGCGAATACAAAAGAAATTCTAGGTGAAAACGACGTTGAAGGTATCCGTTTAGCAGACGGCAGAGAATTACCAGCTGACTTAGTTGTTATGGCTGTTGGTATTCGTCCATTTGTTCAAGAAGCGAAAGACTCTGGTCTAGATGTAGAACGCGGTATTGTTGTGGATGACTTCATGCGTACAAGTGATGAAAACATTTACGCAGTAGGTGAATGTGCGCAACATAACGGCAAAGTTTATGGTTTAGTCGCTCCTTTATATGAACAAGGTAAAGTATTAGCTGACTACTTAACTGACCGTGATACAGACGGCTATAAAGGTTCAACAACATTCACATCATTGAAAGTATCAGGCTGTGACTTATACAGTGCGGGTCAAATTCAAGAAGATGAAGAAGTTGAAGGTGTTGAAATCTACAACAGTCAAGATCATATCTATAAAAAAATCTTCTTAAAAGGTGAACGTGTTGTAGGTGCGGTATTATACGGTGATACAGATGATGGTACGCGTTTCTTCAATATGATGAAAAAACGTGAATCTATCGAAGACTACACATTAGTTTCATTATTAAGCAAAGCTGGCGAAGAAGAAGGTTTATCTGTTGCGGACATGGATAATGAAGAAACAATCTGTGGCTGTAATGGTGTAACTAAAGGTACAATCGTCAATGCGATTGTAGAAGATGGTTTAACATCTGTTGCGGAAGTGACTAAAGCTACAAAAGCAGGTAACTCTTGTGGTAAATGTAAACCGCAAATTGGTGAATTATTAGAACATACATTAGGCGGCGCGTTTGTCGCATCAAGACCTGCTGGTATTTGTGAGTGTACAGATTTAACACGTGATCAAATCGTGACTCAAATCCGTGCTAAAGGTCTGAAAACATCTAAAGAAGTACGTAATGTGCTTGGATGGAAAACTGAAGGCGGTTGTCCTAAGTGCCGTCCAGCAGTCAACTACTACTTAAATATGATTTATCCAAATGAACACGAAGATGAAAAAGCATCTCGTTTCGCAAACGAACGTTACCACGCAAACATCCAAAATGACGGTACATTCTCAGTTATCCCACAAATGCGTGGTGGTGTGACTAACCCTGATCAATTAATCCGTTTAGGTGAAGTTGCGAAGAAATATGATGTACCTCTAGTTAAAGTAACAGGTTCACAACGTATTGGGTTATATGGTATTAAGAAAGAAGACTTACCGAAAGTATGGAAAGATTTAGGCATGCGTTCAGCATCAGCATACGCGAAGAAAACACGTTCTGTTAAGAGCTGTGTCGGTAAAGAATTCTGTCGTTTCGGTACACAATATACAACACGTCTTGGTATCCGCTTAGAGAAAACATTCGAATATATCGATACACCGCACAAATTCAAAATGGGTGTATCTGGTTGTCCAAGAAGCTGTGTAGAATCAGGCGTAAAAGACTTCGGTGTTATCGGTGTAGAAAATGGATTCCAAATCTATGTCGGCGGTAACGGCGGTACTGAAGTTGTGAAAGGTCAATTCTTAACTACAGTAGAAACTGAAGATGATGTAATCAAACTATGCGGCGCGTACATGCAGTATTACCGTGAAACAGGTATTTATACTGAACGTACAGCACCTTGGTTAGAAAGAATGGGCTTCGATGTGGTTAAAGAATATGTCTTAAACCCTGAAAACCAAGATGCATTATATGAGCGTATCATGGAAGCAAAACGTGCAGTTGAACAAGAGCCATGGTCTGAAATTGTAAATGATCGCGAAGATCAAAAAATCTTTGAAGTAGAGAAGGTGTAAGTATGCATACGTTAGAAAAAATTAAAGTAGCGGCGTTAGATGACTTAACACCCTTAATCGGTAAAAAAGTCATTGTGAAAGATAAACAAATTGGATTGTTCTTAACAGAAGACGGTACAATTCATGCGATTAATAATGTGTGTCCGCATAAACAAGGGCCATTATCTGAAGGGACAGTAGCAGGTCATACTGTATTCTGTCCGCTTCACGACTCTCAAATCGACCTAAAAACGGGTCTTGTCCAAGACCCTGATGAAGGTTGCGTTGAGGTCTATACAGTAGAAGTTGAAGATGGAGATGTGTATTTATGGCTGTAAGCACGACCGGGCATGTGTACTTGGTCGGTGCTGGGCCAGGGAATCCTAATTTATTGACACGTAAAGCAGAACATTTAATCCGTACTGCGGATATTGTCCTTTACGATCGATTAGTTAATCCCTTTATCTTGCAACTCGCACCTCCTGGTATTGAAATTGTCGATGTAGGTAAAAAGCCGTACAGCCGACATATTCAACAAGGTGAAATCAATGACATCATTGTAGATTCAGCATACAAACATCAAAGGGTCGTTCGTCTAAAGGGAGGCGACCCTGCGATTTTTGGGCGTGTACAAGAAGAAGTGGAAACTTTAAAAGGACATGATATTCCTTGTGAAATTGTTCCAGGGATTACGACAGCCAGTGCAGCATCAGCTGTTTTAGGTATTGGTTTAACAAGTCGTAACGTCTCTAAGAGTGTGACATTCACAACTGGAAGCTTTAAAGATTCAAAAGAAGAAGAAATTGATATTGCTTCATTGATTGATGGCGGAACTTTAGCTATTTACATGGGTATCAAGCGTCTGCATAAGATTATTGAACAAATTTATCGACAAGTCGGCAAAGATTACCCGATTTGTGCCATTTTCAACGTTTCTTATGCGAATCAAGTGATTATTCGCGGACATCTGTCTACGATTGAAGAAGATGTACGAGATGCTGCACCTGAAGATGCACCAGGTATTTTACTAGTCGGAGATGCGATGGGCTTAACAGAAGGTGCCACATATATTGAGTCTGATCACTTGCCTGAGTATTTCGGTAAACAATGTATCGTTACAGGTGAGAGAGAAGCGGCTATTGAAAAAGCATTTGAAATTTATGATGCTGGCGGTTGGGCCATGATTGATCCGAATAGCGGAGACACTTATCATCAAAGTCAATTAGATTTAATCTACCGCTTTATGCAGATGGATGACATTACAGAAATTGTGAAAGCATAGAAAAAATATCTTAAGTATAAGCAGTGCCACTTACTAAGAGGGTGCTGCTTTTTTGTGTTGTTCAAAAAACATAGGGAATCCCCTCTAGGTTATAGGTGAATCCCTAATACATCTTACATAATAGAAATCGTACAATAAGAGTAAGTTGAAAAAATAGTAAACAGTATTTACGAAGTTAACAGCCTAGTGAGCAAAGTAATTGAGATGAGAGGATGTTAGAGATGGCAAAATTTGGATTAAACTTCTTTAAGCCGACTGAAAGATTTAATGGTAATTGGTCTGTTTTACAAGATAAAAGTAGAGAATGGGAAAAAATGTATCGTGAACGTTGGAGTCACGATAAAGTAGTCAGAACAACTCATGGGGTGAACTGTACAGGTTCATGTTCTTGGAAAGTATTCGTCAAAAACGGTGTCATTACTTGGGAGAACCAACAAATCGACTACCCAAGCTGCGGTCCAGACATGCCGGAATTCGAACCGCGTGGATGTCCTCGTGGTGCTTCATTCTCTTGGTATGAATACAGCCCGCTTCGCGTACGCTACCCATACATCAGAGGGAAATTATGGGAACTTTGGACAACAGCATTAGAAGAAAATGAAGGTAATATGATTAAAGCTTGGGCTTCTATCGTTGAAGACAAAGAAAAAGCAGATATTTATAAAAGTGCACGTGGTAAAGGTGGACACATCCGTGTCGCATGGAAAGATGTTTTACAACTGATTGCAGCACAACTTCTTTACACAATCAAAAAAGACGGTCCTGACCGTATCGCAGGCTTCACACCGATTCCAGCGATGTCAATGATCAGTTATGCATCAGGTGCACGTTTCATCAACCTATTAGGTGGAGAAATGTTAAGTTTCTATGATTGGTATGCCGATTTACCACCAGCGTCACCGCAAATCTGGGGTGAACAAACAGACGTACCTGAATCAAGTGACTGGTACAACTCAAGCTACATCATTATGTGGGGTTCAAACGTACCGTTAACACGTACACCAGATGCTCACTTTATGACAGAAGTTCGTTATAAAGGAACAAAAGTGGTTTCAGTTGCACCTGACTATGCTGAAAACGTGAAATTCGCTGACAACTGGTTAGCACCAAACCCTGGTTCAGACGCAGCGATTGCACAAGGTATGACACACGTTATCTTGCAAAAATATTACGTAGATGAACCTTCTGAAATGTTCGTTAACTACGCTAAACAATATACAGATATGCCATTCTTAATCATGTTCGATAAACATGAAGATGGCTTCAAAGCAGGTCGTTTCTTACGTGCAAGCGACTTAGGTATGGAATCAGAAAACAACGAATGGAAACCTGTTGTATTTGATAAAGAATCAAGTCAAATTATCGTACCTAACGGCACAATGGGCCAACGTTGGGAAGAAGGCAAGCAATGGAACTTGAAGCTTGAAAATGAAGATGGTTCTAAAATCGATCCAGCGTTAACAGTAGCTGACGATGAACACGAAATTAAAATTATAAAATTCCCTTACTTCGATAACGCTGGCAACAGCATTTTCGAACGTCCGATTGCAGCACGTAAAGTAACATTAGCAAACGGCGAAACAACATATGTGGCGACTGTTTTCGACTTAATGACAAGTCAATACGGTGTACGTCGTTTCGGACATGAATTAGAAGCAAAAGGTTATGATGATGCGGATACAGAATACACACCAGCATGGCAAGAAAAAGTAACAGGTGTGAAACAAAAAGTAGTCACTCAAGTTGCTGAAGAGTTTGCCCAAAACGCAATTGATACAGGTGGCCGCTCAATGATTATCATGGGTGCAGGTATCAACCACTGGTTCAACTCAGACACAATTTATCGTGCAGTCTTAAACTTAGTTATGCTGTGCGGTTGTCAAGGTGTAAACGGCGGCGGCTGGGCACACTATGTAGGACAAGAAAAATGTCGTCCGATTGAAGGCTGGAGCACAATTGCCTTCGCGAAAGACTGGCAAGGTCCGCCACGTTTACAAAATGGTACAAGCTGGTTCTACTTCACAACAGACCAATGGAAATATGAAGAGTCTGGTGTCGATAAATTAGCATCACCATTAGCAGAAAATATTAAACACCAACATCCAGCTGACTATAACGTAACAGCTGCACGTTTAGGATGGCTACCGTCTTATCCGCAGTTCGATACAAACAGCTTGAAGTTCGGTGAAGAAGCAAGAGATGCTGGAGAGTTCAACAACGAAGCAATTTTAAAACGTGCTGTTGACTCTGTGAAAAATCGCGAAACGAAATTTGCGATTGAAGATCCGGATTTACGTAAGAACCATCCGAAATCATTATTTATCTGGCGTTCAAACTTATTATCAAGTTCAGCAAAAGGACAAGAGTACTTCATGAAACATATGTTAGGAACAAGTTCTGGATTACTTGCTGAAGCAAACGAAACAGATAAACCTGAAGAAATGATCTGGCGTGATGAAGTACAAGGTAAATTAGACTTGATTGTTGCATTAGATTTCCGTATGACTTCAACACCATTAAAAGCAGATATCGTCTTACCAGCTGCAACTTGGTATGAAAAACACGACTTATCATCAACAGATATGCACCCATTCGTTCACCCATTCAATCCAGCGATTGACCCATTATGGGAATCACGTTCAGACTGGGATATCTTCAAATCATTAAGTAAGACATTCTCTGATTTAGCGAAAGTGCATATGCCAGGTACATTCAAAGATGTGGTGACTTCACCATTAGCGCATGACTCTAAACAAGAGATTGCGACACCTTACGGTAAAGTTAAAGACTGGACAAAAGGCGAAGTTGAAGCGATTCCTGGTAAAACAATGCCTGGCTTCTCAGTTGTAGACCGTAACTATACAGAAATCTATGACAAATTCATTTCTGTCGGACCTTTACTAGAAAATGCGAAGTTAGGTGCGCACGGTGTCAGCTTCCCAGTTAAAAAACAATACGAAGAAGCTAAAGATATCGTTGGTACATGGAATGACGATACAGTGAAAAACGGCTTGCCACGTATTGATACAGCAAGACGTGCTGCAGATGTCATCTTAAATATTTCATCAGCAACAAACGGTGAGTTATCTCAAGCGTCATATAAAGACTTAGAAGATAAAACAGGTATGCCTTTAACAGATATTTCTAGTGACCGCAGTGCTGAAAAGATTACATTCTTAAACATTACATCACAACCACGTGAAGTGATTCCGACTGCAGTATTCTCTGGTTCAAATAAAGGTAAGAAACGTTATTCGCCATTCACAACAAACATTGAACGTTTAGTACCGTTCAGAACATTGACTGGACGTCAAAGTTACTATTTAGATCATGAAATCTTCCAGCAATTCGGTGAAAGCTTACCGGTTTATAAACCGACATTACCACCGATGGTCTTCGGTACAAAAGATAAGAAAGTCATCGGCGGTCAAGATAACTTAGTCTTAAGATATTTAACACCGCATGGTAAATGGAATATTCACTCAACATACCAAGATAACCAACACATGTTGACGTTATTCCGTGGTGGTCCGGTTGTTTGGATTTCTAAGGAAGATGCAGAAGCACACGATATTAACGATAACGATTGGTTAGAAGTATATAACCGTAACGGTGTTGTTACAGCAAGAGCCGTTACATCACACAGAATGCCGAAAGGAACAATGTTTATGTACCACGCACAAGATAAACATATCCAAACACCGGGTTCTGAAATTACAGGAATGCGCGGCGGTTCACATAACGCACCGACTCGTATTCACTTGAAACCTACGCAAGTAGTTGGGGGCTATGCCCAAATCAGCTATAGCTTTAACTATTATGGTCCAATTGGTAACCAAAGAGATGTTTATGTAGCAGTGAGAAAGATGAAGGAGGTAGATTGGCTTGAAGATTAAAGCACAAGTAGCCATGGTATTGAACTTAGACAAATGTATCGGGTGTCACACATGTAGTGTCACTTGTAAGAACACTTGGACAAACCGTCCGGGTGCAGAATATATTTGGTTTAATAACGTAGAAACGAAACCAGGTGTCGGTTATCCGAAACGCTGGGAAGACCAAGAGAAATATAAAGGTGGATGGACACTGAACAAGAAAGGCAAATTAGACCTTAAAGCGGGCAGCCGCTGGTCTAAGATTGCTTTCGGTAAAATCTTCTACAACCCAGATATGCCAGTCATTAAAGATTACTACGAGCCTTGGACTTACAACTACGAACATCTGACAACTGCAAAAGCAGGCAAACATTCTCCAGTTGCGACTGCACACTCAGTCATTTCTGGTGACAAAATGGATTTACATTGGGGTCCTAACTGGGAAGATGACTTAGCAGGCGGACACGTAACTGGGCCAGAAGATCCGAACATCCAACGTATTGAAGAAAAAATCCAATTCGACTTTGACCAAACATTCATGATGTATTTACCACGTTTATGTGAACACTGCTTAAACCCAAGCTGTGTAGCATCATGTCCATCAGGTGCAATGTACAAACGTGACGAAGATGGTATCGTGCTTGTTGACCAAGAAGCTTGTCGTGGATGGCGTTACTGTATGACAGGATGCCCATACAAAAAAGTTTACTTCAACTGGAAAACTAACAAAGCTGAAAAATGTACTTTCTGTTTCCCACGTGTTGAAGCTGGTTTACCAACAGTATGTTCAGAAACTTGTACTGGCCGTATGCGTTATTTAGGTGTATTACTGTATGACGCTGACCGTGTACATGAAGTTGCATCAACTGAAAATGAACAAGATTTATACGAAAAACAATGTGATTTATTCTTAAATCCATATGATGAAGAAGTTATTGAACAAGCGTTAAAAGACGGCGTATCAATGGAATGGATCGAAGCTGCACAAAACTCACCAGTTTATAAATTGGCAATCGAGTACAAATTAGCTTTCCCATTACACCCTGAATACCGTACATTACCAATGGTTTGGTATTGCCCACCATTAAGCCCAATCATGAACTACTTCGAAGGTAAAGATTCAATCAAGAACCCAGATGCAATCTTCCCTGCAATTGAAGAAATGCGTTTACCGATTGAATACCTTGCAAGCTTATTGACTGCTGGTGATACAAAAGCAGTTAAAGAAGCATTACAACGTATGGCAATGATGAGAAGTTACATGCGTGCACAAGTGACAGGTAAAGACTTCGATTTAGATCGTTTAGACCGTCTTGGTTTAACAGAACGTCAAACTAAAGATATGTATCGTTTATTAGCGATTGCGAAATATGAAGATCGTTTCGTAATCCCAACATCTCACAAAGAACAATATATGGACACTTATGCTGCACAAGGCAGTCAAGGTTATGAATTCAGCGATAACACAATCGGCGGAAGCGGTTGTGACGGCTGTGGCGCACCAGTAGCAATGAAACCGGGACAAACTGGACAAGAAGCTTATAACGAAAGCTTCTATGGAGGGATTTTCCGTGATTAACCTGAATAACTTTTATAAATATCAAGAGTCAATCGGTTATTTTGCGCAACAATTGAACTTTCCAGAAAAGTTAACTTTCCATCCTAAGACATTTGAAGATGTTTTCGATAGTCACCATCCAGCATATGCTGAGATGGTGGAATATCGTGAACGTATTCTAAGTTATCCGTTGACTGAAATTAAACAACTGTATACAGATACATTTGATTTTAATAAAGAAGCACCGCTGTATATGACTTACAATAAATTTGATACGCAGAAAGAACGCGGACAAATGTTAGCGAAACTCAAAGTACTCTATGAAATGTTCGGACTCGATATGGTCGATAATGAACTTTCAGACTTCTTACCGTTAATGCTTGAATTCTTATACGCTGCACAATGGCAAAACGATGATCGTGCAGAAGGCAATATCGAATTCATTATTATGGTAATTGAAGATGGAACATTTGCGATGCTGAATCAATTAAGAGAAATGGATAGTCCGTATGCACCTTTAATTAAAGGCTTAAGAGAAACACTCAAATTATGTTTACAACCAAGTGAAGAGGTGACACCGCATGCTTAATCAATTTTTGTGGGTCATATACCCATATTTATGTATCGCTATTTTTATTCTCGGTCATATTGCCCGCTTTAGATATGACCAATTCTCTTGGACAGCAAAGTCCAGTGAATTTATTGAAAAGAAACGTTTGAAATGGGGCAGTTTATTATTCCACTTAGGGATTATCCCGGTAGCAATCGGACACTTTGTGGGTTTAGTAATCCCGCCATCATGGATCAGCGCAATGGGAGTCAGCCATGAGATGTACCATTTCGGGGCTGTATATATCGGTAGTATTTTTGGTATAATAACATTAATTGGAATGTTTTTATTAACGTCACGCCGTGTATCAGTTAAGAATATCAGACATCTTAGTTCTGCATCAGATATGGTTGTAAACTTTTTCTTGTTGATTCTTGTATTTATGGGGTGCTATGCAACGTTAGTAACAAATGCGGTTATGCCAGATTTTGATTATAGATCATCAATTTCTGTATGGTTCAGACAATTATTCACATTTGGACCAGATGCAAATTTAATGACAGATGTGCCATGGTCATTTAAACTTCATGTATTACTTGGTTTTGGTATCTTTGCGTTATGGCCATTCACAAGATTGGTTCATGTGTGGAGTGTACCATTGACTTATGCGAGCAGAAGTTACATTATTTACCGCAGAAACAAAGTCAAACATAGATAGGAGGAGACAATTTGAATAGTGTAGTTGCGACGGGTTACTTTAACTATCAAGCTGCTTTGGAAGAAATCAGAGAAGAAGAACAGTTTGATTTTGCGGCGATTGCTTTGCCTGAAGATGACTCACATAGTGCAGTCATCAAATGGAGACATGCGTCAGGCAATCTCAATAACCGCTATCAGCTGATTGTCTTGCGCCCTGGCAAGGGGTTGGCTGGTCTTGTTATCCGAACTGGCTCTAGAATGATTATCGATGATGTCAATACTGTGCTGAGTCCAAACGACAAGCTCAGTTATCCGATTGTTTTAAGTGAATCACTGACAGCAATGGTTGCCATTCCTTTATGGCATGATAATCGTGTGTATGGCGCATTGTTGCTAGGTCAACGTAATGGGCGTCCATTGCCTGAAGGCAGTGAAGAGATTCGCATTAATCACAGGTTAGGGAGTTTTAGAGATGAAATCAATTGATAACCGTGAAAAATTACAAGAATTATTGACCAAGTATTATTTAAATACCAATGAAAAAATGGTGTTTTTAAATAAGGAAGGTCAAGTGATCGCGTTGAATGAAGCGGCGGAAGAGGTCTTTTCTGAAGAAAATGACTATAGTCAAATGACGAATGCGATTTGCAGAAGATGCGAAGGTTATTCAAATGAGTTTGATATTATGTCATGTGAAAACTGTTTCTTAGAAGCGTTAGAAATCGGCAAAGGCAGCTTCCAAGTCTTTATGCGCACACGAGACAATAAAATTGAACCATACACTGCTTCATACGAAATCATCGATACAGCCAATGAAATCTATGCATTTACACTACACAATGTTTCTCCTCAGATTGAACGACAAGATAAACGTTATCAGCGTTTGATGATGCAAAAAACAATTTCAGCACAAGAAAATGAACGTAAGCGGATTTCCAGAGAATTACATGATGGTATTGTCCAAGAATTGATTAATGTAGACGTTGAATTACGTTTATTAAAGTATCAACAAGATAAAGATGAAATGGTTGATAATTCTAAGCGTATTGAAGGCATTATGTCACGTTTAATCGATGATGTCCGTAATTTATCTGTAGAGCTGCGCCCATCTTCATTAGATGACTTAGGACTAGACGCTGCTTTCCGCTCTTACTTTAAACAGTTCGAAAAGAACTATGGTGTGCATATTGCGTATCATACTGATTTTTCGGCACAACGTTTTGACAGCGAAATCGAAACGGTAGTTTATCGTGTGGTACAAGAAGCATTATTCAATGCGCTGAAATATGCACAAGTAGACACAGTTTACGTTTCCTTACACTTAGGAGAAGCGTCCATTATCGCTGAAGTGAGCGATCACGGTACAGGATTCAATATAGGTGATAAAGCCAAAGGAACCGGCCTAGGATTATTCGGCATGAATGAACGTGCTGAATTAGTCAATGGTTCGGTTAATATTGATTCACAAGTGGGACGTGGTACAATAGTGACGTTAGAAGTTCCAATAACTGATAAACGATAGGAGACTTGATGTTGAGAATTGTTATTGCAGATGATCACGCAGTGGTGAGAACGGGCTTCTCTATGATCTTGAATTTCCAAGAGGATATGGAAGTCGTAGATACTGCTGCTGAGGGTGTTGAAGCATACCAAAAAGTGATGCAGCATCGCCCTGACGTGTTAATTATGGATTTAAGCATGCCGCCAGGGGAGTCAGGTTTGATTGCGACAAGTAAAATTATGGAAAGTTTTCCTGAAACAAAAATACTTATTTTAACGATGTATGATGATGATGAATATCTGTTCCATGTCTTAAGAAATGGCGCGAAAGGCTATATTTTAAAGAACGCACCAGATGAACAATTAATTTCAGCTGTGCGTACGGTTTATCGCGGCGACACTTATATTGACCCTAAAATGACGACATCATTGGTCAATGAATTTGTGAATAATTCTGATCAAGATGGCAAAAATACGAATGATCCGTTTCGTATTTTATCTAAACGCGAGTTAGAAGTATTGCCTTTAATTGCCAAAGGTTATGGAAATAAAGACATCGCAGAAAAATTATTTATTTCAGTGAAAACTGTAGAAGCACATAAAACACATATTATGCAGAAGTTAGAATTAAAATCTAAACCAGAATTAGTGGAGTATGCCTTAAAGAAAAAATTGCTTGATTTTTAAAATAGGAATGACATTGAACTCATCAAAATAGATGAGTTCTTTTTTAATTTAAAGTCGAACAATTTGAATAGTATGTGACTAATATGTGAAAAAATTGTGATGAAAAAAGCCTTTAACATGCTGATTTTAACTAAAATAGAGGGATTAGGGAAAAGCCGAATGTTTTAAGGGAATGCCCTTATGTTCAATAATTCACCTAAATAATACACTATTAAGTGTAAGCAGTATCCTTAACTGATGAATAAAATAACTTCGACTCAAAAAACACATCAGGAGGATACTGCTGCTCTTATTAAATATGATATGAAAATGTAATGTTAGGGTGAAAAAAATGAACAAATCTAGAGGCGGTTTACAGTTAACCATCCAAACGTTGAGTTTGGTTGCCGGCTTCATGGTATGGAGTATCATTGCACCATTGATGCCGCTGATTTCAGAAGACATTAAAATTACGAGCGGACAAGTTTCAATTGTACTCGCAATACCAGTTATTTTAGGATCTATTCTTCGTATCCCATTCGGTTATTTAACAAACGTTATTGGCGCAAAATGGGTCTTCTTCGCAAGTTTTATTATTCTATTAGTACCTATCTTTTTATTAAGTTCAGCAACATCAGTTAACATGTTAATGATTGCAGGCTTCTTCTTAGGGGTAGCAGGTGCGACTTTCTCAGTTGGGGTAACGTCATTACCTAAATATTTCCCTAAAGAAAAAGTTGGTTTAGCGAATGGTATTTACGGTATGGGTAACTTAGGGACAGCCGTATCTTCATTCTTAGCACCACCATTAGCAGGTGTTATCGGTTGGCAATCAACAGTGAGATTATACTTAATCTTAATGGCAGTATTCGCAATCATAATGTTCTTCTTAGGAGATGCTAAAGAACCTAAAGTTAAGGTTCCATTTGTAGCACAAGCGAAAGACTTATTAAAAGACTTACGTTTATATTACTTAAGCTTATGGTATTTCATTACGTTCGGTTCTTTCGTAGCATTTGGTATCTTCTTACCTAAATACTTAGTTGATCATTTCAATTTGACTTCAGTAGACGCAGGAATCAGAGCAGGGGTCTTTATCGCAATTGCGACATTACTTAGACCGCTTGGTGGTATCATCGGGGACAAAATTGATGCGGTGATGGCATTAAAAGTCGACTTTATTATTATGATTATCGGTGCTGTCTTATTAGGTATTTCTGATGGTATCTTATTATTTACAATCGGATGCTTAACAATCAGTGCATGTGCAGGTATCGGTAACGGTTTAGTATTCAAATTAGTACCGCATTACTTCCACAAAGAAGCAGGTGTCGCAAACGGTATCGTATCAATGATGGGTGGTCTTGGAGGATTCTTCCCACCATTAGTGATTACGTATGTGACAAGCTTAACAGGAACAAGCCACTTAGCTTTCATCTTCTTAGCATTATTCGGAGTGATTGCGTTTATCACAATGTGGCATTTAGGCAAGAGAAACCGTTCGCTTGCAGCTAAATAAGAACGGTATGGATGAATGAACATGTAAATATTGAAGACGTAAGGACCACTAATAGATGAATGTTAGTGGTCCTTAGTCATATTAAAAAGCAGGACAAGAGAAAGGTGATAGACTTACATTTGTCCTGCTTTGAATGTTATTTAATTGCTTGAAGTTTAGCGTGCGCGGTACGTTCACGATTAATTTTACGTGTCGTTATAATCAATGCCGCAAATGCAATACTGACACTTAACATCGATGAACCGCCATAGCTGAGCAACGGTAAGGTTACACCTGTTAAAGGAATGGTACCTGAAACACCGCCGATATTAACGAAGGCTTGGATAAAGATATAACTGCCGATACCGATACATATCAGCTTGTAGAAGTGATTTGAAGTACGGTTAGCATAGATTAAACTTTTCACCACAATGAGTCCATAGAGTCCTAATACAATCAGTACCCCGATTAAGCCTAACTCTTCAGACAAGACAGTGAAAATAAAGTCTGTATGCGGCTCTGGCAGGTACCCAAGTTTTGAAACTCCATTGCCGAGTCCTTTACCGAATAAACCGCCATTACCGATTGAAATTAAAGCACTTGTCAGCTGATACCCTTCATTATTTTCATATTTGAAGGGGTTTAAGAAAACAGCAATACGTTTGATTCTGTAAATGTTCTTCGTATCAAAGAGCAATGTATAAATCAGATACATTGCTACAGGCAAGAGTGCGATGCCGAAGATTTGTACTTTAATTTTATTCTTGATATCAGAATAAAGTAAAATGCATCCTATAATGACGACGGTTAACATGGTTCCACCTAAGTCACCTTGTAAGAGTACAAGGACCAGACCAAAGCCTAATAAGAGTAACGGTGGAATTAAATGATTAATTTGATAGTCACGCTGTCTGCTTAATCGTCGATCAATGATGTATGAGAAATAAAATATAGAAGCGAGTTTTAAAAACTCGGAAGATTGGAGACTGAAAAATCCTAAGTTCAGCCAGTTTTTGGAACCGTTGATTTCTTTACCTATTAATAAGGTTAAAGCTAAAAGTCCAAAGGTAACTAACAACATGACCAATTGAACATTTGGAGATTTAAAGAAATCGATTCTGACAAAAAGAGAGAAAAAGATTATGATAAGTCCAATCACGAAATAAATAGCTTGGCGTTTCATGAAATGGTTGCTTGCGACAGGGTAGCCGCCTGTTAAAGAACCTTTTGAAGCGGGTACCATACTAGCACTATAAACCATGACAATCCCAATAAAACCAAGCAGGATAAAGGTTATGATCAAACTCAGATCCACACCTTTAGTTGCGTTACGCAACGCTCTGAGAAATTTCTTCAATTCTAGTCACCTCTACGATTGTCTGTTTTTCCTTAAACGCGATGTGAAATATAATGCATTAAATATCTATTATATAGATTTTGTTTACAACTATCCACCTTTTATAGGTAAAAGAAAATTGAATGAAACACAAATAAAAAAATAGAGTATGTACAAATAAAAAAGAAGCCTTGAAATGACTTCAAGACTTCCAAATCAAGCATTGCTTCACACAAGCTTTATCTATTATTTTACGGTATCATAGTAACGAATGTTGTCTGAGATTTCTTTAAGGTAGAAGTTGCCTTTTGGTTCAACTGCTAACTCAGTTTCAGCATCAAATTCAAGGTTGTCGAAGCGTTTGAAGAATGATTCGTACTCTTCAACAGATAATGCTTTTCGGTTTTTCAACATTGCTTGATGTGCTTCAACATCAAGTGCGTCTTTGAAGCCGTCTGCAAGTGTAGCTGTGAAGAATTCACCTACTGAACCAGAACCATAGCTGAATAGACCGATACGGTCTCCGCTATTTAAATCATGGTTTTCAAGTAAAGAAATCAAGCTTAAATAAAGTGAACCTGTATAGATATTTCCGACATAGCGGTTATAATCCGTAGCAGATTTGTAACTGTCATTTAATCTTGCTTGTGTATCTTCTGAGGCTGTATCTGTTAAAATAGAATCAAGTGCTTTTTGACCCATCTTTGTGAATGGTACATGGAAGCATAACGCAGCAAAGTCAGACAATGATTTATGATAACGTTTCGCGTACTCGTTCCAACTTTCTTGGAAAGAATGGATATAAGCATCTTTAGATAATTTACCGTCAACAAGCGGATAAATTTCACCAGATGGTCTCCAGAAATCGTAAACGTCTTCTGTAAATGCAACTGAATCATCATGCAACTCAGCAATACGCGGGTTATGACTGATTACCATAGCGACTGCACCAGCACCTTGTGTCGGTTCACCGCCACTGTTAAGTCCGTAACGCGCAGTATCACTTGCGATAACTAATACTTTTTCATTAGGACGTGGTACTAAATAATCTTTTGCCATTTGAATCGCAGGAGTCGCTGCATAGCATGCTTCTTTCATTTCGAAACAGCGTGCAAAAGGTTGAATTCCTAGTAGATGATGAATCTGTACAGCAGACGCTTTCGCTGAATCAATTGCTGATTCAGTTGCGACAATAACCATCGTAATATCTTTCTTGTCTTGTTCTGTCAAGATAGGTTGAGCAGCGTTCGCACCCATTGTTACAATGTCTTGACTGACTGGGCTTACAGCCATTTCAGTCTGACCGATACCAATCAGAAACTTGTTTGGATCTACATTGCGTGCTTCGGCTAAATCAGCCATATCTACGTAAAAGTTCGGAATATAAAAATTAAGTTGGTCGATACCAATTGTCATAAATAACCAACATCCTTTCTTGATATGTTAAATCACTTTAAATCATATCAAAAGAGGGTACAAAAATACAATTTTAAATTAGTAGCTAGTGATAAAAAAGGAGACTAAATTATGAGCAAAATCGCAATTGTTAGTGCAAAACGTACACCAGTAGGAAAATTCAGAGGGAAATTAAGAGATTATTCTGCAGTACAACTTGGCACCATCGCTTTAGAAGCAGCAATTGATGCTATCAATCTGCCGAAAGATAAAATCGAGAATGTAATTTTGGGTAACGTATTGCAAGCAGGCAACGGTCAGAATCCAGCACGTCAAATCTTGGTGAATGCCGGATTGCCGACATCAACTCCTGGAATGACTATCAACGAAGTATGCGGTTCTGGTTTAAAAGCTGTAATCTTAGGTAAACAACTGATTCAATTAGGGGAAGCAAAAGTTGTCGCAGTTGGCGGTGTTGAAAGTATGACAAATGCACCGAAACTGGTATTACCTGGACAAGAAAAACCTGTACCAAGCTTTATGCATGACGGTTTGACAGATGCGTTTGAAAATGTACCGATGGGGATTACGGCTGAACGTATTGCGGATAAATATGAAGTGACACGTGAACAACAAGATGCGTTTGCGGTCAATTCACATCAAAAAGCGTACGAAGCATCTCAAGCTGGTAAATACCAAGCAGAAATGATTCCATTAACAGATGCAGATGGCGAAGAAATGACAATGGACGAAGGTATCCGCGGTAACAGTAATGTAGAGAAACTTGCGACTTTAGATACTATCTTCAAAGAAGACGGTACAGTAACAGCAGGAAATGCTTCAAGTATTAATGACGGTGCATCAGCCTTAATCTTAATGGATGCAGACTATGCACGTGAAAACGGCTATGAAATTATGGGGATTTTAGGTGATTACGCAGAAGTCGGTTGTGATCCTGAAATTATGGGTATCGCACCTTACTATGCTGTATCTAAATTATTAGAGAAAACAAATCAAACAATTGATGATATTGATTTAGTAGAAATGACAGAAGCATTTTCAGTTCAAAGTATTGCGGTTAAAGAGAATTTGAATATTCCAGATGAGAAATTGAACATCTACGGCGGCGCAGTCGCAATCGGTCATCCAATCGGTGCTTCAGGGGCACGTTTAGTGACATCATTAGTTCATGAACTGCATCAAGAAAACAAACACAACGGTATTGCAACAGCATGTATCGGCGGCGGTTTAGGTATCGCATTAGAAGTTGAAAAAGGAGAGTAAGCAACATGAAAGCATTGGGGAAAGATTTCAGACACTTATCACGTCAAGATAAATTACAGCGTTTAGAAGACAATGGTTGGATTTCACAAGAAAGTCATCAAGAATTGTTAGATATACCGCTGCTTTCTGAAGAAGTGGCTGATAGTCTGATTGAAAATGTGATTACACAAGGTGCATTGCCTGTCGGATTATTACCAGACATTATTGTAGACGGTAAACATTATGCGGTGCCGATGATGGTAGAAGAACCATCAGTCGTAGCTGCCGCAAGTTATGGTTCGAAGTTAGTCAATCAAACTGGCGGATTCAAAGTTGAATCGAGTGAACGTTTGATGATTGGACAAATTGTCTTTATGGAAGTAGAAGATCCAGCACAATTAGCTGAACAATTAATTGAGAAAGAATCACAAATTCATCAAGTCGCAGATGCAAGTTATCCATCGATTTTAAAACGTGGCGGCGGTTATCGTAAAATTGATGTCGATACGTTTGAAAAAGAAAAACTAGTTTCTTTAAAAGTTTATGTTGATACAAAAGATGCGATGGGCGCTAATATGATGAATACCATCTTAGAAGGCATTTCTGGCTTCCTGAAAGGCGAATGGCCAGAAATCAATGTCCTAATGAGTATTTTGTCTAATCACGCTACAGCGTCACTTGTGTGCGTCTCAGGAGAAATTGATGTTTCAGCTTTAGCACGTGGTGAGATGAGCGGTGAAACAGTTGCGAAACGTTTGGAAGCTGCTTCAGTTTTAGCTTATGTCGATCCATACCGTGCAGTGACACATAATAAAGGTGTTATGAATGGTATTCATGCAGTAGTATTAGCAACAGGCAATGACACACGCAGTGCTGAAGCCAGTGCACACGCATATGCATGTAAAGAAGGACAATATCGCAGTATGACAAAATGGGAGTACTTAGAAGATAAAGGTCGTTTAAGAGGAACGATTGAAATTCCGATGACACTCGCAACTGTCGGTGGCGGTACAAAAGTGGTTCCGATTGCACGTTTAGCACAAGAAATCTTGCATGTGGATTCTGCACAAGAATTAGGTGAAGTTGTGGCAGCAGTCGGCTTGGCTCAAAACTTCTCAGCGTGTCGTGCTTTAGTATCTGAAGGTATTCAAGAAGGTCATATGAGTCTGCAGTATAAATCATTGGCGATTGTCGCAGGTGCGAAAGGTGCAGAAATTGAACAGGTAGCCGATGCTTTAAAACAAGCAGACACTGCGAATATGGCTGAAGCGGAAAAAGTGTTAGCTGAATTACGTAGTAACTAAAAATAAATGTTATAAATCAATATGAGATGTCATTTTGATGAGAGAAGCGGGTTCTTAAAGAGGACTCGCTTTTTTGACGTAAAAAAACAGCATCCCTTAAAGGAATGCTGCGAAAAATAATTATTAGTCGATTGTGATATTAGAACCTGCTAAGTCTTGTTCATCTTTCTTAGGCAATACAACAGTTAAGACACCATCTTTGTAAGATGCTGAAATCTTGTCGCTGTCGATATTACTGAAAGAGAATTCACGGCTGACACTGTCAGTGCTACGTTCTCTTTGGATTACGCGACCTTCTTCATTTTCAGTACGACTTTCAATTGAGCGTTTTGCGCTGATTTTCAGTGTACCTTCATTATAAGAAAGGTTGATATTCTTTTTATCAAATCCTGGTAAATCTGCTTCAACAATATATTGGTTATCTTTTTCTTTAATATCTGTTTTTACAGCATTTACTGTTGGGATTTGATCTATAAATTGGCGTCCGAATTCTTTGAAAATGTCAGTGGGTTTACTTTCGAAAGGCATATAAAATCGCTCCTTTTCATTGTTTAATTAAAGCTCGCGTTAGTCATTCATACCCGAATTCTTGTAAGGCAATCTTACTGAGTATTCAGCGAGTTCTGACTTTAATTATATCACGTCCAGGAGCTGATAGATAATCAGAGGATTGTAGTGTTAGGCTTCAGAAAAGTTATTAACGATAAATTTCGAAAGGATAGATTTAATTGTTTTCGCATCTTCCATTGAAATGTCTAAATCATTGAAAACTTCCATCGCAATATGTGAGATTTCGTGGCGAGTGTTAACACCTTCTTCAGTTAAAGAGACAAGGAGATTTCTTTCGTCTGATGGCTGTCTAAGACGTTTAACAAGCCCTTGTTTTTCTAACTTTTTAATCATTGGTGTTAATGTTCCGGAATCTAAATATAATCTTTCCCCTAAAGATTTGATATTGATAGATTCATCGTCTTCTATAGCGAGTAGAACAATATAGCCAGTATATGTCAGCCCATATTTCTTAAGATGCGGGGTATAACGCTTAATTATCTCTTTAGACGACACATAGAATAAAAAACATAATTGTTTATCTAAAAAGTTGTTAGGTTCATGCAATTAAATCACTCCTTATTTAAAATAACGATATTATGAACGCAATCACTTGTCAAGAATAAATTTCGTGCCTATAATTTACTATGTTTAAACTTTGTAGTATGAAAATATTCAAATAGATTCCGTTTTGTTCGAAAAATAAACATAATAGATAAAGGAGCAAAAAATATAATGGAAAAACAATGGTTTGATGATGTGCTGAGAGCACGTAAATCAGTAAAGGTTTATGACCCAAATGTGAAGATTTCACATGAAGAAATGGATGAAATGTTAGGGAAAGCAGCACTAGCACCTTCTTCAATTAATATGCAGCCATGGCGAGTTGTTGTAGTAGATAGTGAAGAAGGTAAAGAGAAAATCCATCCTGCTATGCAATTCAATACAAGACAAAATGATACATCTGCAGCGATGGTTGTTATTTTCGGTGATTTACGCAACTACGAGTATGGTGAACAAATCTATCAAGGTAACGTTGATAAAGGCTATATGCCTCAAGAAACTAAAGATGACTTATTATCTAAGTTTCTACCATTTTATAAAGGGTTAAGCTTGCCGCAAATGACATCTATCGTAAATATCGACTGCAGCTTGTTTGCGATGCAGTTCATGCTTGTCGCTAAAGCGCATGGCTATGATACTAATCCAATCGGCGGTTTCGATAGAGAAAATATTGCTTCTATTTTAGGTTTAGATCCTGAACGCTATGTTCCAGTAATGGTGGTTGCTGTAGGTAAGGCAGATCAAGCAGCACATCATACGTATCGTTTAGATGTAGATGCTTTCAGACGTTATTTCTAATGTAATCATCGACAAATTTGTTACAATATAATTAAACGTGTGACAAGTAAGGGAAACTTCATTCATAATTATATAGATAATATATTTTTATATGGATGAAGTTTAAAGGCTAAAGGAGTCTGGCTATGAGTAAAAAAGTTTTTCATTTGATTTTAATTATTATCGGTTCCTTAATTATTGCAACAGTATTCTTCTTTGGTTTGAAAACCTATCAAGGTAAGCAAAATTTAAAATTGGTGGATCAGTATATTGCTGAACATCAATTACAAGATGATATCAAATCAGAAAAGAAAAAATTCAATGCGAAAGACGGCGTTTATTATAAAGAGGTTGTCTTTAAAGATGAACCGCAATTAACGTATGTGATTCAACCGATGGGGACTTCAAAGGGATTATTTGCACAAGCATTTGATACGCAAACAAGAAAGCATATCAAAAAAGCTAAACATAATTTCTTTGATGACAATTATAAGCTTAAATAACCGATTAAGTATGTTAGAATAAATGTGATTAAGACATTAAACACGATGAATAGTGTTTAGTGTCTTATTTGCGTTACAAGGATAGTTGTGTGAGTATGAAAACTCTATCACAACTTATCAAAAATTGATTATTATCATCAAAAATGGATATAACACCTTTAGTATCAGCATAGAGAAAAAACATGATAGGAGGGACGGCATGACACACAGAAATCAAAAACGTTGGCCGGGCTTTGTACTCGTGATTATTGGCTCTATCTTCTGGGGCGTCGGCGGTACAGTATCACAATGGTTGTTTGAAAATAAACAATTACCGGTCACGTGGTTCGTGGGTGTTCGTTTATTAGTATCTGGATTACTTTTAGTTATAATGTCATTCTTTTTAGAAGGTAAGAAGACAATCACCATTTGGGCAGATAAAAAAGATACGCTCAAATTATTTATTTACTCACTCATTGGTATGTTAGGTGTGCAATACTGCTTTATGGCGACCATTCATTATGGTAACGCAGCAGTAGCGACGTTGCTCCAATATTTAGGTCCTGTCATTATTATCTTGTATTTAGTTGCAGCTAAAGTCATCCGTTTCAGATGGAAAGAAGGTATCGCAGTCACATTGGCACTGAGTGGTACATTTTTCCTATTAACGAATGGTTCGCTTGCAACATTATCTGTTCCGATGCCAGCAATTATTTGGGGTGTAATGTCAGCTTTTGCGATGGCATTCTATACCATCTTCCCCGTACAATTGCTTGCTAAGTGGGGAACGGTCAATGTTGTAGGTTGGGCGATGTTAATCGCAGGTATATTCTTAAACTTCTTACATCCGATTTGGAAAGTTGATACATCAAATTGGGATGTAAAAGTCATTGTGTATTTATTCATTTCAGTGATTATTGGTACGATGTTTGCATTCTGGCTATTTATTTCCAGTTTGAAATTCTTATTCCCGCAAGAAGCCAGTGTACTTGGTACGATCGAACCGTTAACAGCGATTTTATTATCGGTTGTATGGCTAGGCGTATCATTCGGTGCTTGGCAAGTTATGGGTGTCGCATTAATCGTATTAATGGTAATCTTCTTAGCAGTCGTCAAAGACTAGCGGTATAATTAGGATAGAAAGATAATTGCTTCAAAATATGTTATTTTACACTGTTATTTAATATAATTTTAAACATTTAGTGTAAAATCATCTTGAAGTTTTAAATTTTTCTATCCTAATTATTTATTTTCTGATATAATTAAACAATGTCAGAAAAAGGGGAGATGCATCAATGGCTATATTTAAGAGAAAAATAAGTTTACCAGTGCAGGTTATGATCGCGCTTGTTCTTGGTGTTGTTGTAGGACTATTGCTTTATGGACAAAAAGACATCGCGAATTATATACAACCGCTTGGTGATATATTTTTAAACTTAATTAAAATGATTGTTATTCCAGTCGTTTTCTGTTCGCTTGCCATATCTATTTCAGGTGTAGGTGAATCTAAAACAGTTGGACGTTATGGACTTAAAACAATTATTTACTTTGAAGTGATTACAACTATCGCAATTGCATTAGGTGTTTTGTTCGCGAATATCTTTAAACCGGGGACGGGACTAGATCCGAACAAATTACCAAAAGGTGATATTACTAAATATGAATCATCAGCACATGCAGCTGAACATTCTACATATGGCAATCATTTTATTGATACCATTGTTAATATCATTCCGACGAACTTTTTCGAAGCATTAGCTAAAGGCGAATTGCTTCCGATTATCTTCTTCGCTGTATTCTTTGGATTAGGAATTGCAGCTATCGGAGAAAAAGGAGAGCCTGTTAAAGCTTTCTTAAGCGGAGTGTTAGAAGCGACATTCTGGATGATCAATAAAATCTTGAAACTCGCGCCTCTAGGCGTATTCGCATTTATTTGTGTAACAATTATGACATTTGGTGCTTCAGCATTGGTTCCACTATTGAAATTAGTGGCTGTTGTTATCGGCGCAATGGTCTTCTTTGTAGTAGTAGTATTGGGCATTGTAGCTAAATTATGCGGCATCAGTGTATTTGATATTATAAAAGTATTGAAAAGTGAAATTTTATTGGCATTCTCAACTTCAAGTTCAGAAGCAGTATTGCCAGTTATGATGAAAAAAATGGAAAACTTCGGTTCTCCGAGAGACGTGACATCATTTGTAATTCCAATCGGCTACACATTCAACTTAGATGGTTCAGCACTGTATCAATCAATCGCCGCATTGTTCGTTGCACAAATGTATGGTATTCACTTAAGTTTAGGTGAACAACTTGTATTAATCTTTACATTGATGATTACATCAAAAGGTATGGCAGCGGTGCCGGGAACTTCAATCGTTGTACTTTTAACAACATTAGGTTCTATGGGCTTACCAGCAGCCGGTCTTGCATTAATCATCGGTGTGGACCGTATTCTGGATATGGTTCGTACATGCGTTAACGTAGTCGGTAACGCATTATCAACAGTCGTTATTGCGAAATGGGAAAATGTCTTCGATAAACAAAAATCTGAAGACTACTTAAAATCTATTTAAGCAATACACACATATAGAGAGGTTGTTAAAACCTGACTCTAAATTTAAATTTTCTGACATAATATTTGTAAAACTATTAAAAAAACACCGGCGTAAAAACGTCGGTGTTTTCGTATGCTTAATGATGCATATCATGAATCTTCATCATTAAACCATGTGGAATATCATCATGTTCTACCACTTTTTTCTTACTGAACTCATCAGTACCTACTTTTTTAACAAGTACCACAAAGTCGCCTTTTTTAGGCTTAAATTGATCGTCAGAATCAACTTTAACATTCTTCTCAATGTGATTATCTTTTTCACTGATCATTTTTTCAACCGTTTGATTATCTTTCATAATCCCGTAATATGTTTCTTTTTCACCAGAAGCAAAGATCATAATAACTAATACGATACATGCGATTGTTAAAAGCGCAATCAGTGATATACCTAATGTTTTGCCATTCTTTTTCATATGTGTGAAACTCCTTTCTTTATCTGTTAATAGATATACCGAAAAATGATAAAAAAAGCAATGAATAACAACATGGTTATATTTGTTATAATGAAGTGTAACTTAGTCAAAAGGAGAGAGCACGATGCATATTATTGTTTATTGCGGTGCAAGCACAGGACAAAATCCAGTGTATTTAAAAGCAGCAGAAGCGTTAGGTACATGGATGGCACAACACAATTATGGCTTAGTCTATGGCGGCGGCAATGTCGGTTTGATGGGACATCTCGCAGATACGGTTAAACAACATCAAGGCCATGTGGTAGGTGTCATGCCGAAATTCTTAGAGGAAAAAGAAATTGCACATCAAGGTTTAGATGAATTGATAATTGTTGATACCATGGCTGAGCGTAAAGCAGCTATGTTAGATAAAGGAGATGCTTGTTTAGCTTTACCTGGGGGACCAGGAACGTTAGAAGAAATTACGGAAATGGTTTCTTGGGCAAGAATCGGTCAAAATGCTAATCCATGTATCTTTTGGAACGTGAATGGTTATTATGACAAAATCGAAGCGTTTTATGACCAAATGGTTGAGGAAGGTTTTTTAAGTCAGGCAGACAGAGATTTGATTTTATTCACAAATGATTTTGAAACATTAGCAGCCTTTTTGAGAGACTATCAGCCACCGCATATACGTCAATATAAATAAAATAGACATCGTGTATCAAAATAATGACTACTTTGATACATGATGTCTATCTTTTAGTTTGAAACTAGGTCAGATTTTGCCTTTGCGCCATAAAAGTAAAAAGACAATCGCAACGATAATCATAGAGATACCGAGTGTCGCAATCCAAGAAGTCGGGCTATGATCGTTAAGCGGAAGCGGTACGTTCATACCGAAGAAACTGAATACTAAAGTCGGTAACGTCAAGAAGACTGTAAAGAGTGTCAAAGTCTTCATGATATTGTTCATATCATTTGAAAGCAGAGATTCATATGAAGTCGTGATACTTTCTAAGATACGTGTATGCAACTCTGTTGTTTCAATGGCTTGGTTTGTTTCGACAAATAAGTCTTCAATCAAGTCTTCATCTTCTTCGAAACGTTTAATCGGCGGCAGTTTGAAAAGTTTATTGAAGACATCTTCATTACCTTTCAATGCAGCTAAGAAATAAACCAAACTCTTTTCAACTTCCATCAAGTTATAAAGTTGTTTGTTCGTTACTTTTTTCTTCAATTCACGTTCGATGCGTAATCTTGATTTATTCAATAAACGCAAATTACGGTTGTAGTGGTTTGAAATGGTTAATAAGATATTCAACGCAAATTGACTGCGATAATGCAGATTTTGACTAGATTTCGCAAAGTGATCTAAGAAATCAACTTCATGATCGCAAATCGTCATAATGCGTCTGTGTCCGATAATAATACCCAGTGGAATTGTCATAAACGAAATAATTTTATTGTTCGTATTATTGACGATTGGAAAGTCGATGATGATTAAAGAATAACCTGTTTCGTCATCAAATTCGACACGTGCGCTTTCATCCGCATCCAAGGGGTCTTTTAAGAAGTCTTCTGGAATATTAAAGCGCTCAATCAAAGATTCTACTTCTTCTCTCGAGGGCTCGGTAATATTAATCCATAAAGCTTCCTCTAAGGAAGTGGTATGAATATCTTGATGAACATTATGTTTATAAGCTGTAATCATTCTGAAGCTTCCTTTCTGTGTGTAAATCAAACATGCAAGGTTTAATATCTATCGTTTAAGTTAAAACTATAGAGAACGCTTTGCTCGATTTATTTGATATGTGCTTAATTATAGTACCATAATTTAATGATTTGTGTAGTCTAAATAAGGAGAGATGCGACACATGGCAACGACAATCCAATACTTATTACGTATGATTACAAATGAAATGAAAGTAAAAGCTGACCAATTGTTAGGTGTATACGATATTACGTTAGAACAAGCGCAAACGTTACGTTATATTTTTGAAAGTGACACAGGCGTCATTCCGCAAAATGATTTAATTCATATTTTTAATCGTAAAGGCCCAACAGTGAGCAGCGCATTGAGAAGTTTAGAAAATAAAAACTTAATAGAACGTATCAGTGATAAAAATGATACACGTAAAAAAGATGTCGTCTTAACTGCAGTCGCAAAAAAAGATGTCAGAGAAATTATTGAAATCTTAGATGAAGTGGAATCTACTTTATTTTTAGACATTCCAAAAGCTGACCAAGCGGCATTAAAAGAGATATTATTTAAAATGAAAGATAATCTAAATACCTTAAATGAAGAAGATAAAGAATTCTAGTTGTGTATAATTCGTGAATAATAACGCGATACTTTCTGAAAGCGTTGCTGTCAGTTATAATAATGAGTGATGCAAAAAGGAGGGTTTTTAGGTATGCGTAGAATTCTGTATACATTTTTAACTTATACAATTATAGGCTTATTATCAGGTGTTTATTATCGTGAATTGACAAAAGCCTTTGAGTTTACAGGCAAAACACAACTTGCGATTGTGCATACACACATACTAATGCTTGGTATGTTTATGTTCCTAATCTTATTAGTCTTTGAAAAACTGTTCTCAATCAGTAAATACTACTTATTTAACTGGTTCTATTATGTTTATAATATCGGCTTGATTGTGACAGTCGCACTACAAGGCATTAAAGGGACAATGCAAGTGACTGGCGCAAGTGTTTCACCAGGTATTGCTGGAATTGCAGGACTAGGTCACATGACATTATCAGCCGGCTTTATTATCTTGTTCTTCCTATTGAAAAAAGCAATTTTAACACATCCTATTGAAGGACAAACCAACCAAAATAAAAAACTCTAATCTTTATTTTAAAAAGAGATACGACTATTTGTGTTGTGTCTCTTTTTTTATAGCTAAAGTTTTCCTCATACAACTAAATCATGTAAAATATAAGTGAGAACAATTTTCAATTAATGATTATGCAGCACAGAGAAAAACTAGGAGGCAAGCATAACTATGAAAGATTTAACTATTATCGGCGGAGGACCTGCCGGTTTATACGCAAGTTTTTATGCAGGTATGCGCGGCATGAGTGTGCGTTTAATAGATGTACAACAAGAATTAGGTGGCAAGATGTGTTTATATCCTGAAAAAATCATTTGGGATATCGGTGGGGTCGCACCGAAACCTTGTTTTGAAATTACGAAAGATATTATTGATCAAGGCCTGCATTTCAATCCAGAAGTACGCTTACAAGAGCGTGTGATGGATATTCATAAAGTTGCAGAACGTCATTTTGAAGTGACAACAGATCAAGGCAATGTATATGAATCTAAAGCAGTCATTATTGCTATTGGCGGAGGAATTATCCATCCGAAACCCTTAGATATTAAAGATGCGAGTCGTTATCAAATCTCAAACTTGCATTATGTCGTACAAAAATTATCACGCTTTAGAAATAAACGTGTATTAATTTCCGGCTCTGGCAATTCTGCGATAGATTGGGCGTGTGAAATAGCGCCATATGCAGAAAGTGTGCATTTGATATATCGTAAGGATCAGTTAAAAGGCTTTGAAGCGATGCAAGATAAGCTCGCAACATTTGGTGTGATTCAACATCCAAATAGTCAAATCACTGCGTTGATCGGGGATGAAGCACAAGAGAATATTGCTTCAGTAGTCATTGAAAATAGTGCGACAGGAGAAGCGGAAACTTTAGAAGTCGATGATGTCATTATCAGTCATGGCTTTGATATTGAAAATCCATTGTTAGAAGATGCTTCAACTAAACTAGAAATGATGAATGATTATCAAATTAAAGGACAAGGTAACGCACAAACGAGTGAAGCGGGTATTTTCGCTTGTGGTGATATTATTCATCATGATGCCAAAGCACACTTAATTGCGAGTGCCTTTAGTGATGCAGGGAATGCCGCAAACCTCGCAAAACAATATATTGAACCAGAGGCAGCGAAAGAGGGTTATGTCTCAAGTCATAACGAGGCATTTAAAGAAGAAAACAAAGAAATTATCAAACAATATAATGAATCATAACAGTAGAAAAGGGATGTCTTCTCGAACGTGAGAGGACATCCCTTTAAATGTTTATATCTATTTATTTAAATCTGGTGTTGTAGCTGAAGTACGTTCACGTAATTCTGCTTCAATTTCTTCTAAGCTGCGTCCGCGAGTTTCTGGTAAGTATTTTGCTACGAAGAATAAAGCAAACACACCAATTACTGCGAAGATTAAGAAGACACCATGTGTTGGTAAGACATCAGTTAACATTGGGAAGAATTGTGCGACTGCTAAACTTCCGATTGAAAGTGTTAAAGCAGCGATTCCTGTTGCGGCACCACGTGCACGCATTGGGAATAATTCCGGCAACATTACCCAAAGTACAGGGCCCCAAGAGAAGCCGAAGAAAATAATAAAGATTGTAAGACAAACAATGCTGATCCAAGCTGCTGATTGGATACCCATGATCCAAATCAGTAATGCCATAATGACTAATGATGCGACCATACCGATATTACCGATAATTAATAATTTCTTACGGTCTACTTTATCAATAATCATAATCGCTACAATTGTCACAAGTACGTTGACTGTACCGATACCGACTGAACCTAAGATAGAAGCAGAGTCACCTAAACCGGCTTTAACAAAAATAGTCGGTGCGTAGTAAATAATTGCGTTAATACCGATGATTTGTTGGAACAATGCGAAGACACAACCGATGATAATCGTTGGACGTAACCATGGTGAGTTTAATACTTTCCATGTACTTTCTGAAATCGCATTGATTTCTTTCATTTCTGAGATTTCATGATCAATCTCATTTTTAGGGAACGTTAAAGCCATTACTTTACGTGCCGCATTTTCACCGCGATGTTCAAGCAGCCATCTTGGACTTTCCGGCATAAAGATAACACCGACTAATAAGATGACAGAAGGGACAACCGCAAGCCCTAACATCCATCTCCAGCCTTCGACACCTGCGAAAGCGTAACTTGTTAAGTATGATGCTAAAATACCGATTGTAATCATTAATTGGTTTAATGAACTTAAAGAACCACGTGATTCTGTCGGTGCCATTTCGGATAGATAAACTGGCACAATAGCTGTTGAACCGCCGACTGCTAAACCAATTACTAAACGACCGATGACTAACATAGTTAAGTTAGGCGCAAGTGCTAGAGCTAATGCACCTACTATGTAAATAATTGCGATAATAAAGACGACGCGACGTCGACCTAATTTATCTGATGAAGGTCCACTTAAACCTGAACCGAAGATTGCACCAATCAGCATTGATGAAACGACAAGTCCTTGTGTGGTACCGTTTAGCGGGATTTCATCTGGAATATAAAGCAGGGCACCTGAAATAATACCCATATCATAGCCATATAGTAATCCGCCTAGTGCACCAATGAAAAAGATGAGGTTTTTGTTAAACGTTTTACTCATTATGAGTCCTCCTGGTTATTTTTATCGTAAATTCAGTATACGCTTTCATAAAATTAAAGTAAATATCAATATATTTCCATTAGTACAATAAAGTAAAATAGAATTAAATGTAATTACCATTTTAGTAAAAAAAGACAACTCCAAAATAAGAGTTGTCTGATTGAGTATTTAAATTATTTTTCGTTAATCTTCACGAGATAACGACCAGCACTATGATTATTTAATAAATTATCCATTGCTTCTGGCACGTCATTGAAATCAATGACTTGTTTAATAGAGTGCAGTGCTTCTGGTTTTAAGTCAGTAGCTAATCTGCGCCAAATTTGTTTGCGGACTTTCATAGGTGTTTCTGCTGAATCCACACCTAAAATACTGTTACCACGTAAAATGAATGGTAAGACTGTCGTCTCAAATGCCAGACCTGCTGTATTGCCGATTAACGCAATACTGCCTCTATTTTGCAGGCGTTTTACAATGTCACCGACATGTTTGCCGCCGACAGGATCAATCACTGCTTGCCATTCTCTTTTGTCTAATGGTTTGTCTGAGGTATCTTCGACACGTGGGACCACATCTGTTGCGCCGATTGATTTTAAGTAATCTGCATTTTGTTTATTGCCTGTGCTTGCGATGACTTTGTAACCGATATTACTTAGCATCATGACAGCTAAACTGCCGACACCGCCACTGGCGCCACGTACAAGTACAGGTGAACCTTCTACTGTTAAGCCATTGTCTTCTAATTTTTGGATGGCTAATGCTGCAGTATAGCCCGCAGTACCGTAAATCATGGCTTCTTCTAATGTTAAGTCTTTAGGAAGCGGTACAATCCATTCTTCTTTGACACGTGCGTATTCACTAAGTCCTCCATGATGAGATACACCTAGATCATAGCTTGTCACAATAACTTGATCGCCTTCTTTATAAGTAGAAGTCTCAGACTCTACAACTGTACCTGCTAAATCTATACCTGGAATAATCGGATAGTTTTTAACGACTCCCGCACCTTTTTTAGCTGCTAGCGCATCTTTATAGTTGATGCTGGAGTAAGCGACTTTGATTAATACATTTCCTTCATCTATTGTATCCATGGGTAAATCTTTAAGTTCAGTATGGATTTCTTTGCCTTCTTTTTCTGCATAATATGCTTTAAATGTCTCAGGCATCTTTATCAACCCTTTCAAATAAATAAACTAAAGCGATAGTATCACGAAGTAGCCAGAACAACAAACAGGTTGCTGTAGCTAAATGATAAATATCTGTCATAATAATATTTTCTTAAAAGAATTTTTACAATTTTGATGTTTATAGAATATAATGGAAGTGTATAAGTTAAGGGATAATACATTTAAAAGATTGAAAGCCACTCAAGGAGGAGAACAGAATGAAAAAGTTATTTGCCAGCGTTTTAACGCTATCTTTAGTGCTAGCAGCTTGTGGAAATGATGACAGCAAGAAAGAGGAAGACAACAAAGACAAAGATCAAACAACACAAGAAAGCAAATCTAATCAAGACAAAGAAAAGAACAAAGACAACGAAAGCAGCAAAGATAAAGACAGCAATAAAGAAAAAGAAAACAATGAACAAGCAAATGATGAACAAAGCAATGACAAAACGCAACAAGACGAGTCACAATCAACAGATGCGCAAAACAATGACAGCAATCAAAATGCGACTTCTGAACAATCAAATAACAATCAACAAGCTTCTCAAACATCAGGTGCCAATAATGGTCAAAATAGCAACAATAACCAACAAGCAACACAGCAAACATCAAATCAAACAAATGCTAACCAAGCATCAAACCAAGGTACAAATCAAACAGGTTATGTAGCACCTTATCAAGGTCAAAATACAGCACCTGCAGCACGTACAATTGGTAAAGCACCAGTAGATCAATCTACTTTAAAAGTATTGCCGAACTTCCCGCAATCACTACAAACTGCACAAAATGAAATCAACAACTTAAATGGTCAATCTAACCCTTACAATGACTTTGGCGTACAAGATAATGGTGACGGTAGCTATTCTTATGTGTTCAGTTTCGCAAATCAAGCACAACCTGGCACATATGCATTAGTTAGAGTCGACCAACAAGGTAAGGCAGCAATTTTAGATCCAGCATATCAAGCAGGTCAATAATATAGTATTTAGTTTTAAGTTCAAATAATTAGAACATAAGATAATCATGCAAAAGGCTCAGCACGAAATATGCTGAGCCTTTTTAATATTTTTTTAGTTTTTACGTCTTTTTTGACGTTTAGGTAAATGTTGTACAATCAAGCTTGCGATAGTTTCAAATGAATGATTATCTCGATTAATGTATGCACTTGCAATATGAGGAATTTCTTGGTTTATGAGTGCTTTGGTTAATGATTCAGCATCTCGATACGTGACTTTATCAAAGTCTTGCCAAACTTCTAGGTATAAACCGCGTTCTGTTTGATAGTGTTCAAGGTTTGGAGTATAAAGCGCAACGGTTTTATCAATAGTTAATGCATCAAAGACAACTGACGAATAGTCACTGACTAATACATCACAAGCAAGTAATAAATCTTGTGTCTCAATTTGAGCAGCAGGTTGAATGACTGCTTGCGGTAATTGTGTTTCAGCTTCTTTACTTTCGATATGGCCACGATAAATCACATTATAATGGTCAAGCAATGACTCAGAAAGTGGTAACATATCGTTTGGTTGTGGATCTGTTTTCCATGTCGGCAAGTAAAGTAACGTCGGTTTGTTAGGGTCTAATTTAAGTTGTTGTTTCATATATTGAACATAAGTTTGTTCTTTATATTTATCTAATAAATATCTGACACGTGGGTAACCGCATGCGACAACTTCTGTATATTGCATAGGGAAGGCTGATTTAAACAAATCAGCTGCATGAGAACTATCGCATATAAAGTAATTTTGATGTAGCCACTTGTTGTATTTTCGTGCACGATAATTATAAATTTCTTTATTTTGATAAGGTTCTGAGCTGTCTAAGAATAACTGTTTTAAAGGCGTGCCATGCCACAATTGAATGATTGTACCGTTCGGTTTGATGTGATCGGGTATATAACTTTCAGCGACGACAACTTCCGCATTTTCAATTAGTTCTTGTGCTTCTTCATGTTCTGGTGATACAAAGTGCGGGCCTGTGGCATCATTTGTGATAAAGAAAGCAGGATATTTAGAGTAATGCTTAGCAAAATAATTAAATAAATAGCGAGAGTTGCCTCTAAAGCCATAATCAAATCCTAAGAAAACGACAGCACCGTTTAATTCCATTGCTTGTTTTTCATAAATATTGCTCATGCTTTGATGCTTTTCAATACTGCGACTGAGTACTGAACGTGTTATAAAGTGCGGCAACATAAAATGTGTCTTCCAAAGTAGTGAATCGACAAATCGTTCAGGCTCAGGTAAAGCTAAATTGCGGAACTTAAACGGTGGTTTTTGATGATGTAAGTAAGCTAATTTATTTAAATTAAATTGTGTAATTGCGTTATATTCATGTTGTTTAATACTTTGATAGAATGTTTGGGAAGTACGGATTGTATGTTTAAAATCAAAGATTACGTGACCATTTGTTTCTACGTTTTGATTTAATAACAGGCCAATTGCTAAATCAAAAGCCGTTTCACAGTGTATTTCATCTATAACGTCTAATACTTGCTGAATACTGAAAATAAGATTAGGAAAGTGATTAATATTATTCATCCAAGTATTAAAGTTGATTGTCTGATTTCCAAAATAGCGACAATCATTTTGATAGTACTGATCGATGGTGTAGTCAACAACGATTGAGTTTTGTGTTTCATGGTGTTTCAATGCTTCTAATTGATCAGGATAAATATCTATATTTAAATCAGAAGGAATAAAATGCGTGTAACCTTTAGCTAAGGCTTCTTGAAGGTTAATGCGCATTTTTTCATTTGATTGATATTCTGATGTTAATATTTTCATATTATGACCTCAGTTTGATTATATTAAACTATATTTTAACATTTTGACTGCAAACTGTGAATGACAAGACGTATACGTTATTAATTAAACTGTACTATTATAATTTAAATTTTGACTAATACAGATGATTCATAACATTTTATGATGTAAGCGAATACATTGGTATGTAAGGGTTTCCAAGCAAAAAACAGTTTGAAAAAATTACGAAAAACTAATTGAACAGCTCCATAAATCGTGTTATATTATATGTGAAATAAATCACAAGACTAAATTTGATTTTGCAAATAAATATAAACACAAAATAAACTACAGAAAGAAGCGACAGAAATGTTAGTATCTTCATTTGATCCATTCCACAATTTACTTATTTCAAGTCTCGTAGCAGGTGTGCCAATTATCTTATTCTTGCTATGTTTGACAATCTTCAAAATGAAAGGAATTTATGCTGCATTAACAACATTAATCATCACAATGGTTGTTGCAGTATTTATCTTTAAACTTCCTGGAGCGATGGCCACTGGGGCGGTTATCGAGGGATTCTTCCAAGGTTGGTTCCCAATTGGTTATATCGTTATTATGGCAGTTTGGCTTTATAAACTCTCAACAAAAACTGGTCAGTTCAGTATGATTCAAGATAGTATCGCTACAATCTCTCAAGACCAACGTGTGCAATTATTGTTAATCGGTTTTTGTTTTAACGCGTTCTTAGAAGGGGTTGCAGGTTTCGGTGTACCGATTGCAATCTGTGCGATTTTATTAATTTATCTTGGTTTTAAACCATTACAAGCAGCGATGTTATGTTTGGTCGCTAACTCAGCAGCAGGAGCATTCGGGGCTATTGGTTTACCTGTTGCCGTTATTGATACTTTGAATTTACATGGCGGTATTACTGCACATGAAGTTTCAACTTATTCAACATTAACTTTAGTATTCATCAACTTCTTTGTTCCGTTTTTAATTGTCTTTATCATTGATGGTTTCAAAGGTATTAAAGAAACACTACCATTTATCTTAACGGTTTCAGTGGTATATGCTGGTTTCCAAGGTGTGTTAACATTCTTCCAAGGTCCAGAGTTAGCAGACGTGTTACCACCTTTAGCAGCAATGGGTGCTTTAGCTATTATGAGTCGTAAAATGCAGCCGAAACATATCTTCCGTATTGACGAAAACGTGAAACCACCGGTTACACAAAAATTAAACTTTAAACAAATTATGTATGCATGGAGTCCATTCTACATTTTGACAATCTTAATTATGTTTTGGAGTATGCCATTCTTTAAAGGCTTATTCTTACCGGGCAAACCATTAAGCTTCTTAGCAGCTAAATTTACAGTGCCAGGTACTTATAGTGAAGTGACTAAAAAAGCTATTGTGTTGAACTTGAATATCTTAGGTTATACAGGTACAGCAATTTTATTAACAATTATTATTACTGTATTATTATCTAAAACAACTGGCTTTAAAGATGCATTTAGTTTATTAGGTGAAACATTTAAAGAATTATGGATTTCAGTTGTCACAATCTGTTTCATCTTAGCTGTTTCAAAATTAACAACTTATGGCGGTTTAAGTGCTGCAATGGGACAAGGTATTTCTAAAGCAGGCGGTATCTTCCCATTATTCTCACCAGTATTAGGTTGGATCGGTGTATTCATGACAGGTTCAGTAGTTAATAACAACTCATTGTTCACACCAATTCAAGCTTCAGTTGCTAGTCAAATTGGCGTTAGCGGCGGCTTATTAGTTGCAGCAAATACAGTAGGTGGGGTAGCAGCAAAAATTATTTCTCCACAATCTATTGCGATTGCGACAGCAGCCGTTAAACAAGTAGGTAAAGAGTCTGAACTCTTAAAAATGTCATTACGTTACAGTGTAGGCATGTTAATCTTCATCTGTATCTGGACATTAATCTTATCTTTAATTTTGTAATAGGTAACAATGAAAATAAAAGAAGCGGAGCCGAAATAATTTCGGCTCCGCTTCTATATTTATCACAATAACTAATTATTCAGATGTTTCTAATGCTTTCGCAAAATCTTGATAGACACTATCTGCTGAATAAGTTTCAACAGTCGCAAAAGCATTTTCGATAATCTTTCCTTGTTCAGAAGGTGGTGCAGACATTACATTTAAAATGTGTTCTGAAAGGGAAGATATATTTTGATACTCAGCCAGGAATCCATTTTGGTTAGATTGAATTAAAGTTTCAGGTCCTGTATTACCTTTAAAGCTGATTACGATGCTGCCTTGATTCATGGCTTCTAAAATGACTAAACCAAACCCTTCATTACGAGATGGTACTACTGTAATCATACTTTCAGCCAAACGTAATGGCAGATGCAATGTAGCAGGATGCAACTGTACAATATCTTTTAATTGATGTTGTGAAATGAATTCTTCGAGGTCATGTTTTTGTTGACCATCACCATAGATATGTACAGTGAAATTCATTTCACGTAAACTGTCTTGAATCATTTCTACACTGCGTAATAAAAGATCGAAACCTTTTTCATATTCTAATCTTCCGGCCGCAATAATTTGCGGTTTCTTTGGAATTTCAATACGAGGTTCATTCATCATATTTGGAACGACATAGACAGGGGTGTCAATGATTGATTTGAATGCTTTGCGATCAGCATCCGTTAAGACTGTAATACGATTTAATCGTTCATAAGCAGATTTAATTTCTTGTTGATAACTCTTAGTGTAAGCCTCCCAGTTCATATGTTCCATGCCGACAGTTAGGACGTGGTCAGGTGCATAATCTGCAAGCAGCAAATTATAGCTGGCACGTGTACCGACTAACACATCTGTTTCTACATGTTGAATCGCATGAACGATTTTCTTTTCAACATGACTTGAAAATTGCGATAAGCCAGGTTCATTTTGAGTGATCAGTTGCGGCTTGAGGAATGGTGTCCATTTACGTAGACGATTCATCAAGATATCTACTAAGTTATGAGGTTTTAAATTATAATCGACCAATGCTTTGACTTCTATATCTTGATGCAGTTTGAAATAAGGTGCTTTACTTCCTTTGAAAACTGATATAATTTCCACTTTATGACCTTTCACTGCCAACACATTTGCGAGTTGTGTTACGGCCTTGACAGTACCGCCCATTGAATAAATGTTGTGCATTAAAAAAGTGATAGATTTCACGTGGTGTCACCCCTCCTGTATATTTCTGTTTAATTATAGCATAATTCAAACTATGCAATACAAAGGTACATGCTTTGCAATATATTTTTAACCTGCACTTAAAACAAAATGAATCATATTTTCGTGTTTAAGCACCTTCCCCCTTTTGTCTTAATCTGTTTATGTATATAATAAAGGAATAGAACGAAATCACTTAGCAACAATATCCAGGCATGACTTAGGTGTGTTATTTTTTTAAGTGTTTAATTAAGCGCTTTCTCAAGAGAGGGTTGAGAGAAGAGAACGACATACTTAAGAAGGTGTCATCTTCATTATGAAAAAGGGGGCTGTATTTGTTATGAGTTCACAACATAGCAAAACAGATGTCATCTTAATTGGTGGCGGAATCATGAGTGCGACATTGGGTACATTACTAAAGAAAGTTGCACCAGAAAAAGAAATTAAAGTATTTGAGAAGTTGGACGCATCTGCACAAGAAAGTTCAAATGCATGGAATAATGCGGGAACAGGGCATTCTGCACTATGCGAAATGAACTATACGAAAGAAATGCCTGACGGTTCTTTGGATATTTCTAAAGCCTTAAAAATTAATGAACAGTTCCAAGTTTCTAAAGAATTCTGGTCTTATTTAGTAAAACACGGTAATTTGACACAGCCAGAAGCATTCATTCATACGGTACCGCATATGAGTTTCTGTATCGGTGTGCGTAATGTAGATTTCTTAAGACGTCGTGTCAAAGCATTGAAAGAAAATGCATTATTTAATGAAATGACAATGACAGAAGATAAAAGCCAAATTGAAAAATGGTTGCCTTTAATGATGGAAGGCAGAAATAACAATATTCCAGTTGCAGTCAGCCGTGATGAGACAGGTACAGATGTTAACTTTGGTGCTTTAACACAAAAACTATTTGACTTCTTACAACAAAACCAAGTCGATGTAGAGTATGAGCATCAAGTTACAGACTTAAAACAACGTAAAGATGGTACTTGGAAAGTTAAAGTGAAAGACTTAAAAACAGAAGAAACAACAACTTATATTACTGACTTTGTATTTATCGGAGCTGGAGGCGCTAGCTTGCCATTGCTTCAAAAAACACATCTGCCAGAATCGAAACATATCGGCGGATTCCCAGTCAGCGGTTTATTCTTAGTCTGCCAAGATCCTGAAATTGTAAGTCAACATAATGCGAAAGTGTACGGTAAAGCTAAAGTAGGCGCACCGCCGATGTCAGTACCGCATTTAGATACACGTTATATTGACGGTAAACAATCATTATTATTCGGTCCATTTGCAGGATTCTCACCTAAGTTCTTAAAAACAGGTTCAAACATGGACTTATTCAAATCAGTTAAACCCAACAACTTATTGACGATGTTATCTGCAGGTGCGAAAGAAATGAAATTAACACAATATCTGATTTCACAATTAATGTTGTCAGATGATGAACGTATTGAAGAGTTACGTGAATTTATCCCGAATGCGAAGAAAGAAGATTGGGATATTGTCGTAGCAGGACAACGTGTTCAAGTCATCAAAGATACAGACAAAGGTAAAGGTACATTACAATTCGGTACAGAAGTTATTTGTTCTGAAGACGGTTCGCTTGCCGCATTACTTGGCGCATCACCAGGTGCTTCTACAGCGGTGGATGTAATGTTAGATATTTTACAACGTAGCTATAAACATGAATTCCCAGAGTGGGAAACAAAAATTAAAGAAATGATTCCATCATTCGGTCAAAAACTTGCGGAAAACCCAGAGTTATATAAAGAAGTTAAAGCGGATGTTGAACATTATTTGAAATTAAATAATCAAAAATAAGCCATAAAAAAAAGCGCTTCAGTCAGATTTAATTCTGATACTGAAGCGCTTTTTGTTTTTTATTGATTTAATGGTTCCAAAGTAGGTGTGTTATCTGCTTGTGATAACGGCATACTTAAAATAAAGGTACTGCCTTCACCGAGTATACTTTCTACTTTAATATCTCCACCATGCAAACGCATAATCATTTGTGCGATGGCTAGACCTAAGCCATTGCTTGTCGCAGAAGAATTTCCTTTATAGAAACGTTCGAAAAGATGAGCTTGTACATCCTCTGACATACCTGGACCATCATCTGTAATACGACAAATCATAGTTGTATTATTTTCAGAGAATACATCTATATCAATACTGCCTTCTTGTTTAGTATATTTAATTGCGTTGGTCAATATATTATGAAATGCCTGATAAAGCAGACGATAGTTACCTTTGACTGTAATTGGTTCAAGATCAGTCATAATTAATAAGTCTTTGGCGTCAATTGCATACTGTTCGTGACGCACCATTAAACGCAGCATCTGAGTAATTTCAACGTCATCGTCATAATCTAAGTGGTCGTTGTTATCTAACTCTGCAAGCAATAATAATGCTCGCGTTAAATTACTGAGACGACTCGTTGTCGCATGGATTTCATCTATATAATACTGTCTCGTTTCGTCGTCTTTCGCTTGACTGAGACGATCTAACAGCTGATGGATATGTGTTAAAGGTGTTTTGATTTCATGCGAAACATTTTGAACAAAGTGCTGACGCATGTCATCAAGTTGTTTAAGTGACACACGCATTTGTTCGAAACGATATTGCAGTGTACCAAGTTCATCGTGACGTGTCGTTTCTATCGATGTGCTAAAGTCACCCTCCATCAAACGATTAGTTGCATTTTTAAGTTGTGTAATTGGTTTGATTAACGTGTAAGTTGAACTGATAATCAGTACCATCGCAATCATGAGTAATAACACAATTAATACTGCTAAGAACACACGGAACTCACTGAATGATTTACCGATATCAGGACGCATAAACACCGCTACATTACCTTCTGGTGTCTTAAAGCGTGTGCCGACAGTATTGTTGGTTTCATTATCAAAGAAACCTGTCACAAAGAGTTGGTAGGGATGGTTTTTAATTCCGTGATAATTATGTCCTTTCAATACACTATCAATGGTCTCTTGAGTCAGTGTATCGCGTCTGAAACTTGCGCCATAAAAAGTTTTATGACCTTTTTGATCGACAGTGACAAGCTGGAAGTTCAGTTCGCTTAAATGTTTGAAGTAGGCTTTCATATTAGTTGTATGGGATTCTTTTTGGTACTTTTTAGCTTCTTGTAAGGTGGTCATAATCTTATGGTCATTTGAGGGTTTCAAAGCAACGTGATACAAAACATTGGTCAAAATAAAACTTGCGACAGCGCTGAGTAATAAAATGACAATCGTGTAGACTGCAATCCGTGTATAAAGTGATTTAAACATGAACTTCCACCTTATAACCTAAGCCTCTGACCGTTTCAATCGTGACATTACTGCCGATTTTCTTTAAACGGTTACGTAAGCGTCTGATATGCACATCAACCGTACGGTCATCCCCTTCATAATCAAATCCCCATACACGTTCAATACATTCTTCTCGTGAAAAAACTTGTTTCTCATGACTTGCTAATAAGAAGAGTAAGTTAAATTCCTTATTCGGTAAGGTCATTGTTTTTGTATCGCAAGCAATTTCTAAATAAGATTGGTTCAGTTTTAAGTTACCAATGGTTAATTCATTTTCCGCATTAATTTGATAGCGTCTTAAAACAGCTTTGATCCGGAAGATGAGTTCTTGTACTTCAAAAGGTTTGGTTACATAGTCATCAGTACCCGTTAAATAAGCTTCTTCTTTATCACTTAAAGCATCACGTGCGGTCAACATAATGACCGGCATTTCATAAGAAGCTTTTATTTCATTACATAATTCAAAGCCATCCATGCCATCCATCATAATGTCGACAATCGCAATATCAGCTTGATGTGTTTCTAAATAGTTTAAGGCATCACGCGCATTGGAATGCGTGGATGTTTTAAAACCTTCACGTTCTAAATAGGAAGATACATAATGAAGGATTTGATAATCATCATCGACAATGAGACATGTTGTCATCCTTATCACTCCTAGTAATCATTTAGATTAATTATACCTTTCAGTAACTGAGTGACACAAATATATCAAATGAACAAAAGTTTCGGCTTGTTCATATTGAGTTCATAAAGTCTGCTTACAATATAAGTATCATAAAAGAAAAAGGAGTCAATAATATGAAGTTAGCATGGAAAGAGATCGTATTCTATAAGTTCAAATATATTTTAATAATGCTGATTATCTTGTTACTGGCTAGCATGGTATTATTCATTAGCGGACTCGCACAAGGGCTTGGACGCGAAAACATTTCTATGTTAGATAATATGAATGCTGAAAAATACGTCGTACAAGATATGAAAGAGCCGGTGATTGAAAAATCAGCGCTTAAACCAGACGAGAAAAAAGACATCGAGAATGTAGTCAACGCAGAGCCATTCCAAATCGGAATGCAATCAATGAAAAGCGAGAATTCAAATGACCTAGACATCATGTTGATTAATCCTGGTAAAGACTTCAAACCAGCTTTATCAGAAGGTCATTATCCAAATGCTGATAATGAAGTTGTTATTAATAAAAAATTAACAGCTGATGGTGTGAAAAAAGGTGACACTGTAACATTCAAGAATGGTGACAAAGATTATAAAGTTGTAGGTCTATTAGAAGACACAATGTATTCACACACATCTGCAGTGATGACAACAGGCGATACGTTTGAAAAATTAGTGCCAAAAGCAGCAACATTCTATCCATTAAAAGATGTATCTAAAGCAGATGAGAAAAAAATTAATGACATTAACGGTGCAAAAGTAGTAACTGAAAAAGACTTAACTGACAATATTCCAAGTTACAACGCAGAGCAAGCACCATTAACAATGATGATTGTCAGCTTATACGTGATTTCAGCAATTGTCTTAAGTGCATTCTTCTACGTTATGACAATTCAAAAAATCTCTGAAATCGGTATTTTAAAAGCTATCGGTATCAAAACAAGACACTTGTTATCATCATTAGTATTCCAAATCTTACTTGTTACAATGATTAGTGTGGTTGTTTCATTACTGATTATTAGTGGCTTAGGTATGATAATGCCAGTAAGTATGCCGTTCCACTTAACTGCAGGCAACATGTTACTTGTAGTAGGCGTCTTCGTAGTCGTTGCAATTATCGGTGCAGCATTATCATTCATTAAACTCGTTAAAGTAAATCCAATCGAAGCAATCGGAGGTGAAGGATAATGGGTTTAGAAGTTAAAGATATTACAAAATCATTCGGTACTGGCCAAGCTAAAACAGATGTTTTAAAAGGTGTTAACTTTGAAGTTAAAACTGGAGAATTCGTTATCTTGAGCGGTGCTTCAGGTTCAGGTAAATCAACGTTATTAACAATTTTAGGTGGTCTACAAGATCCAGATACAGGTAAAATTATCTACAATGGTGCGCCATTGTTCTCAAAAGAAAAAACAAACTCAGATATGCGTTTAACTGAAATTGGCTTTATCTTCCAAGCTTCGCATTTAGTACCTTACTTGTCAGTTAGAGACCAATTGACATTAGTAGGACAAGAAGCGGGCATGTCTAAAAAAGATGCGAAAGCACGTGCAGAGCAATTATTAGACCAAATCGGTTTGAAACATCGTTTAGATGCTTATCCGTTTATGTTATCTGGCGGTGAAAAACAACGTGTTGCGATTATGCGTGCATTCATGAATAATCCAAAAATCATCTTAGCTGACGAACCAACAGCAAGCTTAGATGCCCACCGTGCAACAGAAGTAACTGAAATGATCAGAGAACGTATCACAAATGAAGATATGGTCGGAATTCTTATCACACATGACACAAGACTCTTTGATTATGCAGACCGTGTCATTGACTTGTTCGATGGTAAAATTATCAATAAAAAAGATGACAGTGAAGAAGTATAAACACAGTCAAATATAATTAACGCTCATAATAGTAGCCAATGATTAATCGCGTTAATTGGGGAAACATGATTAAGGGAAAATAATGTAAAAAAAGTTGAGGTCAAACCTAAAATAGGTGAGACCTCAACTTTTTTATTTATATACATAGCATTATATGAGTTAGAACATAGATAAAAAGAATTCAAGTAATATAGGGTGCTTAACGAACATACTGCCAATGAACAAAGCACCGAAATAAATGGTTAATAACAGTTTATAACAATACATCAAAGCAAAAAAGTCTCTGATTAATGCTGTATCAAAAAATGGATAAGGTGTGCGACTGCCAGCACCGACTGCGTTCATCTTAAGAACTTGTGCAAAACGCAAGCCGCGTAATATGTGAAATTGACTCGTGACAATAGCGATGTGTTCAAAAACTTGATTGCTGATAAGTGCTTTTGTATTATTCAGGTTTTCAAAAGTGCTATGTGATTGATCTTCTAAAATAATACGATCTTCTGGAATGTGTTGTTCAATTAAATACGCTTGCATGGCTTCAGCCTCTGACACTTTATCTCCTTCACCAGTCCCGCCGCTGACTACAATGTAAGGGTTGCCAAGATGATTTTGATATAAAGCAACTGCACGATCTAAGCGCCAAGCCAGCATTTGTGTCACTTGATTGCGATATAAACCTGCACCTAGTACAATGATTACATCAATCGGTTCTGGCAGTACGACCATACTAAATGCTGAAGACCAACTTAAATAGTGGACTAAGGCAAAGAGTGTACTGATAGTAATCCAACCGATCCATAAGAAAAGTGCATTCAGCACGGGTACTGGAATATGACTTAATAAATTTAAAGCCAATGCTAAGAAAGTAACAGCTAAAGTCAGACCCAAAATTCTTGTGAAGAACATACGTGCACTTTTCCAAACTAAAATAGCCCGATGCTTGAATAATAAAAGTAAGGCACCTATTATTGATACGCTGGCTAAATCATAAGGCAATGTACGCGTGATTAAATGAATAAATAATATGATGAATCCTAAGACCAGAGTAATGAAAAAGGATTGTATATTTAAAAAGCGATAGTGATTAAAGTATAAATAGATATAACTACATAAAATCAATAGGCTTAATATGAGTGAAAGTAATAGCATAATTAACCTCTATATAATAAATTTCCTTCTTCTAATCTTACCCTATTTCGCCTTATGTTACTTTAGATATGATATGATTAGATATACGGATTGTTTAATATGTAGAATAAAAAGGTTCTCATACTGAGATGCAATAAGAAATTTTTATAGTTATGAAGGAGAAAATCATGGAAAACATTGAGCAACACACGCAGTTTATGGCAATGTTTATCGAAGATATTAATACCCTCATGGCAAGTTTGCTAGAAGGTTTACGTAAGGAATATCATATTTCGATTGAACAATCTCAAGCTTTATTTTTACTAGACAATAATAAATCTTTGACACTTTCAGAAATTACTGAAAAACAAGGTGTCAATAAAGCTGCCATCAGTCGTCGAATTAAAAAGTTAATTAATCTTGAATTAGTTGAACTTGTAAAACAAAATGAAAACGTAGACCAACGTTTGAAGTATGTGAGACTTACTGACAATGGTCGCGAATATATAGAACGTACTAAAGTGATTGTAAATGATGTTTCTACATACTTGCTTCAAGATATATCACAATCACAAATAGAAGAAACAGCTAAAAACTTAAGAATTATCGATCAACGTATTAAAGAATATATTTCTAAAATTCGATAAATCAAATAGCATTGATAAAAATCGGTACCTTTTCAAAGTGTACCGATTTTTGTCATAATTACTGTTAAAAAAGGACATAAGGCTAAATACTGATATAATTTTATTGTGTAGTCTATTATAATAGAACTATCCAACAGTTTTACAGAAGAAATGTCGGTTTTAGTTTTACTTTTTTGTGCAATACCTGTAAAATTTGTGCGGGTTACATAAAATTTAAGAAAAACAAACATTCTTTACATAGAAAATCGAGTTAGTTTCAACATTTCCTGGGAAATGTGAATAAAATTTGAAAGTATTGAAACGAGGTGAACTGTCAATGGGGCAATCCGAAAAGCCGGATTCTAATGAAAGCCGCAAAACGCGTGAACAACGTATGCGCACAAATCAGAATCTACGTAAAATGGTGCCGTGGGGTATCGGTATTTTTATCGTTATCTTATTGATTATTCTGTTTTTCTTGTTGAGAAATTTCAATACACCAGAAGCACAAGCAAAAATCTTAGCGAATGCAGTGAAGAATAATGATACACAACGTATTGCGACGATTTTAAGTACACGTGAGAATAAAGTAAGTACGTATGAAGCGGAAACGTACATTAAATATATAAAAAGCGAAATTGGCCAGAATAAGTTTGATAAAGAACTGCAAGAGACGATACGCAACATAGACCGTAACGACAAAGATGCCAGCTTTATTAAAACACCTGATGGCAATAAAATACTGCGCATTACTAAAAATGGCCGCCGTTTTATTTTCTTTGATAATATCAGTTTCACTACGATTACTAAGAAACCGATTATTAAACCTAAAACGAAAACAACGTATATTTTTAGAGCGGATGATCGAAAACGTAAAGTTATCGCAGAAGCTAATGAAGCCACTATGTTAGGTAACTTTATTCCAGGTGATTATAAAATTCCAGCAACAAAAGAAACAGCTAATGGTAAATTCAGTGGTTATTTGACTTTCTCATTTAAAAATAGTAACAGCGAAACAGTCGATGTTCATGAAAAATTCCCTGAGGCGAATTTAAACATCAAGTTAGAAGGTGCCAATAAATTAGAAGGTAAGCATACGAAAGTAAAAATTAATGGTAAGTCTTACAATTACGATCACACACGTTTATATGGACCTTACCCTGTAACTGATGAAGTTGAAGTATCAGCAGAAGGTAAAGTCAAAGGCAGAACATTCGAATCTGACAGCATAAAAATTTATCCGAATGAATTAAAAGAGAATACCCCTGTGACGTTACACTTCGAAAAAGAAAAAATTGAGAAGTATGTTGAAGAGAAAGAAAAAGAGGAAAACAGTTTAAAAAATAAATTGTCTCGGTTCTTTGATAAATATACGTCAGCTTTAAATGAAGCGTCGACGAATAATAACTTCGCAAGTGTCTCTCCATTTTTAAAATCAGGAACGGATAATTATAAACAGACACAACATTTGATTCAAACAGGTCAAGGTGCAGCGTCTTTTTACCAATCGCCCCAAGTCGTTGATGTAACGACTGAAGGGGCGCACGTTTACGCTGAAGTCTTAACTTTAAATAACCAAGGTGTATGGGTTAAATCAACCTATAAACTTTTAGATGATAATCATAAATCGGGTCAGATACCAAGTACTGACGACTTGAAAATTATCAGCTCTCAATCATAAATAAACTCCTTTTTATCCATTGGATAGAGAGGAGTTTATTTAATATACGTCACTTGTAGTTTTGTTTATTTGAAATACGTGTTTTATTTTCATTGTATTATTTTGACTATCGGTATAACATGAGGATATTAATTGAATTGTACAGAGAGAAAGAAGGGGATTGTTTGTGAGTCAGGGACATACATATCAAAAGCGACCGCCTATATTTTTGATTATTATCTTAGGGGCGCTGACAGCCATCGGTGCGTTATCCATCGATATGTTTTTACCAGGGCTGCCGCAAATCAGATCGGATTTTAATACAACTGCATCTGCGGCACAATTAACACTGACTTTATTTATGGTTGGATTAGCGTTTGGTAATTTGATTATGGGACCTTTATCAGATGCTTATGGAAGAAAACAACCTTTAATTATAGTGATGGTCATCTATACTATCGCAAGTATAGGTATTGTTTTTTCAGTGAATATCACGATGATGATCAGTTTAAGATTGATTCAAGGTTTATGTGCAGGGGCAGCTGCGGTGATTTCACGAGCGATTGCCAGTGATATGTATTATGGAAAAGCTTTAACAAAATTCCTAGCTGTTTTAATGTTGGTGAATGGTGTCGCACCTGTGATTGCGCCAGCACTGGGCGGCATTATCCTATTATTTTCAACATGGCATATGGTCTTTATTATCTTAACGATTTTCGGGATTTTTATGGTATTCAGTACCTCTATACGTGTGCCAGAATCATTAAGTAAGCAAGCGAGAGAGCCAGCTGATATCAAATCAATTTTAATTCAATTCAAACGTTTGTTGAAGCGCCCGAGATTTGTTTTACCGATGTTGCTTCAAGGTATGACTTTTGTGATCTTATTCAGTTATATTTCAGCCTCTCCTTTTATTACACAACGTATTTATACACTTTCACCACAAGCGTTCAGTATTATGTTCGCAGTGAATGGTATCGGCTTGATTATTTCATCACAATTATCTGGTAAATTAGTTGATTACTTTTCACCTTTATCAATAATGCGTGGTTATACTTGGGTTCAACTCGTCGGAGTTGTCTTGATTTCAATTGTGCTGATTTTCCACTCGCCCATTTTCTTTTTATTCATAGCTTTCTTTGTGTTAGTCAGCCCAGTAACAGGTATCGCAACACTTGGATTTTCAGTGGCGATGGATGAACGTACAGGAGGCGGGGGCAGTGCTTCTAGTTTACTCGGTTTAGTTCAAACATTAATCGGAGGCATCAGTACACCGTTAGTCGGTTTAATGGGTGAAAGCAGTTATATCCCTTATTTAATTATCATTTTTATCGCATCAATAGTATTAATAATACTTCATTTGATTACTGCCAGAGTCTTTGCGCAGCCGCTATCAGAGAATGAGTAGTGAAAATATATAAAGCAGTTGTTTTATTTATTCATATAAAAAGAGGAAGTGTCTTCGTCAGACGCTTCCTCTTTGCTTATTATTGAGTATTTTAAGCTTGTTGTCTCATTTTAATAGTATTGACTAACATCGTTTGTGCCATTGCTTCAGGTGCTTCTGTACAATCACGTCTTAACCAAGTATGAATTACACCTAATTGGCCTCCGATTAAGTAATGTGCAAAGTAAATCTTATCTGAAATACGTGTATAATCATTCAACAATCGTTCGTAAGATTCATGTGTAAAAGTGACGAATTTAATAATCACATCTTTTTGTGGATGTGTGACAAAGATGGCACGAAAAAATCGTTGAAATCGATTAATGTATCTGAAGATAATACGGAAAAACTGAAGCAGCTTTTGATTATCCTTTTTAATGGTTTCAAAATCTTGATATACAATGTGCATTAACTTTTGATAACGCGACATGTGATAGTTTTGAATCTGTTCAAATAAATCGTATTTATCTTGGAAGTAGTCATAAAAAGTAGAACGGTTAATACCACTATATGCGCAAATCATTTTAATTGTGATTTCTTCTGGCGCATAGTTTTCCATCAGACCAATTGTATTTATAAATATTTTGATTCGAGCACGCTTTTTCATCTCTGCACCTCTTCGTTACACTTTAGAATCGCCCGACACATTTTTTAAAAGTGTTGGTGTTTTTTTAAGTTACATGTCTTTATACTATTAAAAGTGACTTTGAAAAGCAAATAGGAGGAAAGTATGTATGAAGAAGTTAATCATTATTAATATTGTGACAATCGTAGTGCTTGTGTTAATCGGCATCGGCGGATTTTACTATTATAACCAAGCAACAAGTTATATAAAAACAGATAACGCGAAAGTAGATGGTCAACAAATTAAAATTGCGAGCCCTGTTTCAGGTAAAGTAGAATCATTTGATGGCAAAGAAAACAAATACTATAAAAAAGATGAACAAATCGCAGAAGTAGCAGGTAAAGGAGAAGACGGTTCTCCACAAAAAATGGATATTAAAATGCCTCAAGCCGGAACTATTGTGAAAACAGATGCGCAAGAAGGTGGCATGGTTCAAGCAGGTTCTCCAATGGCATATGCTTATAATTTAGATGAATTATATATTACCGCAAATGTAGATGAGACAGACATTGGCGATGTTGAAAAGGGTAGAAAAGTAGATGTTAAAATTGACGGTCAAGATTCTAAAATGAAAGGTAAAGTAGAACAAGTCGGTAAAGCGACAGCTTCAAGTTTCTCTTTAATGCCTTCATCTAATAGCGACGGCAACTATACTAAAGTATCACAAGTCGTACCTGTGAAGATTTCACTTGAAAATGCACCGGCAAAATCAGTGGTTCCAGGTATGAATGCTGAAGTAAGTATTCATAAGTAAGGAGGTCAATCTATGACACTTGCTTTAATTATATATATTGTCGTTGCATTACTGATTGTATTGCTGATAAATGTTTTCTTAAGAAAACGTAAAACTTCTCAATCAGTACGTCAACCTAACCCCTCTCACATCAAACAAAATACTGATCCTTCAAGATTTAAAGCGAGCGATTTAGAAACATCAGATGAATCAACAGAGGAGACAGACTTAAAACAGACTCACTCAGATGAAACAGAAACTGAGTCCACATATGAACAAGAAATAACACAAAACTCAGAAACAGAAGAGACAGAACAACCTGCACAAGGCGATTCGGTCATGTATCGTTTTGGTAAAGGTGCAACACGTAATAAAGTCCTTGCGGCGATGTTGTTTGGGATGTTTATAGCAATTTTAAACCAAACATTATTAAATGTGGCATTGCCTAAAATCAACAGTGATTTCAATATTACCGCATCAACAGGTCAATGGTTGATGACTGGTTTTATGTTGGTAAACGGTATTTTAATTCCGGTCAGTGCCTTTTTATTCGACCGTTTTTCTTACCGTAAATTATACTTGTTCTCACTCGTTATTTTCACACTCGGCTCATTAGTGTGCGGGATTGCGATGAACTTCCCGGTTATGATGACTGGCCGTGTGCTTCAAGCAGCGGGTGCAGGGATATTAATGCCGCTAGGTTCTAATGTGATTATGACGATTTTCCCACCGGCTAAACGTGGTATGGCTATGGGTGTGATGGGCGTTGCGATGATTTTAGCGCCAGCCATCGGCCCGACATTATCAGGTTATATCGTTCAAAACTATCACTGGAATCTTATGTTTTACGGTATGTTCTTTATCGGTATTGTGGCGATTGTTGTCGGTTATTTCGGTTTCAAAATTTATCAACATACGTCTCAACCTAAAGCAGATGTCCCAGGTATTATTTTCAGTACATTAGGTTTCGGCGCATTACTGTATGGCTTTAGTGAAGCAGGTAATGCAGGTTGGGGTTCAAATGAAATTATCGTTTCATTTACTATCGGAGTTATCTTTATTATCTTATTCATCTTAAGAGAGTTACGTATGAAGATGCCGATGTTGAACTTTGAAGTCTTGAAGTTTCCGACTTATGCATTAACAACACTTATTAACGTTATTGTCATGATGAGTTTATATGGCGGTATGTTATTATTACCGATTTATTTACAAGATTTACGTGGTTTTACCGCGATTGATTCAGGTTTATTACTATTACCAGGTGCTTTAGTTATGGGACTATTAGGTCCAATTGCTGGTAAATTGTATGACATGATAGGTATTAAACCACTTGCGATATTTGGTATCTCGGTTATGACATACGGAACATGGGAGTTAACGCATTTAACAATGGATACACCGTATTCGCATATTATGGGGATTTATATTTTACGTTCATTTGGTATGGCATTTATTATGATGCCGATTATGACAGCAGGTATGAATGCATTGCCAGCACGTTTAATTTCACATGGTAATGCCTTAGTGAACACATTGCGTCAATTAGCGGGTTCTATCGGTACAGCTATTCTCGTTACAGTGATGACGACACAAACAACTGAACACATGAATACGTTCGCACAAGATTTAGATAAAACGAATCCGGCGATTCAAGATCAAATGAAAGAAATGGCCATGCAATATGGCGGTCAAGAAGGCGCAATGAAAGTGATTATGACCTTCTTAAATAAACTTGCGACAGTTGAAGGTGTCAATGATGCTTTCTGGATTGCGACATTATTTAGCGCTATCGCATTATTCCTTAGTTTCTTTATTCAAAGTAAGAAAAAAGCAGATGCATTTGCGCAAGAACATGATCATTAAAAAATATTGAAGATATTAAAAAAGCGACAGGTGCTGTATCTGTCGCTTTTTCTAATAAAAACGCCTCTGCGTCCTTTACGCAGGGGCGTTTCTTCAATTATGATTCATTTTTTAATTTGTAGGGTCTGTATTTGACGTGTTAGTTTGAGAATTCTTCGTAGGTGCTTTAAATGGCCACCAGTTTCCTTGATTGAATGATTGTGCAACCGAAGGAATGAAGAGCGGTAATAAGAGTACGTTATAAATGATAAGTCCGATAATAATCACAGTCGCAATTTCCATAAGTGTTAAGGCACCAGAAGTATAAAGTGCTGCGACAGTACCGACTAAAATGACACATGCGGTCATGATAACTGTACCCATCTTACGCATTGAAGTGATGATGGCGTCAGTGACTGAATGACCTTGTTCGACTTCTTCGGTGAAGCGGTTGACTAAGAAGATTGCGTAGTCGATACCTAAAGCCATGAGTACAACAAAGCTGAAGAATGGAACAACTAATGAGAGGCCACCCATATCAAATAAGTTTGTAAAGATTAAGTTTGAAATACCGATAGATGCATAATATGTGATTAAAATAGATGCGATCATATAAATCGGCATAATAATTGAGCGTTCAAAGATTAACAGTACAATAAATAAGAATACTGTAATCAATGCGATGGCTTTACTCATATCACTATTGACTGTTTTTTCTAAGTCATTGTTTTGTGATGATGTGCCACCAAACTCAATATCACTGTTTTCGAATGATGTGCCTTTGACTTGATGATCGACAGTTTCGTGTATCGTATCTACAGTCTGCATAGCTGATTTAGAGAAAGGATCTCCTTTTAATTCAACAGTCATTAAGAGTACCTTACCATTGCCTTCGCTATACTGTTTAACCGAATCTTTTAAATCTGTATTTTTCAACATATCATCTGTGATGTGCATACCAGACTTGTCGATGTTTTTGTCATCGGCCATTTCTTTTAAGCGTTGTTGAATCTGAGTTTGTCCGTCTTGAACTTGTGAAATACCATTTTGTGATTGTTCTAACCCTTGTGCTAATTGACCAGACTGTCCAGTAACTTGTTGAACAGCTTGTTGTGGTGGAAGTTGAGAACTTTGTTGCAGCATTTGTTGTACACGTTGTTGTTCTGTTAGAGGTTCAACTTGTGACTGCATCTCACCTAAACCATTGTTAACTTGATCGAGTCCTTGATTCGTTTCATTTAACTTGCCTTGAATGACATCTAGTTGATGCGATGCTGAAAGAGATTTAATCGGTTCTCCGGTAGGGCGTGTAATCGTGCTGACACTATCGACACCTTTTATTTTTTCAATTGATTGTGCCAAGACTTCAGCATCATTCACACCTTTAGAAGTTGTCAGTTTATGATCATCTGCGATTGCAATATTTACTGGGAATGCTTGTCCCATAGTGAAGTCATCTTTAATGATATTGATGGCTTTGATGGAATCATATTGATCACTGATTTCATTAGTATTGTCGAATGAAATTTTATTAGGTGCGAAAATAATAATTGGTACCAAAATTACTAACACAATGACAAGGCCAAAGAAAGAACGTTTCGTTGTAAATTGACCCAACGTGCCCCATAATTTACTATCTTTGTGTGTACCAGCATTTCTGCTTGGCCAGAATATTTTTTCACCCGTTACCATTAATAGTGTAGGCAGCAAGGTGAATAAGATAATCATCAGACATAGCACACCGATTGCGATACCCATCGCTGAACGGAAGAGACTAAACTCTACAAAGAATAATGCTGCAAAGCCGACTAATACTGTAATGGCACAGATTAAAATCGTGCGTCCGCCATTTTTGAAAGTGTTAAATACAGCTTGATAATTGGATTGGTTTTTACTCAACTCTTCTTTATAGCGGTTAAGTAATAAAATACAGTAATCCGTTCCAATACCAAACAGCAACGCGATTAAGAACGGTTGAATATAGATGGAAATTGGAAAATCGATATATTTAACAAGCAGTGCCAAAATACCTTGTGAGAATAAATAAGAAATACCAACTAAAAGTAATGGTACAAAAGGTGTAACTACAGAACGGAAGACTAAGAATAAAATACCAAGAATTAAAATGACTGTAATAATTTCAGTCTTCTGCAGGCCTTCGTTCACACTCTTATTGATGTCATCATTGATGATTTCATTACCAGTTAAATAAGAAGACTTAAAGTCTTGATGAATATGATTGATATCATCCGCAGCATTTAAAGTCTTAGTTTTATCATCTGTCGTTTCTATAGGAATGAGCACAGTTTTTTTATTATCTGCCACTAATTTGTCTTCAATGTCCTTACTTTCGACAGGATTAATGACATTTTCAACATGTTTCACGTTCTTGATGTCTTTAACATAGTCTTTAAGCTGTTGACGACTTGTTTTATCTAGAGGTCGATCTAACTTGACGACAGCGCTGATACTTTCGGAATCAGCACCGACTGTTTTTAATTTATTTGTATATTGTTGTGAGGTCATATTATCAGGAGGCTTTATATCACCTTTATCTTCAGCTAATTTTGTTAAATTAGGTGCGAAAATTAAAGTGCAAGCCACCATTATCACAACAATAATTGAAATTAGCCATCTGAATTTCAATATTGTTTTCATTTTCTATATTGACTCCTTTTTTATAAAATTTCCTCATACTTTTTAGTTGAGAGGTGTTAACTATATCTATGATAAAGAGAATTGAGTTTATTGTAAAGTTAAATGTTTGAGAAAATTGAATATAAAAAAGCAACAACTCGGTGTGAGCTGTTGCGTAGTCATTAACTATTTAATTCGAATACGACGGTTTCTGAAGAATAAGCTGATAAAGAGTAAACCGAAACAACACGCGAGTAATACGGTCGCATTACTTATTGCTTCACCTGTGACTAAGATTTTATCAGGTGAGAGGTTAATAAAGTATTGTTGTAATGTTTCAGATATGCGTTTCGCTGTTTCTTCAACGATATAAGCCAGGCCGAAAGGAATCGCAAACATAATGGCGATTAAGACCATATTGACAATTTTTATCGCAGTACGATTAAAAATCAATGTTAAAACCGTCAAAATCAAACTGAGAATACCTGCGAAGAAAAAGGCGTAAAAGGCCAGTTTCAATTTGCTGATATTATCTTGCAGTTGGCTGATTTGTGTTAAATCAACATTTTGACTCGAGATGTTTTGCAGTGTCTCTTGGAAATTCAAGATTTGTGAAAAACGAATGGGTTCATTCACGAGTAAAATATTGAAAATAGGTTCTTTCAGCATACTGTAAATCGAGATAATTGTCAGAATCAATACGATGATTTGAATAATTAAACTGACGTAAGAACGCTTCTTTTTTGGTGCGAAATACTGGCCGCGTTGAAGCGGTACTCGATCTAAAGGAGCTTTATCAGCCCGTCGTAAATTATTTTGAGCCATAATGGACCAAATACCTCCCTTTGAAGAAAGAAGAACAGAATGATTTATATATTCTTATAACTTATCTTCTGACTGTATTGTATATATTTTATCACTGATGACTTGAATCACATAGTACTTTCCTTGTGTTTCGTAGAGTTGTGCTACAGTCAGCCCTTCTTCATAATAAGCTTGATTGATCGTGTTGTTTGATGGGATTTCACTATGAAGTTGTGATAATTGTGTTGTTAAATCTTGTTTTGTATTTTGAATTAAAGTCGTGATGTCTTGATTGGTTTCTGTTCTTTGTAATTGATTTTGTAGCGTATCTATCATTTGACGTTTACCTTGTATAATCGCATGCATAATACCACGTTCAAATAATTTATAGTCAGGCCCCTTAGTTACATTGTCTTTGCGTTGATTGAGCTCGCTAAGTTCGACTTTGACATCGTCCGTTAAATCCAACAAAGTTACTTGAAGTTCTTCTTGAAGGGATAAACTCATTTAGAATCTCCTTTTTGAGGTATTTCAATACGATGCCCCAGTTGTTTTGGCCAATCAACCTTAGGTTGTGTGTTGTAGTAAAGTTCAACATTGCGCATAAATGTTTCTGGGAAAGGAGCTGATTTTTCACTATCACGATCGATACCCATCATCATTTGTTCATTCGTTGCGACAATGTTGCCTTGTTCGTTGCGCATGATTAAAAAGAAATGCAGACGCTTATAGTCATAGTTATAAAGATGAATATCAATTTGATAATTATCATCCAACTTAAGCTGGGATAAGAATGTTGTGTGTTCTTCAATTGTGAAAATCGTGTAGTTTAACTGCTTACGTTCGTCTAATGAAAGACCGTTATTATAGTTGAATTCATTCGTTGCTTGGCTGAACGCTTCGTTATATTGTGAATCATGCATATGCTGATTATGATCAATCATAGATTTTTCTACTGTACCTGTTAATGTAAATAGGTTGCTCATTAAAAAACTCCTTTACCGATTATTATTTTTTTATTTATCATGTATTGTTTTATACTTTATAACCCTCCATAATATACAAATCAATAGGGATAACTTCAAACATAATTAATACTAAAAATGATAAACTAATTTTATGACATAGGGGAGGGAAACGCATGAGTATGTCCATATATTATCAAACTCATTCACATGGCTTCAAAACAGTAGAAGACAAGCGTGATATTCCGTCAGATGCGACGGTGATTTGGTTTGATTTGAATGAACCGACTGAACAAGAAAATAAATTTTTATTAGATAACTTTGATTTTAACCCATTAGAAGTTGATGATACTATACATGCTAATCCAAGGGCGAAGTATAAGAATTATGGAGATTATCAAAATATCGTATTTCATCGACTTTCAGAACAAAACTATCAAGTTGAAGTCTTGAATATTTTCATTAAAAACAATATCTTAATCACATATCATCATCAGCCGATTGATGAAATTGAAGCAGTTCACAAGCAAGTCACTGCTCATTTCGATAAAGATTTAGATTGTGATGATATCGTTCTATATATCCTTGACCATATTGTGGATGAATATTTCAATCACGTGGAAAAGATATCTGATAAAGTGTTTATGTTTGAAGATGAACATGGAGGAGAACGCACCAACAAGTATATGATGGATGATTTGTTTGATTTACGTTCTGATATTATCAAGATGAACCGAATCATCATGCCAATGAAAGAGTTGATTGATACGTTGCAATATTCGAGTGCTTTAGTGAGAGATGAAAGGCATAGAATGTATATTCAACATATTAAAGATCATATCGTCAAAGAAGAAAATATGTTGAGAACAGCGCAGGATATCACGAAAGAAATCAGAGACAATTTTGAATCATATACTACATATAGAATGAACCATGTCATGCAGATATTAACTATTGTTTCAATGATTTTCATGCCATTAACATTGCTTGCGGGGATATACGGAATGAACTTTGAATATATGCCAGAATTGAAATGGCATTATGGTTACTTTATATGCCTAGGATTGATGGTACTAATTACGTTATGGTGCCTTTGGTTCTTCAAACGTAAAAATATGCTTTAGCATGATTTGAAATGGGAGCATTAAAAACTGGAACGAATGTCAGTTGATTGATACACTATCACTAATACATGAAAGAAAAGAAAGTAGGAAAGACAATGAGCGACTCTAAAAGGGAACAACGAAAAGATGATCACGTAAAAATTGCGATGGCACAAACTGATCCGAAACTAACTGATTTTGATCGTGTCAGATTTGTACATCATTCTATTCCAAGCGTGGATGTAGAACAAGTAGATTTATCAGTCAAATTACCAGACTTTGACTTAAGTTCACCCCTATACATTAATGCCATGACAGGCGGCAGTGAATGGACAAAACAAATCAACGAAAAGCTTGCGGTAGTTGCGAGAGAGACAGGGCTTGCAATTGCGGTAGGTTCAACACATGCTGCATTACGTAATCCAAAAACTGTAGATTCATTCAATATTGTAAGAGAAAAGAATCCAGAAGGTATTTTGTTTAGTAATGTCGGTGCAGATGTGCCTGCAGACTTAGCTAAGAAATCTGTAGAGATGTTGGATGCAAATGCACTGCAAGTACATGTCAATGCACCACAAGAACTTGTAATGCCAGAAGGTAATCGTACATTTTCAAATTGGATGGAAAACTTGAGCTTGATTGTTCAAACAGTTGATGTACCTGTGATTGTGAAAGAGGTCGGTTTCGGTATGAGCAAAGAAACGATAGAAGCTCTATATGAAATCGGTGTACGTTATGTAGATGTCAGCGGCCGCGGCGGTACGAACTTTGTTAATATCGAAAATGAACGCCGTGATTTAAAAGATATGTCTTACCTTCAAAATTGGGGACAATCAACAGTCGAATCTTTATTAGAAAGCCAATCACTACAAAATAAAATGATTGTATTTGCGAGCGGCGGTGTACGTAACCCGCTGGATGCTGTGAAATGTATTGCGCTAGGTGCGGATGCAGTAGGTATGTCTCGACCTTTCTTAGAACAAGTTGAAAATAATGGGATTACACAAACTGTAGAATATGTAGAAGCGTTTCTTGAACAAATGAAACGAATTGCGACGATGTTGGATGCATCCAATATTCAAGATTTACAACAAACGTCAGTTATTTTTGATCAATATCTAAAAAATTGGATAGAACAACGTGGATTAAAATAGAAAATAGCACAAGAATCATTGTATGAAAATATACAAAAATAAGTGGAAATATAAGGAGAGCGGTTCAACTGGTAGAGGGTTGAACCGCTTTTTTAGTAACAAATTGGTTTTGGTATAGGCAATCACGAAGAGCTGGACCTTTGAGTCCATAGGCTCTGGCAACGCTTACACTTATTATAGAACATTAATTTGCACAAAGCAATTAGATTCATAAAAATTGATGGATTGTACAAAATAAAATGATTGGTAAATAACAAAATTACAGATGAGTATTATTTAGTACCTATAAGAAACATTTTGACATAAATGTGTATTGATTTATATCTATCTTTAGAAACTGAGCTGAATTTATAATAGGAGTATATTAATTCTCTGTCGAAGGGGGTCAGGGAGTGAGACCTAGTTATTCACAATTCAAAGAAACCGTGCTGATAGAACCGACATCACCAGTTGTTGAACCGTTTTTATACTATTATGATAAGAACCAACATCACATCTCAGGGCTACACATCAGTATAGAAGTTGAGTTAAATAATTGGAATGTTTCTCTCGAAAACAATATCAACACGAATATTATTACAGCCAGTCATACTTTTAAAGTTGATCGTGCTGAAAATAATGTGAAGTATCATTTGGTTGTCATAACACCCGAGACAAATACCGCTATGATAATAGACATCAATCAGGATTTGCGTATAGAGTTGAGTCGTTCATCGACAAAATATATATACGACATAACCAACTATTTGATTAGTGGCGAGAATTATATATATACTGCTTATTTAAGCTGTCAACTGACTCATCATAATTTACAAAATTTCAAAATTGAACGTATTTTTAATGAATGCTTTATCTTAAAAACTTCTACGTGATTTTGAGTGGTCGGACTGTTAAATAAACTATCATACAGTGCTTCAACTCTAAATTTTAAAATATGGACACTAACTTTTTTCAAAGAATGTTAACATATATACATGAATGATTACATCCAAAGTAATAAAGGATGAGTCTTGACAGTTGTTTGTGTGTGACTCCAACATAAGCAATGTGACAGATTAAATAAGCAAAATGATTTAGAAACTTAGGGTAGACTATTTACAGATTGTAATAGTTTTTGTGAATTGATGAGATGTCCTTGTCTATGACATATAGATGAGGGCATTTTTGCGTAGTTAGAAAATGTTGGAAATAGAGTCGTCCTAAATACTCTATTCAAAATAAAGCCACAACATTTTGACATATCTGTTAAAAGTATGGTCATCCTCTTCTAAATTCTATATATTGTGGTAATTTAGTATTTAGAACACAAGATATAGTAGAAAAGGGGAATTCTATGTTGAAACTAGAAGAGAGCTTAAGTCGCTTAATTAATAAAGATCCGACAGTAGTTAATGAAAACGCGAATAAAGACAGTGAAACATTTACGACAATGCGTGACTTAACTGCAGGTGTCGTTTCAAAATCATATGCCTTAGAACACTTATTACCAAAACATGTGGCAGCAGCACATTTAAATGGAGATATTCATTTTCATGATTTAGATTATCACCCATTCCAACCTCTAACAAACTGTTGCTTGATTGATATTAAAGGGATGTTGGAAAAAGGGTTTGAAATTGGTAATGCACAAGTAGAATCACCAAAGTCCATTCAAACTGCGACAGCTCAAATCGTTCAAATTATTGCGAACGTATCAAGCAGTCAATATGGTGGTTGTACAGTTGATCGTATTGATGAAGTATTAAGTCAATATGCAGAATGTAACGCCAGAAAACATCGCGAAATCGGAGAAAAGTTTGTATATCCTGAACAATTGGATGATTATGTCCGTACGCAAACTGAAAAAGATATTAAAGATGCGATGCAAAGTTTAGAATATGAAATTAATACACTTTATACGTCTAATGGACAAACACCTTTCGTGACACTAGGTTTCGGCTTAGGCACAGATACATACAGCCGAATGATTCAAAAGGCAATCTTGAAAACTCGTATTCAAGGTTTAGGGCATCATCATGTGACTGCCATTTTCCCTAAATTGGTTTACTCCATTAAAAAAGGTGTCAATTTTGCGCCTGAAGATATCAACTATGATGTAAAACAGTTAGCTTTAGAATGTTCTACTAAACGTATGTATCCAGATATTTTGAACTATGATAAAACTGTTGAAATTTTAGGTGACTTCAAAGCGCCGATGGGTTGTCGTTCATTCTTACCAGCATGGCAAAACGAAAAAGGTGAAAATGAAAACAGCGGTCGTTGTAATTTAGGTGTTGTTACTTTGAACTTACCGCGTATTGCGATTGAAACAGAAGGCGATCCAGCTGCATTCTGGAGATTACTTGATGAACGTATGACATTGATTCATGATGCATTAGTTTATCGCATTGAACGTATTCAATCTGTGATTCCAAATAACGCACCAATCCTTTATAAAAGCGGTGCATTCCATAATCGCTTAAAAGAAGATGATAATGTGATGGAATTATTCAAACATAAACGCGCAACTATCTCAATGGGCTATATTGGTCTTTATGAAGCAGCAACTGTTTTTTATGGACCTAACTGGGAAACAAATCCAGAAGCGAAAACATTCACATTAGACATTTTAAGACGCATGAAAGATTTCCAATATCAATGGACAGATGATTACGATATTTTCTTCAGCTTATACAGTACACCAAGTGAATCATTAACAGATCGATTCTGTCGTTTGGATACAGAACGTTTTGGATTAATCCCAAATATCACAGATAAAGGCTATTACCAAAACTCTTTCCATTACGATGTACGTAAAGCAGTGTCACCGTTTGAAAAATTGGATTTTGAAAAAGATTATCCTTTCTTAGCGAGCGGCGGTTATATTCATTATTGTGAGTATCCTAAATTAACACATAATACAAAGGCGCTAGAAGCGGTATGGGACTATTCATATGATAAAGTCAGTTATTTAGGTACGAATGCGCCGATAGACAAATGCTATGAATGTGGTTTTGAAGGGGACTTTAAAACAACAGCACATGGCTATGAATGTCCACATTGCGGTAATCATGATCCTGATACAGTAGATGTGGTTAAAAGAACTTGCGGTTATCTTGGTAATCCTGTTCAAAGACCAACGATTGAAGGGCGTCATAAAGAAATTGCTGCACGTGTGAAACATATGAAAGGAAACGAATAACGATGTTATATGCACAAGTTGAAACTGGACAAGGTTATCTCGCAAAGATTGAAGAAGAATCGTTTGTGGATGGAGAAGGGGTCAGATGCAGTGTGTATGTATCAGGTTGTCCTTTTGCATGTGCCGGCTGTTATAATGTCGCAGCACAAAAATTTAAATATGGCACACCTTTTACAGATGAAACGTTGACTCAAATCCTTGATGCTTGTGCACCAGATTATATTGCTGGGTTAAGCCTGTTAGGCGGCGAACCATTTTGTAATATAGACATTATCCAACCCTTGATTGAAGCATTCAGAGCACGTTTTGGTCATACTAAAACGATTTGGGTTTGGTCTGGTTTTATGTTTGAGAATTTAAAACATAATACAAAAGCACGTAAAGAACTTTTAAAACAAATTGATGTCTTAGTAGATGGACCTTTTGTCCAACAACTTTATCAACCAGGCTTAGCATTCAAAGGTTCGCTGAATCAACGTGTCATCAATGTACCTTTATCTCTACAAACAAATACCATTATAGAAATATAAAAAAAGTGGTCTCTCCTGAACATAAGGAGGACCACTTTTTTCGTTTATCAATAACTATTAAATTTAGTATCCATTTAAGATTTCCAAGTTTCTTGTGCGGGTTTCATCTCAGATTTCCGCATACGTGAAACGTAAGGGTTACCCTCTACAGTAAAGCGTAATGGTTTATGTGTCCATTCACCTTTATTAGGAATGCCGATACGTGGACTTTCAACAATGTCAACTGGATAACGACGTTGTTTTGTATCGATTTTTAGAGGGCCTTCATTTAATTTAAAACCATCTAAGGCCATTGTCATATTAAAGGCACGTGTCCATTTACCTGGACCATTTGTTAAGTCTATACCATCTTTGCCGTTACGATTTTCTTTCATTTGTTCAGTAATCGTTTCGGGTTCTAGTGCACGGATTAGTACCCCTTGGGCAGTACCTGCTGGTTGTGTCACAAAGTTGATTAATAGATGTGTATGCATGACATGTGCATAGATTGTACCGCCATCTTTATACATGGATTGTACACGAGGTGTATTTCGTCCATTGTACGTATGAGCAGCTTGATCAACATCGCCTAAATAGGCTTCTGTTTCAACGATATAACCTGCATACGTTTGTTCACCATCGTCGAATTGGACTTTAACTCCTAATAGATCACGTGCGATTTCCTCGGTTGTGCGATGAATAAAATCCATGACTTTCCTCCTCATCTATTTAATACAGTACTTTCTATTTTACGCAAAGATGATAAGGAATAACAATATTTCGTTTGAAGAAGAAGTTTGTAGATATTGTAAAGTTCAGAAAAACTATGCTAATTTTACAATAAGACTGTTAAAATAAAAAAGAATAGTTTTAAATAACTATTACCTTTTAAAAGACATAAAAGAGTAAGTTGTAATACATAGAAGTATCGTAAAACAAAAAGTTAGAGAGAGGAGGATGAGTATGATAAGACGTGTTGGGTTTTTAGAAGCGTTTAAACTTTTCTGGAAAAATTATGTTAATTTTACAGGCAGATCGACACGCTCAGAATATTGGTTTGCGGCGTTATGGATGTTGATTTTATATGCGCCATTAACTTTTGTGATGATTTTAGGAACCATATTTTTAGTCGGTGGGGCTGCAGTTGATTCCAGTGGAGTAGCAGTTATGGGTATGATTTTATTCCTCATCTGCATGTTGGTTTATGTATTGTTTGCCTTAGCTACATTTATTCCAACTTGGGCTGTTATGATCAGACGTTTTCATGATACAGGCAGAACTATGGTGACGCCGATTGTTATGTTCGTATTGAGCATTGTGATGAATGTGTTTAATTTTGTACTTAATATGGATGAATCAACTGAACTAACACCAGCGTTAATTATATTTTTAATCATCAGCTTGGTTTATTTAGGTTTGTGGATTTATGTTCTTGTAGTGCTTTGTCTACCGAGTCAAGATAAAGATAATAAGTATGGTTGCAGTCCTTATGTGCATCGTTTTGAACAAGGTAATACGCCAGCCTCTAATACATCTCATGCTAAATCAGTTCAATCGACAAAAGGCAGTACGACCAGTCATGATTCAGGTTCAGATTTTTAATTTTGCTAGCGTTTATTGAGATAAGCATCTATTAGAAAGTAGTTCATATAGAATCTAAAAAATGGAGGAGATATACGATGCATGAACAACACAAAAAGAGTGTCGGATTCGTAGAAGCTTTTGTTTTATTCTGGAAACGTTACATTGATTTCAACGGAAGATCACGACGTTCAGAGTTCTGGTTTATGGTACTATGGACAATGATTATTAACATTGTATTGAATAGTCTGGATGCTTTATTAGGTTTGAATCAAAGTTTTGATAATACTTCTTTTGGTTTAACAACACTTTTTGAAATCGCAAGCTTCATTCCAGGGGTCGCTTTGCTTACAAGACGTTTCCATGATACAGGCAATACAATGGTGGTCCCAATTATCTTTTCTGCGCTATTAGTAATAGAACGTATTCTTTTATTTGTGGATTTAGGAGATGGCATGTTTGCTACAATTGTAGATGCCATTATCTCTATTGCACAGCTAGTATTTGTAATTTGGGTGATTGTCGTAGGTGTACAAAAGTCACAAGAAGGGCACAATGCTTATGGTCCAGAGCCTGTTGGACAACGTTACAGACACGCCTAAAATCGAATAACAAAATAACAACACGGACGATACTTTTATATAGAAGGTATCGTCTTTTTGTTTATTATATATGTCAATTTGACTAATATACTTGTCAAATTGACTATTATCATATAGCATGTGTATTAACGGAGGTAAGGCGCATGAAAACACGATTAAAAGAATTGCGGGCACGAGATGGCTATAATCAAACACAACTTGCGAAAAAAGCAGGGATTTCACGACAAACCGTCTCATTAATTGAACGAAATGAATTTATGCCTTCCGTACTGACTGCCGCAAAAATTGCGCGGATATTCGGAGAACGCATTGAAGATATTTTCATTTTCGAGGAGGACGACTATGAGTAGCACGAAAAAGAATTGGAAATATGCAGGGAAAATCGCATTAGGTGGACTAGCAGGCGGATGTGTAGGATTATACTTCAGTTTTCTAGGTAACCATTCATCGTTACAACTGTTCGATTTTCAAGCAACCATTATTACCACACTGTTTACTATACTTTTAATTATAGGTATTGGTATTGTAATGAAATTGCAGCTATCCCAAGCTAAAAATTACAAGCATCTTTCAGAAGAAGATGAAGTGTTAGGAGATCATTATGATACTTTGTTCAATCGTAAGTTTTTCAACGCTTCAGTATTGAGCCATCTCAGTACATTTGTTGCTTTAGTGAATATTATTTTAGTCACTGTGTTTAAATTTGCCAATAATCATTGGGAGGTTTCAGTCATCCCTTTTTTAATTTCATCAATTTTTAGTGTGATGTATCAAATCTATTTGCCTAAATTAGATTCAAGATTACCAAATCCTAATGATGAACAATATGTAGATAAAATGATGAAAGCGATGGATGAAGGCGAGAGATATGTTACATTTTCAGCGATATTTAAGTTATTTCAATATAACTTACTTGCATTAACTATTTTGATTCTCGTATTGGCATTCTATTCAGCAATTACAGGTCATACACAATCATTAGCTTTAACACTGCTATTTATCTTGTTTGTCTTTAATGTTAGTTTTTATTACATAAAAATTTACAAGTATTATAAAAGCAAATAAGTGTAAATTCTTTGTGAACAGTTTGTAAAGTTAGAGGTTTAATAATATTATTATCATATACTTATGGTATATGATTAACAGAGTTGCTTTTCCAACACCAACGATAAGGAGTGATGCACGATGGCTTTAGTTTTAGAAGATGTGACAAAGCAATATGGCGATAAGACAGTGGTCAACGATATTTCATTAACACTTGAAAAAGGGAAGATGTTAGGATTCTTAGGACGAAATGGTGCTGGGAAGACGACAACGTTCCGTATGATTTTAGGACTGACACCATTAACAAAAGGAATCGTTACATATAATGGTGAAAAGATGGGTGAACATATGTTTAACCAAGTAGGTTATCTGCCTGAAGAACGTGGTTTGCATCCAAAAATGAAAGTCGCAGATGAGTTGCGTTATCTTGCGACTTTAAAAGGAATGTCAAAAAAAGATTTTAATCAAGCGTTAGACTATTGGTTAAATCGTTTTGAGATTAAAGAGAACAGAGATAAGAAAATTGAATCATTATCTAAAGGTAACCAACAAAAAATTCAATTGTTAGCTAGTTTGATTCATAAACCTGAATTATTGATTTTAGATGAACCTTTCAGTGGTTTAGATCCAGTCAATGTAGAATTATTAAAATCAGCAGTTAAAGATCTGAACGAACAAGGTACTACTATTATTTTCAGTTCACATCGTATGGAGCATATAGAAGAACTGTGTGATGATATCTGTATTTTGAATCATGGTGATTTAGTTTTACAAGGCGACATACAATCGATTAAAGATCAATTTGATTTGAAGAAAATTGTGATTGAAACTGAAGATGCTTTAGAAAATTTAGAAGAAGTTAAAGGTGTTACACGTGTAGAACGTTCAAAACGTATGATTACTGTTTCTGTAGAAAATCAAGCAGCCGCAAAACGTGTCTTTGACGTAGTAGCTCAACATGGGTTTGTGAAACGATTCCAAGTGCTTGAACCTTCAATTCAAGATATTTTTATTCAACAGGTAGGTGATATTCATGAATAAATTTTTAGCTACGTTCAATTTGACGTATAAGAATAAAGTGAAATCACGCGCATTTATCATTATGACGGTCATTTTAGCAGTGATTATTATTGCGGCAGCTAACTTCAATAAGATTATCGATTTGTTTGATAACGGGCCAGATAAAATCGGCATTGCTTCTAATGAACCGAAAATTGCGCAAATGGTCAAAGCACAAAGCAAACATATTGAAGAAAAAGGTACAGAATTTAAAATCTTATCTAAAGAACAAGTGTTAAAAGAAATAAAGAAAGATAAAATTGATAAAGCTTATATCATTGATCAACAAGGACAAAAAATTAAAGGCGAAGTTGTTAGTAAAGACGCACCTTCTGATGAGAGTGTTCAAAAATTAGAAAGTATTTTAACACCGATTCAAACCCAAGCAGCAGCGCAACAAATTAATTTAAGTCCAAAAGAACTTTCTGATTTACAACAAAAAAGTGAAGTCACTTCAAAAGCAATCGGTAAAGGTGGCTCAGATACTTCTCAAAGCAATAAATTTTTAAATTGGATTATTTTATATGCGGGCATCATGTTGATGTTCCTGGTGATTATGAACTATGCCAACCAAGTAGCGATGGAAGTTGCGACAGAAAAAACATCACGCGTTATTGAAATGGTCATTACGAGTATTTCACCTGTGAAGCATATCTTAGCTAAAATTCTAGCGATGATTTGTGTCGCTTTTACACAAGTGTTGATTTTAGTTGTGATTGGTGCCGCAGCACTGTATTTTTCAGATGCAGGCGACTTAATGAAAAAGTTTGATATGACTATGACACCTACGACAACACGATTGATTATTGTCGGCGTACTTTCTATCATTATCGGCGTGGTTTCATATACTGTATTAGGAACAATTTTAGGCGCACTTGCGACACGTATTGAAGATTTAAATCAGTCGTTGATGCCGATGACAATTATTAGTTTCATTGCTTTTTATATCGCATTATTCAGTATGAACAATCCAGATATGATGTTAGTTAAAGTAGCAAGCTTTATTCCATTGTTATCACCATTCTTATTATTTGTTAGAGCTTCGACACCGAATTTGGAACTATGGGAAATCATAGTGAGCATGGGTTTATCTGTAATCGTACTTGTTTTACTCGTATGGATAGCAGTGAGAAGTTATCGTGATTCAGTTTTAACGTTCGATAAGAATATCTTTAAAGCGTTGAAACGTGCAATTAAAAAATAAAAATGACAATCCTATAAAAAGATTTCTAAATGGCGCATGGTTTACTGGATTTCATCTAGTAAACCATGCGCCTTATTGTTAAAATATAAAGTGAGGAAAGTATTATAAAAAATAGGTGGCAGTCAGTATATGATGTATCCAATTGCAATTTTTATTTTAGCAGGGCTGTGTGAAATCGGCGGCGGTTATTTAATTTGGTTGTGGTTGAGAGATGCACAATCACCGTTGTTAGGGATGCTTGGAGGTATCCTGTTAATTACATACGGTATCATCGCAACATTCCAAGTATTTCCAACATTCAGCAGAGTATATGCAGCATATGGCGGTGTGTTCATTGTCATGAGTATTATATGGGGATATGTTTTTGATAAACAGATGCCAGATAAATATGATGTCATCGGCGGCATTGTATGTATTATCGGTGTCTTGATTATGTTGCTGCCTGATAGAGGCTGATGATTTTCATCGGGCAAGGAAAGGGTGTATTGAAATGATGTTTACAGAAGTGGAGCACCAAAGAAACGGTTTGGATTTAATCAAGGTTGATAACGACCAAGCGAAAATTATCTTTTCAAATTTTGGGGCGCGTATTGTGTCTTGGAAGTATGAAGATAATAATATTGTGTTAGGAAATGTCGTTGAAGCGGATGAGTATTACCATGAAAATCCGTATTACTTCGGCGCAAGCGTCGGTCGTTTTGGGGGACGTATTGAAGACGGACGTTTTGAATTAGAGGGTAAAACTTACCAACTTGAACAAAATGATCCGCCTCATCATTTACACGGCGGTTTTCACGGAATTAATAAACACTATTTTGATTATGAAATTAAAGATGACAATGGCGGCTATATTCAAATTATCTTTACTACAACTGTTAAATCAGCAGATGATCATTACCCGGGCGATATTAAACTAAAGATTATACATACGTATGATATCGACAATCGATGGACGATTGAATATAGTGCAGAAGCAACAGAAACAACGTTATTTAATCCGACTAACCACGTTTATTTCAACTTGAACAGAGATAATAAAGAGGTAAACAACCATATCTTAACAAGTTCAACATTGAAAATGCATTTATTAAATGACAAGAATTTACCAACGCTTAATGATAATGTAGATTTAATTCAGGTATTAGGTAAACAATCAATGCGATTTGAAGATATCGGCAAAGCTGAAGATGAACGATTACATGCTCAAATTGAACGTTATCATGGCTTAGATCATCCATTTACAATCGGTGATGAACTGACTGTTGAAAATAGCCAATTCTTATTGAAAATGAAAACAGATATGCCACATGTGGTTATCTTTACTTTTAATGAAACCAGCAATTGGGAAAGTGATATGAACATTTATAAACCACACTCAGGTTTTACTTTAGAAGCACAATGCTTACCAAATGATATTAATTTACTAGGAGAAGAAGCACCTTCTATTTTACGTAAAGGTGACACATTCTTTTCTAAAACAACGTATCAAATTATAGAAAAATCTGAGTAATATAATGACAAGGAGTATTCAGTGATGGATGTTAGAGCGTTAAAATTACAAACTGTGAAAGACGCAGTCTCAGAAATTAAAGATGGTATGGTTGTCGGTATTGGTACAGGCAGCACGATTGAACTCTTATTACCGCATATCGCGAAATTATTAGATGATGGCGCTACAATTACAGGCGTTTGTACGTCTAATAAAACCGCATTGCTTGCGAAAGAATTAGGGATTACGATTGTTAACGTCAATGATGTCGATCATATTGATGTGGCAATTGATGGTGCAGATGAATTTGATCCGCAATTAAATTTAATCAAAGGCGGTGGTGGTGCACTGTTTCGTGAAAAAGTTATTGATGAAATGGCTGAACGCTTTGTGGTCATCGCAGATGAAACGAAACAAGTAGACTACTTAGGCCAAACTTTTAAATTGCCAGTAGAAGTTGATCGCTTCAACTGGATGCTAGTAGCGAAAAAAATAGAGAAAGATACTAAAGCAAAAGTATCACGTCGTAACGTGGAAGACATTACCTTTATCACAGATAATGATAATTATATTTTAGATGTTGAATTACCACCAAACACTGATCCATATGACATGCATGAATATTTAATTCATTTAACAGGTGTATTAGAAACTGGATACTTCTTAGATCTTGCTGACCGTGTAATTGTCGGTAAACAAGAAGGTGTCGAAATTATTGATAAGGTCTAAAGAGACTTATTTTATTTAAATGAATAGGTTAAAAAGAAGCGCTGACAGATAACTGAATGATATCTGCCAGCGCTTTTATAATATAGCGATTCACTTATTTAGGTTCGTCTGTGTCTTTAGTTTGTGCGGGTTCATCGTCTTTGATAGATTCAGAATCGTCTGTTGAATGTTCAGGCTCTGTATCTTCAGTGACTGGTGTAGTTTCTTCTGTTTGTGCAGTTTCTGATACTGCAACATCTTCGTCTTCTTCATCTTTTGGATAGTCTAAAGGATTGTTCGGTTCAACTTCCTCTAAAGAATCTTTTGTGAAGAAATAGAAAGCTGCTCTGATAAGCAGACTGAGTAAGATGAAAACAGCGCCTACAAGTGCTGTGCTTAATGCGATTACTTTCATAGAGAAGACGTCTCCTAGTTCTTCACTGAAGAAGAAGACTAATCCAAATGACATTAAAGCATGGAATGCCACAGCAATGTAAATTGTACGTCCTTTAGTACCTCTGATCAATTCGCCGATAATCATTGAGAATGCGAAGTGATACAACAAGTTATATAATGTGAATTCTAATGTATAAGTCGTATTCACATTCCATAAGGCATATAGGATACCGATCAGGATAGATGCGAATAACGTATTCGTTTTTGTTTCTACGACATTTTGCAAGTATGAACGGAAACCGAATTCTACAAAGAATGCCATTAAAAGATGTCCGATTAAAATAGATGTGACAGACACAGATAAGTTTTTAGATTGTAAAATAATAAAACTGTCTGCGTAAGTATTAAAGGCAAACATACAAATAATACAAATCACAAGCGGTAAGATTAAAGCTAAAATAATGCGTTCAATCACTTTAAAACTGATTGTGAATTTTAAACTTGCGAGCTGAGCGCGTTTATTTCGAAATACAATTAAGCAGATAATAGCTGCGATAAATGGCGCAAGTGTACTCAAATCAAAGACAAAGCGTTTGAATGGAACTTGGCCTTGAAAATCTTTCAGTACCAATGGGAGTGCGTATGCAAGTACATAGAAGACAAAGATCGTCATAGCCCATTGGAAACCTGATATGCGTTTCGTGTCCATTATGAAACCTCCAATAATTACGGCGATATCCATACATTTTTATATTAACTTCTATCATATAATACATTACAAACAGAGTGAATCCTTAAGTATGTATTGAGAGTTTTAACCGTATTTTTAAGCGTATGGATTTACATAATAACCTAATAGTATTATACATCTCAATAAAACATAAATAAATCACTTCCCCTGAAATGACTTCTAAATGAAATCTCGTTGTAAAGGTTGAATACAATAGTCTTAAGTGTAAGCGTTTTAAATTTTTTCAGAAAAGGGTATGCAAAAAGTAGAATAGACTATTAAGAAATGTATATAATGATTCACAAGGTATGACTTAAGGAGGATGTGGAACATGTATAAGCAAGCCAACAAAGATTTATGGACAGGTAGAGTGGATAGTGAAACAGATTCATCGCAATTCAGACACTTCCAAACAATTGAACTAAAAGACATCAATGAAACAAATTTTGATCGAAAACAAGGAACTGGTATTTTAGGCTACGCTGTAGATAAAGGGGTAGAACTGAACAATGGCCGCGTAGGTGCACAAGAGGGACCAGATGCGATACGTAAAGCATTTGCGAACTTATCAGTGTTAACACCTTGCTCAGTTTATGATTATGGCAATGTCTATCATGATCATGACGCATTGATTGAAACACAAGAAGAATATGCAGACTTAGCTTCAAAAATGTTTGACAATCATAATTATTCATTATTAATCGGAGGCGGACATGATATTGCTTATGCACAGTATTTAGCCATGCGTAAATCGCATCCAGATGCATCTATTGGCGTTATTAATATTGATGCGCATTTTGATACAAGAGAAGCAGAATCATCCACTTCAGGAACAAGTTTCAGACAAATTTTAGAAGAAGATGACAATGCGCATTACTTTGTTTTAGGTATTCAACCTGCGAGCAACACAAAACATTTATTTGATTACGCGGAAAAACGTGGCATTGAATATGTCACAGTAGATGAAATCTTACATGAGATTTCTCCAACGATTAAAGATAAAGTAGACCACTTCATTAATAAGCATGACGTGATTATGCTGACGATATGTATGGACGTGGTAGATAGCGCATTTGCGCCAGGTGTCAGTGCACCGGCAGTAAATGGCTTAACACCGCATATTATTTTAGAGTTAACAAGACGTGTCATCGGACATGAGAAGTTAATTTCTGTAAGTGTTGCGGAAACTAATCCATTGCATGACGTCGATAATCGCACCGCAAAACTTGTCGCATTATTACTGCATAATTTCATTCATTAATAGATATAAATAAGACGGATACTTCAATTTGTGGAAGTATCCGTCTTATTTTAGTTCATTTTCCAATAATTGATACAGGCATCAATCAATTGATTGGCAGGTTCTGAAAGCTTACGTTTCTCTAGATAGTTTAAATAAATCGTTCGTTCAATATTTGGTTCTAATTTGACCGCATTTAAATGATTTGCTGAAGAAGATTGGTAGTAGAATCTTGGGATGATTGTATGTCCTAAACCTCTATGAACAAGTGTTGTCGCAGTTTCAAAACGATCGACCTCAAGTACAATATTCGGATGAATATTCATATGTTTAAAATATTCATCAACGTGCTTACGGACTTGGTATTGTCGATTAGGCAAGATTAAAGGCAATTGTTGTAATGCTTCAGCACTGATGCTCTTTTGATTATTAAACGTATTCTTCGGTGTAATCAATACATAAGGCTCTTGGTATAAAGGAACAGAGACAATCCCTTCACGTTGAATGGCTTCATTAAAAATTGCGAATGAAATATCAAAATTCAGCAAGCTGGAAATAATATGTTCAAGACTATGTTGTTCGACAATTTGATAGCGCTGTTTATGAAATTGATAATGATGTTGTTGGATGACCATTGCCATCCATGCACTTGTAGACTCTAATATTGAGAGTTTAATGCGTGGTTCATCACTGATATTTAAATCATACATCTGATCTAGCGTACGATGATACATCTCGACTAAGTCTGTCGCATGTTTATAGAATTGAATGCCTTTCTCTGTAATCTTTAAAGCTTTTGTTGTACGGATAAATAGAAGATACCCCAAATCATCTTCTATTTTCTTTATCGCAGTTGTTAAAGATGGCTGACTGATATGTAGAAACTGTGCTGCTTTTGTAAAAGAATTGTATTTAACAACTGCTAAAAAGTACTCTAATTGTATAATTTTCATGAAATTATCCCCCTGATTAGACATGCCGAAATCTTTGTAACACGTGCGTTTTCCCCTTGTTATAGTTTGAAGCTATAAATGATTAGTTTATTGATATTTGAAGCTTATAATCATCTACGCGTATACTTAAGTTGTATTACAAGTTATACAAAAATATTCTAACGCAACAGTTTTAACGTTAAAATTTCGGAATATTCAATAAACTACCACAGTTAATAATCTAAAAATTATAACTATTCATTCATTATAACATGGAATAGTCAGTGTAACTTGTAAGAATGGTAATGTGAGGTCGGTCCGTAAACAAGGGGACGTACATAAAATGAAGGGGATCATTTTTACGTAAGTTGATCGACCTTTTACTATCATTCACAAATTCATAACATGATGCGAAGCTTAAGTCATCGAGAGCCAGTCAGTTGAAACAGCTTTGTCGTACTTGTAAAACAAAGGGGTGTGTCAAGTATGAAAACAGAAGCAGATTTGGTTTCTGGCGATATGGAATTCCAGCCTGAGAGTAAACCCGCTGATAAGCAGACGGGGGTCGGCATGTGGCGGTTTTACGTATTCAGCATTATCGGAATTTTATGTTTCTTCGTACCAGTGACAATTAACGGAACGAACACGATTATTGTAGATCATGTTCATTTATGGATTCGCGCAGCATTCGGAGTAGCAATGCCTTACGTTGCCTTGCTGATGATTTTAGTAGGTGCAGCATTACCGATTATTCGTAAAGACTTTATGAAATCAACGACAGACTTTGTGGTGACTTTATTTAAAGTACTCGGTGCTGTCATTGGTATTATGTATGTCTTTAAAATAGGTCCGGCATTGTTATTTAATCCGAATTACGGACCGTTCTTATTCGATAAGTTGATGTTGCCGCTAAGTATCTTGATTCCAGTCGGTGCCGTGGCACTATCATTACTTGTGGGTTACGGGCTGCTTGAATTTATCGGGGTATTAATGCAGCCGATTATGCGTCCAGTCTTTAAGACGCCAGGTAAATCTGCAGTAGATGCCGTAGCATCTTTCGTCGGAAGTTATTCATTAGGTCTCTTGATTACAAACCGTGTCTATAAAGATGGAATGTATAACAAGAAAGAAGCGGTCATTATCGCGACAGGTTTCTCAACAGTATCCGCAACATTCATGGTAATTGTCGCAAATACATTAGATTTAATGCCGCATTGGAACTTATTCTTCTGGAGTACGTTGATCATTACATTTGTAGTGACAGCTATTTCGGCACATTTACCGCCGATTCGTAATGAATCAGAAGAATATTACGAAGGACAAGAAGGTCAGAAAGAAGTAGAAGTTAACGGCAATCGTGTTGTCGCAGCTTATGATGAAGCAAAACGTCAATCACATGGTTCTTTACCATTACTCAAAAATATTTGGGTGAACGTTAAAGATGGATTTGAAATGACGATGGCGATTTTACCATCTATCTTATCAATCGGATTCTTCGGATTGTTGCTAGCGAATTTCACACCAGTGATTGATTGGTTAAGTTATATTTTTTATCCGTTTATCTACATTTTCCCGATTGCGGATAAACCATTGCTAGCGAAAGCTTCAGCGATTTCACTGATTGAGATGTTCTTACCATCATTATTAGTTGTGAAGTCAACGATGGCAGTTAAGTTAGTGACAGCTATTACAAGTATTTCAGCGATTATCTTCTTCTCAGCGCTGGTACCTTGTATTTTAGCAACGGATATCAAAATTCCAATTTGGAAATTAACTCTGATTTGGTTCATCCGTGTGGCATTAACTTTACTAATCGCAATTCCATTTGCGTTATTAATTTTCTAAATCGAAATCTAAAACTGTGTATTTAATATCATAACTAAACAAAGGAGAGATTGATTATGACTAAAGAAGTAGCAGCGAAAGGCAGACAAATTAAAGCGAAAAAAGGATTGGAAATTGAATGTAAAGGATGGGAACAAGAAGCAGTCCTTCGAATGTTATACAATAACTTAGATCCAGAAGTAGCAGAGCATCCTGAAAAGTTAGTCGTTTACGGGGGTATTGGTAAAGCGGCACGTAACTGGGAAGCTTTTGATGCTATTGTAGATACATTGCGTCGTTTAGAAAGTGATGAAACGATGTTAGTTCAATCTGGTAAACCTGTTGCTGTCTTTAAAACACATGAAGAAGCACCACGAGTATTATTATCGAACTCTGTACTTGTACCGAAATGGGCAAACTGGGAACACTTCCATGAATTAGATAAAAAAGGCTTAATGATGTATGGTCAAATGACAGCGGGAAGCTGGATTTATATCGGTTCTCAAGGGATTGTTCAAGGAACATATGAAACGTTTGCTGAACTCGCAAACCAACATTATAACGGTTCATTAAAAGGTACAATCACATTAACAGCTGGTTTAGGCGGCATGGGTGGTGCGCAGCCATTAGCTGTAACGATGAATGAAGGGGTAGTTATCGGTGTAGATGTGGATCCATCTCGTATCGAAAAACGTATTGAGACACGTTATTGTGATATTATCACAGATTCTTTAGATGAAGCGTTAGAAAAAGCACAAGAAGCGAAAGAAGCAGGCAAACCATTATCTGTTGGTTTAGTCGGCAATGCACCTGAAGTTTATAATGAGATTTTAAAACGTGACTTCAAGATTGATATCATTACAGACCAAACGTCTGCACATGATCCGTTAAACGGCTATGTACCTGAAGGTTATTCTTTAGAAGAAGCGTCTGCGTTACGCGATGCAAATCCTGATGAATATGTAAAATTATCTTCACAATCAATGAAAAATCATGTAGCAGCAATGTTAGAATTCCAAAAACGTGGTGCAGTAGCATTTGACTATGGTAATAATATCCGTCAAGTAGCGTATGACCAAGGTTTAGAAAACGCTTTTGATTTCCCTGGATTCGTACCAGCATACATTAGACCGTTATTCTGTGAAGGTAAAGGACCTTTCCGTTTTGCGGCATTAAGTGGTGATCCAAAAGACATCGAACGTGCAGACCAAGCAATGCGTGAACTTTTCCCTGAAGATGAGAAGTTAATGCGCTGGTTAGATATGGCAACAGAAAAAATTGCATTCCAAGGTTTACCTTCAAGAATTGCATGGTTAGGTTATGGCGAACGTGCCAAAATGGGCTTGAAATTAAACGAACTAGTACGTAATGGTGAAATCTCAGCACCAGTTGTGATTGGACGTGACCACTTAGACTCAGGTTCAGTAGCATCACCAAACCGTGAAACTGAATCAATGAAAGACGGTTCAGATGCTGTAGGTGACTGGGCAATCTTAAACGCATTAGTCAATACTGCAGCAGGTGGTTCTTGGATTTCAGTCCACCACGGTGGCGGTGTAGGTATGGGTTATTCATTACATGCCGGTATGGTTGTTGTTGCAGACGGTTCAGATCGTGCAGAAGCACGCTTGAAACGAGTATTAACAACAGATCCGGGTATGGGTGTAGTAAGACATGCTGATGCTGGCTATGATATTGCGATTGATACAGCAAATGAAAAAGGTGTCGATATTCCAATGTTAAAGGAGCAAGATTCTAATGAGTAATGATGTTGTTATCCAAAATATTGCACAATTAATTTTACCGAAGAAAACTGATAAACCTTTAAAAGGCAATCAGTTAAATGAGTTGAAAATCATTGAAAATGCAACATTAGTTGCGAAAGACGGTAAAGTAGTTTATGCAGGACCTCATACAGAAGAGTATGATGCACAAGAAGTGGTAGATGCGACAGGCAAAGTCGTATCTCCTGCTTTGGTTGATGCACATACACACTTAGTATTCGGCGGTTCAAGAGAGCATGAAATGGCATTAAAACAACAAGGTGCGTCTTATCTAGAAATTCTAGAACAAGGCGGCGGTATTCTATCTACAGTTAAAGCAACACGTGAGGCAACTGAAGATGAGTTGTTAAAGAAAACAGACAAGTCTTTACGTGAAATGATGTCTTATGGTGTCTTAACAGTAGAAAGTAAGAGTGGATATGGATTAGATAAAGAGAATGAATTGAAACAATTAAAAGTGTCACATGCTTTAGAGAAAAAGTATGGCATTACAATGAAACACACATTCCTAGGGCCACACGCTGTGCCGAAAGAAGCGGAATCTAATCAAGCATTCTTACAAGAGATGATTGACTTATTACCAGAAGTAAAAGAATATGCAGACTTTGCGGATATCTTCTGCGAAACGGGTGTCTTCACAGTTGATGAATCACGTGAATATATGAAAGCAGCTAAAGAACAAGGCTTTGATGTGAAAATTCACGCAGATGAGATTGATCCTTTAGGTGGTTTAGGTGTAGCGATTGAACAAGGTGCGATTTCAGCTGATCACTTAGTCGCTTCAAGTGAAGAAGATAAACAAGCATTAAAAGATAGCGACACAGTTGCGGTTGTTTTACCAGGAACAACATTCTATTTAGGTAAAGATCAATACGCAGATGCACGCGGTATGTTGGATAATAATGGTGCAGTAGCCATTGCCTCTGACTTCAACCCAGGCAGTAACGTAACGAATAATTTACAAATGGTTATGGCAATTGCAGCACTGAAATTAAAATTAACTCCAAATGAAATTTGGAACGCAGTCACAGTCAATGCGGCAAAAGCAATTGATGCAGATGCAGGTACGTTAGAACAAGACGACCGCGCAAACTTCGTGATTTGGAATGTACCGAATTATGAATATGTACCATACCATTATGGTATCAACCATGCGGAATATGTTTATAAAGACGGTAAGTTATTTATTGACAACCGTATTGAAGTACAACAATAAGCTTTAACTATCAGTTAAACACAACTTTTTACAGCCATGCTTATGATTTCTCATAAGTGTGGCTGTTTTTTGCTTCTTAATAGTCTGACAATTTATGTTAAGATAAGTGCATAGAGAAGTGGGCGGGTGAAAAAATTGGAACGTCAAATGTATGTGAATCAATGGAAAGGTGATATCAAAGACAATGTGTTGGCAGGTATTTTAATTGCGTTATCTGCATTGCCTGGTGCAATTGCTTATTCATTTATTGTCGGCATGAACCCTTCAATCGGCTTATTGAGTATGGGGATTATGATGATTGTACTCAGTCTGACTGCAGGCAGGACTTTAATGATTACAGGACCAAGCAGTGGTATAGCCTTAGTCGCAGCACCTCTAGTCATGCATCATGGTGTCGGATACTTAATCTGTGCAACGATTGTCATGGGGATACTCCAATTAGGCATGGGTGCGTTAAATGTAGGACGATTGATTGAACGCATTCCTCAAGCAGTTGTAATCGGCTTTATGAATGCCTTAGCTTTATTATTAATGTCTTCGCAAATCGATAATATTTTCAACATTTCAATCGCAACGTATGTTTTTGCGATAGTCTCTTTTTTAATTATTTGGTTCGCGCCCCGATTCATTTCGTTTATTCCAGCACCTTTGATCTCAATTATTGTCTTAACCATCATTGCACATCTTATTCATCCGAAACTACATTATGTAAAAGATTTAGCGGATATCTATGTGGTATTACCTAAACTACAATGGTCTCAGTTTCATCTGTTTACAGAAAGTCATGCCTTAATGGTTATTGTGGGTTACGGTATCACGATGGCAATTGTAGGTACACTGCAATCTTTATTGACTGCACAAGCATTGGATGTGCTAACAAATGAAAAGAGTTGTTTAAATCAAGAATCAGCTGCACAAGGACTTGCGAATTTAGCAGCAGGATTATTTGGTGGTTTTGGAGGCAGTGCATTAGTCGGTCAATCAAAATTTAATGTGAAAGTCGGTGCAACTGCACGTTATGCGACCTTAGTGACTGCTTTGTTTTTATTATTGACAATTTACGTTTTAGGGCCTATTATCGCTCTGATTCCAATGGTCGTACTCGCGACTGTATTAGTTTCGATTGCGTTGAATACCTTTGATAGACGTACTATACAAGCGATTAAAGCGAAGCCTGTTTTAAATGCCGCAACAATTATCGGTACGATGATTGTTACGTTAGTAACGAATAATTTAGCCTTTGGTGTCGCAGCAGGTTCAGCAATATATTTAGTGATTTACGTTGTAAGTAAAGGAAGGGAAAGTTTATGAGTCATTTTGAACAATTAGTCGAATGGAGACGTATGTTTCATCAGCATCCAGAAGTTTCTTATCAAGAATATGACACTACTGCGCGTTTAAAAGAACTTTTAGAAGAACATGAGATTAAAATTATAGATTATCCACTAGACACAGGATTGGTGGCAGAAATCGGTGAAGGCGAAACGATTGTTGCGTTACGTACAGACATTGATGCTTTACCGATAGAAGAACAAGTAGATAGTGAAATCACGTCACAAAATAAAGGTGTAATGCATGCTTGCGGACATGATATACATATGGCAAGTATTTTAGGTGCTGCATTGTTGCTGAAAGAGAAAGAAGCAGAATTGCCTGGACGTGTGCGTATTTTATTCCAAGCTGCCGAAGAAGTGGGCAGCGGTGCACAACAAATGGTAGAAGCGGGTGTATTAGAAGGTGTTAAAGCTGTGACAGGTTTTCACAATGATCCGACATTAAAAGTGGGCACGTTAGCGATTAAACCAGGTGCGATGACTTCAGCAGTAGATCGCTTCTTTATTCGAATTAAAGCAAAAGGGGGTCACGCCGCAAAACCTGAAGAAAGCAATGATCCGATGATTATTTTAGGACAATTATTAACGAGTGTGCAGTCTATCGTCAGTCGTAATGTTTCAGCCTTTGATTCTGCAGTTGTGACAATTGGGGAAGTATCAGCTGGCAACACGTGGAATGTGATTCCAGATTCAGCACGCATTCAAGGAACAGTTCGAACATTTAATAATGAAACACGTGCACTTGCAGAACAACGTCTACAAAGTATTTGTGATGGTTTAGCATCTGCCTTTAATGCGGAGATTGAATTAGAATATATTCATTTACCGAATGCAGTCATGAATCATGAAACATTAACACATATTGCACAAGAAGCGGCAGAAGAGACAGGTTATAAAGTTGAACAATTGAGCCAACCTAAAACAATTGGTGAAGATTTCTCAGCTATGAGTGATACTGTTCCTGGTGTTTTCAGTTTCATCGGTTCACAATCTGATTATGATTTACATCATCCGAAATATAACCCGAATGAAGACATTTTGAAAAAAGCGCCTGAGTTTCTTGCGAATTTAGTTCAAAAATTATTTTAATTTGCCGATGAATGAAATATGGATTTTGTGGTATATCAATAGAGAGACAAATAATTGAGGAGTGATAGATAATGGCACCACAAGATCCACGTACAAAATTCTCTGATCAAGATTATCCAAAACAAGAACAAGAATGGCCAGGTTTCCAAACAGATATGGATCCAAAACCAGACTGTGGCGAAACATCATATAAAGGACATGGACGCCTTGAAGGCTTGAAAGCATTAGTTACAGGCGGTGACTCTGCGATTGGTCGTGCAGTCGCAATTGCGTATGCACGTGAAGGTGCGTCAGTTGTGATTAACTATCATCCAAAAGAAGAAGAAGACGCACAAGAAGTTAAGAAAGTTATTGAAGATACAGGCGGAACTGTTTATTTAAAACCAGGTGATTTATCAGATGAACAATTCAACTACGATTTAGTTGAATATGCACACGAAACGCTTGGCGGTTTAGACAATGTGACATTGGTTGCTGGACATCAGCAATACCATGAAGGATTCGAAAACTTCAAAACAGAAGATTTCACACAAACCTTCACAACGAATGTGTATTCATTATTCTGGACAGTTCAAAAAGCACTTGAGTATCTAAAACCAGGTGCGACGATTACAACGACAACATCTATTCAAGGTTATGACCCTAATCCAATCTTGCATGACTATGCGGCTACAAAAGCTGCGATTATTTCACTAACAAAAAGCTTAGCAAAAGAATTAATCGATAAAGGTATCCGCGTGAACTCAGTAGCACCCGGACCATTCTGGTCACCGCTTCAAATCTCAGGTGGTCAACCGCAAAGTAAAATTCCTGAATTCGGTCAAAGTTCAATGATGGGCCGTGCAGGTCAGCCAGTAGAATTAGCAGGCACTTATGTCTTACTTGCTTCAGACTAATCAAGTTATACAACAGGACAAGTGTATGGCGTAACAGGCGGTAAACAAATTAACTAAGCTATGATTAAGACAGCGTTCCAACAATGAATGGAACGCTGTTTTTATACATACAAACACATTATTCGCAAAGTAAGGTTTAGTTTATTATGCTATAGGTATAATTAGTATAGTAACTAAGGAGGCAGAATGATGAAACATTTTAACCCTAAAGATTTAACGCAAAGAGAAAATTATAAATTATTAAGCGGCAGCGTCTTACCAAGACCGATTGCTTTTGTGACTTCTCAAGATCAAGAAGGTCATTTAAATGCGGCACCATTCAGTTTCTTTAATGTGGTCAGCAGTCATCCGCCGATGATTATGATTTCAACTGGACGCACAGAAGGTGTCCGTAAAGATACAGCACAAAACATTATTGATACTGGAGAATTTGTGGTACACATTTCTGAATTGTCTATGATTGAAGGTATTAATAATACTGCTGCACCGATTGAACGTGAAGCAAATGAGTTAGAACGTACAGATTTTAAAACAATTCCTTCAGATGTCGTTAATGTACCAGCAGTCGAAGGGGCGCGAATCCGATTTGAGTGTAAACTGGATCGTGTGATTGAACTCGGTGATGACAAAGCGGGCAGCGATTTAATCTTAGGTGAAGTTGTACGTTATCACATCGCTGATGATGTTTATATCGAACCGCATAAAATTGATGTACAAGCGTTACATCCTGTTGGTCGTTTAGCGGGTAATGACTATGTAAAATTAGGTCAAGAATTTGTATTAGAAAGACCAACAGAATAATTGCTTAATGAAAAGTTCATACTTTGATGATTGACTAACTATTACAATCATGATAGGTTTAAAAAGATTCAAAAAATAAAAATAAATATAGCTTATCAAGAGAGGTGGAGTGATGGGCACTTTGAAACCTCGGCAACATGGTTCGCTGATAGCGACGCGTGTGCCAATTCCCATAGCAACTATTTGCTAAGAGATAAGAAACATAATGTATCCTTTTTTCTTAGCTGAAAAAAGGATTTTTTAATATCATGAGTGAGGTGTTTGAATCATGTCTGAACAAAAACAAAAAGGCAATGCAGTCGCACTGATTCCTTTAATTCTATTTGTCGGTTTATTTTTAGGAGTTGGGATTATTACTGGCGACTTTACGAAGATGCCGTTAAATATTGCGATTACGATTGCGGTTATTGTCGCATTAATAATGAATCGCAAAGAAAAATTCACAGAGAAAGTTGAAGTCTTCACCAAAGGTGCAGGCCATTCTAATATTATTTTGATGGTCTTGATTTTCGTATTAGCCGGCGCATTTTCAAAAGTGACTGAAGATATGGGCGGCGTGAAATCTACCGTTAATTTAGGATTAAGTTTAATTCCAGGAAACTTATTGATTATCGGTTTGTTTATTATTTGTATGTTCGTTTCTATTTCTATGGGGACATCAGTTGGTACAGTCGCAGCCATTGCACCAGTCGGCTTTGGGATTAGTGAGGCGACTGATATTTCAGCAGCACTAGCCATGGCAACAGTCGTCGGCGGTGCGATGTTCGGAGATAACTTATCTATGATTTCAGATACGACAATTTCTGCAGTACGTACACAACATACAAAAATGAGTGATAAGTTCAAAGTAAACTTTAAAATTGTATTGCCAGGTGCCATTTTAACGATGGTTATTTTAGGTATTTTGACACATAGCGCAACAATCAGCAGTACAAAAGATTACAGCTTTGAATTTATTAAAGTGATTCCATATTTATTAGTTTTAATCTTAGCTTTGATCGGTGTGAATGTGATTATTGTTTTGATAGGTGGAACAGTACTCTCAGGTATTATCGGTTTAATCGACGGCTCATTTAACTGGATCGGATTCTTGAAAGCCGCTTCAGAAGGTATGATCGGCATGGAAGATATTGCGATTATCGCATTAATGATCGGTGGTTTAATCGGCATCATTCAACATAATGGCGGTATTACATGGCTACTTAATTTTGTTCGCAGCAAGGTCAAATCAAGACGCGGTGCAGAGTTCGGTATCGCAAGTTTAGTCAGTGCCGCAGATATTTCAACTGCGAATAATACGATTTCTATTTTAATGGCAGGTCCACTAGCTAAAAATATCGCAGATGAATATGATATCGACCCAAGAAAATCAGCAAGTATTTTAGATATTTTCGGCAGCTGTTTCCAAGGCCTTTTACCTTATAGTCCGCAAGTCATTGCGGCTGCGGGCGTCGCAGGTATTTCGCCATTTATGTTAGTGCCTTATTCGATTTATCCGATTATTTTAGGAATCAGCGGATTAGCCGCAATCATCTTTAATTTTCCAAAACTGAATAAACGTAAACAAAAAGCGTAAATAATTTTTACTTTCTCACTTGAAAAATGTTAAAGTAATCTTGTTGTGAAATAACCACAGAGGCATAGTGACAAATGCTTTGCTAGTAGGATTACTTTGGCTTATGCTTCTAAATGCGTTAGAATAATAAAGAGTGCGAAAGTAGGTGACGACAGAGTGGCAAGATATAATATTGAAAATGACGTCGTAGTCATATCATTGGAACGTTTTATGCGCATCCCGCCCGAATTGATTTATCAAGCTTGGACAGATGCGGATATCATGAGACGTTGGTTCATGACTTCTAACCGTTCAAATCAATCGATTGACTTGATTCCAGAAGAAGGCAGACGTTATGAAATTGTTGATGAACGTAACGGTAAAAAGAACAGAGTAACAGGGGTCTTCCAAGAACTAGAAGCACCTAACCGAATTGTGATGACCATCGGTATGCCTGAACTGAGCGACAAAGAAGATACGATTGAAGTAGAAATTTTTGAACGTGAACCAGGTTCAGACATGACACAAATGAACTTCCGTTATACTGCTGTTGTTCCGAAAGAAAGACGTTGGACAACTTTGGAATACAAACAGCAGAAGAAAGAATATCATGATGCGACGGCACACGGCTTTGAAAATATGTTCATTAAGCTTCAAGACATTTTAAGAGAAATGCAAGAAGACAAAGAAGAATTTTAATCAAAACAAGCGACACACAATGCTAGAAAGCAGCGTATGTCGCTTGTTTTATTTTATATATTCAATTTTCAACAATTAGACAGTTTCTTGACCACGTTTATTCCAAGTCAGAATAAAGCTTAACATAGCTAGAATACTAATCACTGTTAATAAGATGAAACCTGCATCCCAACCAAATTGATCAACCACGAAACCAAGTACGATGTTAGCCATGACTGCACCAAATAGGTAACCGAATAAACCTGTTAACCCGGCAGCTGTTCCTGCTGCTTTCTTAGGTACATAATCTAATGCTTGCAAGCCTATTAACATCACTGGTCCATAGATTAAGAAACCAATCGCAACGAGTGCTAAGTTATCTACTAATGGATTACCTGGAGGGTTTAACCAGTAGATTAAGACGAAAATAGTTACGCCTAACATAAAGAAGAAACCTGCTGGACCACGACGTCCTTTGAAGAGTTTATCTGAGATCCAACCACACAGTAATGTTCCAGGAATCCCAGCCCATTCGTAAAGGAAGTAAGCCCATCCAGAGGATTTCATATCGAAATGTTTCTCTTCGCTTAAATAGACTGGTGCCCAGTCAAGTACACCATAACGAACGAAGTAGACGAAGATATTTGCGAAAGCGATTGCCCATACCCATTTGTTATTCAACACATATTTGAACAAGATTTCTTTGGTAGTTAATTCTGTTTCAAGTGTTGTTCTTGAAGCGGTAGGATAATCATTACGATAGGCTTCAATCGGTGGTAAACCTTGTGATTGTGGTGTATCTCTAATTAAGATATAAGAGATGATCGCAATGATAATCGCAAGTAATGCTGGATAAATGAAGACACCCTCAAATCCTTTTAGATAACCGAAGTTATATAAGGCAGTCATAGAAATACCCCAAGTCGCAATCGGTGCCATTAAGCCGCCGCCGACATTATGTGCGACGTTCCAAATGGCTGTTTTACTGCCTCGTTCACTCACACTGAACCAATGGACGAGGACACGTCCTGAAGGCGGCCACCCCATACCTTGGAACCAGCCGTTTAAGAACAGCATAATAAACATGATTAAAATGCTTGAAGTAAAGAATGGAACAAAACCAAGCAACAGATTGACAATCGCAGTCAAAATCAATCCTAGTGTTAAGAACATGCGTGCGTTGCTTCGATCACTGACAGTTCCCATCACAAATTTACTAAAACCGTATGCGATTGAAACGGCTGACAGGGCAATACCTAATTGACCTTTACTGAACCCCTGTTCAATCAAATCAGGCATCGCAAGAGAAAAGTTTTTGCGTAATAAATAATAACCCGCATAACCGATGAAGATACCTAAGAATACTTTCATTCGTAGTTGTTTATATGTATCATCAACTTGCTCTTTTGATAGAGGAGCAATCGGCTTTGGCGGTTTTAAGAAGTTAAACAAGAAAGCGCCTCCTTTACAAATAATTAACTTAATCTTAATACTAAATTTACAAAAGAGCAATGAACATTTTTATTTTTTAGTTTTAATATAAAAAAAGACACTCCAATCATGGAATGTCAGAACGGTACACTTAATTATGAGATTGTAGAATATTTATGCTGAGCGATACGTGGTCTGTAGTTCGCACCTAATACATCGATGTTTTGTGTCGCAAGCGCATGAATCAATTTAGATAATACGTGCGGTGTACATGAAATATCAATGTGATACGTTGTGAGTACATATTTAATGTCTTCTTGATGTTTAAGAAACTGCATAATATCAATGATTTTATCTTTGACAAACATATCTTGTAAACCGTCAATTTTAAGTTTGAAATGCATAGAAGCTTGAATATTCGGCGCAAATTGATAGACGAAGTCTTTGTCTGCAAAAGGTAAAATCTGGTAGATAGGGTAGTTGTGATAACTTAAGAAACTGATGAAGTAAGGCAGGTTGCATTTTGGAATACGGACTTTTAAAACAGGCTGTTGTTTAATTCGAGTGAATTCTGCTTGAACAGCGTGACTGCTTTGAAGTTGTCTGCATAATTTTAATAATTGTCTTCGCTTAAGCCATGTTGATAGATGCCCTATATTAATAATAAAAGTGTCATATTTATCTATAAACATAGACAATTCCTCCAGAAGTATAGTTTATATTTGAGTGGCATAAGATGGATGGATTGCGTGTTGTTCAAATTCATTGTAAATTGTATCACGCTTTAAAAACTTTTTCACTAGGACTTTTGGACGAAATGAAGATAATTGTTAATTTTGTCATTTTTTCAATATAATGAGTGTAATACATAGGAAAGAAAGAGAGTGAATACATCATGCGATATAGAGCAGTCGTATTTGATTTTGATGGTACGATTATTGATACAGAACAACATTTGTTTGATGTGATCAATCAACATTTAACTACACATCAAAAAAATCCAATTTCAGTAGATTTTTATCGTCAATCCATCGGCGGTGCAGCCAAAGGATTGCATCAATATATAGAATCACAAATAGGAGAAGAAGCAACTAAGGCATTGTATGATGATCATCATCAACAAAGTCGACATCTATCGATGATTGAAAATATTAGTCGTTTGATGGAACATTTAGAGGCTAAACATATTCCTTTTGCGATTGCGACGAGCAGTAGTCGTGAAGTGATTCAACCTGCACTTCAAGCATTAGGATTAACAAAGCGGGTTGCAGTGATTGTCGGAAGAGAAGATGTAGAAGCGGTCAAACCTGAACCAGACTTATACTTAACTGCGGTTCAACAATTGAATATGAATCCGGTGAGTTGTTTAGCTATTGAAGATTCAGTCAATGGTGCAACTGCTGCAGAACGTGCGGGACTTGGAGTAATTGTAAATACAAATCAAATGACTGAACAGATGGATTTCAGCAATTTAAATTTAGAAGGAATGAATTTAGATGCTGAAACAATTATGAAACAATATTTTTAAGTGAGCAGGTGAGCGCATGTTGCTATTATTCTTTTTAGCAGGACCGTTAATTATTGGTATTGGAAACTTAATACTTGCACCTATCTTTAATAGAAGGGTGCCGATGAATGTCAGGTTTCGCGCGTTCATGATAGGTTCTATGATTTACTTGATATCTGCCTACTTAGTTTATCAGTTTGTGTTGAAAGGGCAGTTATAACCTTAATGAGCAACTGATGGAAAAAGAGGATACGAACCATTAATGAAATTAAAATTATAATAAAAACAGAGGGTTCAAAAGTTAACGGCTTTTGAATCCTCTGTTTTGTTTATTTCAACATATAAACTAGACCGACGATGACTAAGACTAATAAAATTGCGTCTACTCCAATCATTAATGCACGACGGTTTGCTTGTTCACCTTGTGCTTTCAAACGTTTGTACATGAGATAGTTTGGTACAAGGTTGATGATAAGGAGCACTATGATAATAATAATTAAGGTAAGCTTCACTCTGATTCTCCTTTATAATCCTTTGATAAATAATCCCAGAGAAAGGCAATGACAATACCAAGTACTAGGCCAAGGCCTACTCCAAGTTTCATATGATTTGTAAAGTGTCCGATAACAATACCGAGTATAACGGTAATCGGTAATACAATCCCGACTTTCATTTTTTTAGCTGGAGAAGTCAATGCGCTAAACAAAGCGACATAGCATACACCGAATACCGCAGCAGCAATTATCGACATAATTAAAGTATGTGTCAGCGATTCTTGACTGGCTGAGCGGTTTAAGAAAAAGAATAACGCACCAAATATAAATGTATATAATAGTCCGCGTGAAACTAATTGTTTAGACAATGTTGACGTCTCCTTTCAATTCAGTTCACTCAAATTATAACATAGTATATTGGTGCGTCGTATGCATATTAAAGCTCGTTCTTAAATTGTTTATGGTCATTCAAGTAAGCATAGAATAGACCGATGATTAATCCGCCGCCGATATAGTTACCGATGAATGCAGCTATGATATTGATGACTGCAGGCCAGAAGTGTAAAACATCTGATTGGTAAATAGCGCCGCCGATAAATAGACATGCGTTATAAACAACGTGTTCGTAACCCATGAATGCGAAGATAGCAACCCCAAACATCATCACAAACATTTTTGCTAGAATGTCTTCAATTTGCATCGCAATAACTAATGAGATATTGATAAAGAAGTTGGCAAAAATTGCTTTAGCTAATATTTGAGTAAAGTCAGCTGTCATTGTTTTGTGATGTAGCAAGACTTCTAATTGTTTCATCATTTCTGGTGTAACGACATCACTGAAACGTAAGATAATAAAGAAGGCTAGGGCACCTAACATATTACCGATGAAACATAACATAAAGATTTGGAAAGCGCGCCATGGCGAAATAACTTTATAATATAAACCCACTGTGAAATACATAAAGTTACTTGTCAGGAGTTCTGAATTGGTAAAAAGAATCAGTACTAAGGCAAAGCTGAAGGCAACTGATCCGACGATGTTGATAATTCCTGTGTTGATTTCTCCTGTGTGTACTTCTTGTACAAAACCAGCTTTAATGGCTAATACAAAGACTGCAATAATACTGATAATAAAACCTGCCATCATGGCACGTAATAAATAGCGCTTAAAATAAGTCGCTTGTAAGACGTCTTTAGTTTGGATAGTTTTAACAACTTCTTTAACCCATTTACGTCCATAAAATACATTATCCCAACGGATATATTTTTCACTGTTCATTCCTAAAAAAACTCCTCGCTCTAGCAAAATGTTTAATATTAATTCAGGCTGAGAGGGTTATCTCATTTTCTGTAATGCATATAGTATAATCGCATTTCTTATTTTTGTGAATACTTTCACATAAACTTTTTTCATAAATATGACTGTCTCGTGAAAATTATTAAAATACTGCATTTATATATAAAACAGTGATTGTGTCAAAAAGACAATTGTCTCTATGTACATGACAAAGAATCAGAAAATTATCAAAAGTACATTGCGCTTTTATAAAACTCCGTGCTATAATGTTCAAATAAAATGTATTTACTAAATGGACACTGTTCATTGTGTGTGTTTTAGAAATACAATATTTTATTTGAGTGCGAAATGCATTAAAATGCGCGATGACTGCTTTTGTTGTATTTTAGGAAAAAATAAATGAAAGCGCATACATAAAAGTGTAATTTTTATGTTTTCATCTAGAAATTTTATAGTATAATAGCCTCAATGGGCTTGAAAAGTTACAAATCGATAGCAAAAAGAAACATTGTTAAATTTTTCGCAATCTTTTAAATTTTAGTAAATTGGGACGCTGAAATAGAAAGAGAGAATGGGGCAGCTATCGATAACTTGTAATAGGGCCTGGAAATCATGAAAGAGAAGGGGTATTTTCTAATGGAAGAAACTCAATTACACAGGGGATTAAGTTCTAGACAGATTCAAATGATCGCACTCGGTGGTACCATCGGCGTTGGTTTATTTATGGGTGCGACAAGTACAATTAAATGGACAGGACCATCTGTTATTTTTGCTTATTTAATTGTTGGACTATTTTTATTTTTAGTAATGCGTGCAATGGGAGAAATGGTTTACTTACATCCTACTACAGGTTCATTTGCGAACTTCGCAAGTGACTATATTCATCCAGTAGCAGGATATTTAACAGCCTGGAGTAACATATTCCAGTGGGTTGTAGTTGGTATGAGTGAAGTTATCGCAGTCGGAGAATACATGAGATATTGGTTCCCAGAACTTCCAGATTGGATTCCTGGTGTTATCGTTATTGTATTATTAGCTTCAGCGAACTTAGTATCAGTTAAAGCGTTCGGTGAGTTTGAATTCTGGTTCGCGATGATCAAGATTGTCACTATTGTTTTAATGATTATTGCTGGTTTCGGATTGATTTTCTTTGGACTTGGTAACGGCGGAAATGCCATCGGTTTATCTAACTTATGGTCACACGGCGGTTTCCTTCCTAACGGTTGGCTTGGCTTCTTCTTTGCCTTATCAATCGTTGTAGGTTCTTATCAAGGTGTAGAATTAATCGGTATCACAGCAGGGGAAACTAAAAATCCTCAAAAGAATATTAAAAAAGCAGTTAACGGTGTTATCTGGCGTATTTTAATCTTCTATATCGGAGCTATCTTCGTTATTGTAACTGTTTATCCATGGGATCAACTTGGTACAATCGGTAGTCCATTCGTAGCAACATTCGCGAAAGTCGGTATTACAATTGCAGCTGGTTTAATCAACTTCGTAGTATTAACAGCCGCAATGTCAGGATGTAACTCAGGTATCTTCAGTGCGAGCCGTATGATTTATACATTGGCACAACACAAACAATTACCTAGATTCTTCTTGAAAGTAATGAAAAATGGTGTACCTGTGTACACAGTACTTGCGATTTCAATTGGTATCTTTATCGGTGTTATCTTAAACGTTATCTTACCTTTATTCATTAAAGGTGCAGACAGTATTTTCGTATATGTTTATAGTGCATCAATCTTACCTGGTATGATTCCTTGGTTTATGATTTTAATCAGTCATATCCGCTTCAGACGCCTTCATCCTGAAGAAGTCCAAGGTCATCCATTCAAAATGCCAGGCGGGGCACCAGCAAGTTATGCGACTATTATTTTCTTAATTATCGTATTAATCGGTATGTTGCTTAATAAAGAAACAGTTGTATCAGTTGTTATCGGATTCTTATTCTTAGGTTTCATGACAGCGTTCTACTTCATCAGAGGATACGACAAATTACCTTATAAAGATCAACATTTAGAATAATATAAGACAAATGAAAAAGAGTTGGGCGTTATGCTCAACTCTTTTTTAATGTTCAAATTTAATTTTAGAAAGATGTTTCTTATAGTTGTTTAAAGCCATTTTAGATTGCGTAATTGTATCTAACGCATTTGAAAAGTCCATAGACAAATAACGGTAATACAGCACATTGATAGTAAAGAGCTGGGCTGTCAGAGAAGTAGTAGCCGCCATACGAAACTCATTTTCTTCTGATTCGCTGTAAATCAAATCAATATCACTATAGCGTGTCATCGGATTATGATGTGTACCCATTAAGGTAATCAGGCACAAATGATAATCCGACGCAACACGTGCAATGGCTTCGAGTTCATTGTGTTCACCGCTATTAGAAATTAAGAATAATGTATCACGGGCGTCATGAGTTGCAATTAAACTGATTAACGCGTGCACACTTTCAACGCATTGTGCATTTAAACCAACCTTAGATAGTTTCTGTGTTAAATCTAATGCTGAAACAAAGGAAGCGCCAAAGCCAAATAAGAAGATGGTACGTGAACGTTTCAACCTGATACAGACTTGTTCAATCTTCTGTTCATCAACTTCATCTGAAACTCTGCATAATGTTTGAGTGCTGCGTGACAACATTTTGCGTTTAATAGAATCAATCGATTCATTCGGTTGTAATTCAATAGGTTGGGGTTTTGTACGTTTGGAAAGGTATTTTGATACTTCCGTTTTTAATTCTTGAAAGCCGCCATCTGTTACTTTGTAACCGAAGCGGACGACCGAAGAAGGACTGGTATTGGTGCTGTTCGCTAAATCTAAAGTTGTCATATCAATGACTTTTTGTGGCCGTTTTAAAATAAAGTCTGCGATTTTTTTCTCGCTTTTAGTTAAAACATTATATTTTGTTTCTAGTTTAAATAGTATGTTTGTCATCATAATCACCTGCTCTATGAAAAAACAAAGCTGCTTTTTCATTTGTTTTGTAAATCATAGATAGCAGTAAACAGAACCCTTAGTTGCTACAGTTTACTTTGATTATTGTTTGTACGCCTATTAAAGCACGACTCAGACAAACCGACAGTCTCCCAATTATCAGTTCATCTTTATAATGGTTTCTAGTGTACTATAGGATGACAGCTAACACAATTGAGAATTTTAAAAACAACACTCACTAGTATTATCATACCTAACTGATAAAGATTTAAACGATTAACGTAAAAATATTAAAAAATTAGTCAATAATTGAGTGTGAGGTTAAAAGAAAAAGCAAGTGATGAATGGGTTTTTGCCACGTTTTGATCATCACATTTGTATTGCCAGTGTTAAGGATTACTAACGGCTGCAAGATTAATTTGGCTAATAAGTCACAGTAGCGTTGTGTAATAAAAGAAGGGTGTGTTTCAACTAAGCTTTGTGCTTTATGATAATATGCTTGTAGATATGTTGTGATATCATTTGCAGTCTGTTCAGCAGGTTTCTGTTGATTTAAAGTTATATAGTGATGATAGGTGTCGCTTAAAGTAATCAAATGAATCAGTTGTGCGTAAATATCTGTTTCAATGGTTTGTTTTGTCATTACTAATCATTCCTTAAAAGATAAATTTAATTTGTGATTTGAAAGCCGATAACTTAAGATAAATGCATGAGAAGTTAAATTTTGTATAGAGGAGCATCTTATGGAGTTAAAAAATAATAAGCCAGCATGGAGAGATTTAACGTTAATTCCGATTGGTTTTGTTTTAATCTTTCTATTTACTTTTTTAGAAACGTTAATAGCAGCCAATTTTAATGTACCGATGACCGTTGAAACATTGATTCCAATTTCAGCTATAGGTCAAATCAATACATATATCGCACTTTTAATTATTTACTATTATTTTCACTATAGTGAAATGCCTATGAAATTGTCGTCAGGATGGCATTATGTTAAGAAACATTGGTTGTTCTTGTTAATTATGCTGCTGATCGCAATGGGAGGAGAAACACTCTACAATTATTTGGTTTCGTTCTTGCCTGAAAATTTACAGTATACAGAAACACAAAATGAACAGGAATTAGAATTATTGTTCAGAAATCCGGCATTTTTACCTTTCACATTTATTTTTGTAGTAATTATAGGTCCTGTTGTTGAAGAATTATTCTTCCGTACCATTTTGATTGGAGAGTTAGGGAAGAAGTTGAATTATATTGTCATGGCGATTATTTCGGTTATCGGCTTTGCGTTGATTCATGTTACAGGAGCCGAATCTCCATTTGAAATCGGGTCCTATTTAATTATGGCAATTGTTATTGTTTATGTATATTTCAAATCAGGTAAAAATACTGCAGCTACTATCGCAATTCACATCGCGAATAATTTTGTTTCTTTTATCATCACAATTTTATATCTATAATAAAAAATCCAACTGAGGTGTATCCCTTAGTTGGATTTTAAAAATTGTTGATAATTATAGATAGTAATATCGTGAGTCTTTAATGTTTTATGGAATGAATAAGAGATGTCTTGAATAGCTTGAATCGGTATTTCTTTTGTATGTCCATGACCAATATCGAAAATAACGACACGCCATTCAGCTTTGCGACATATCAATCCGATAAAGATGACATTTTCAGTATAGGTCTCACTTTCCAAATCATATTCGACTAACATCACATTACGCTCTGCGCAATAAATTAATAAGTCTGAAAAGATTTGCGGTATTGTCTCGTTTGGATTAGATTCAAATTTAATGTAGCGATCCATGCGTTTTAACAAACGTCTGATATGTGTTGCTGGCTGATTGAGACATTTCTTGATAATTTGTGCAATTTCTTTTTTATAAGGTAAACGAGAATAAGATTGACTCTCGTTTAATGTCATAAATAAAGCTAGCATTTGTGCTTCGTTTAATTCGAGTTGAATCGGTGCAGGATGGCTTTGAATCTGGTATCCGCCGAGCATGCCTTGTTTTGCGATAATTTGGACACCTTGTTTTTCAAGATCTTGGATATCTCTTAATATCGTACGCTTTGAAACTTTAAGTGTTTTCGCAAGTTGTGCTGCAGTGAGTTGATGGTTGGTTTCAATTGCCTGAACAAGTTTATTTTGACGTTCTATTTTATTCAATTAAGCCACCTCCGATATATTACATATTACAATCATTATATCATATCTCTTAAAATTTGATGTTTTTAGGTAATGTACTTGTAGAAAAAATTAAAAAAAGTCGAAAAAATTTCAAGTAAACGCTTACATTTTATAAAATTATGTGCTAAACTATCATTAGTAACTAGGAGATAGCACTTAGTGAACAAAGGGGTAATGATAAATCATGTCGTGTGATTTATTAGAACGTGCGAATCACTAGTTAATTAACATCTTCAATATTATTACTTACTTTCCTTTCTATGCCGACTAGTTAAGCTAGTCGGTTTTTTTATTGATTATAAAGTCGTTAACAGTTCATTTGTGTTCCATGCTAGAATGAAAACATACATAAGAAAAATAAAGGATGAGGTGTGTAATTTGAATAGTAATCAACTGCTTCAATTAGACCAAGCAATCAGACACTGGTTGAAAGGGTTGGATGATATTATTCCTAAACTGATTGCGGATATGCATACAGAAACAAAAGCAAATCAGTTTGATTTAGTAACCAATGTAGATCAAATGATTCAAGATCAATTTGACGCATTTTTAAAAGAACATTACCCAAGTCATGAACTTTTCGCTGAAGAAAAAAATAATGATTTAGTAGATGCGAAACATGGCGATGTTTGGATAATGGATCCGATTGACGGTACTGCGAATTTAGTAAAACAAAAAACAGATTATTGTATTATCTTAAGTTATTTCTCAGAAGGTCAACCGATGCTTGCTTACATTTATGATTATCCGCACCATACACTTTATAAAGCCATCAGAGATGAAGGTGCATTTGAAAATGAAGTACGTATGCCTAAGATTCCTTCTTTAGATATCAGTGAAATGATTCTGTCGTATAATCCATATGTTTTAAATGAACATACACAAGCAGATTTAAAAGCGGCAGCATTCAGTTATCGATTAATCGGGGCTTGCGGATTAGATTCTTTACGCGTGATGAAAGGTCAATTCGGAGCACACATTAATACAAATGCGAAACCGTGGGATATTTCTGCACAGTTTTTATTTGCGAAAGAACTTGATTTGAAAATGACGAATCTTGATAATGAACCAATTGATTTTGCGGTTGGCGGACCGTTTATTATTAGTAATAAAGGGTGTCATGAAGCGGTCCTTGAAATATTAAATCAAAAAGGCGGTTATCAAGTTAATAAAATAACTAAGACTTAAGCACCATGTTAGTTAAAATCAACTATAATATAATGGATTGAAATGAAAGATGAGGAGTGGTTGGGTGAAGAGAACAGATAAACCTGGTCGTAAAATGGGACTTGTACCAAAAATATTATTATGGGCATTTGGAATTTTAGTAATACTTGCGCTTGTTGCAGCAATCTATTTAGCAATTAAGATTTTTGCGGTTGGCGGAAAAATTCATAACCCTCTAGACAGAGACAAATCAGAATTACGAAAAGAAAAAGTAGATTTAAACAAAGGTGATCCATTCACAATTGCTTTATTTGGTGTGGATAGTAATGAAAAACGTCAAAGTGAAGGGGACGGACAACGTTCTGACTCAATCATGGTGTTATCTATTAATCCAGATAAAAAGACAACTGAAATTGTCAGTATCCCACGTGATACTCAAGCTGAAATTGTCGGACATGATTCAGTAGAGAAAATCAATCATGCTTATGCGTATGGTGGTCCGGATATGGCTGTGAAATCACTTGAGAAATTGTTGGATGTACCGATTGATCATTATGCGACAGTTGATATGGATGGCATCAAAGGTATGGTCGATGAAATCGGCGGTGTAGATGTTATCAGTAATGCGACATTTAGTTATAGTGGTTACAGCTTTGTGAAGGGCGAAAAAACACATTTAGATGGTGATAAAGCTTTAGCGTTTATTCGTTCACGTAAAGAAGAAGGTGCAGGCGGTGACTTCGGTCGTCAAGAGCGCCAACAATTAGTGTTACGTGGTATTGCGAATGAATTAACAAGTGTGAAGTCACTAACGAACTTTAATGGTGTGACGGATCAAATCAAAGAGAATGTTACAACTGACCTATCTCTAGGTGAATTAAATACAGTCCGTTCTAAATATCAAAAAGCAAATGAAAATATGAACCGTTTAGAACTACAAGGCGGTGGAGGTATTCAAAGTGATGGCGTTTATTACTTTGTACCTGATGAAAGTTCATTGAATAACGTTTCAAATGCGCTAAGACAAAATTTAGAATTATAAATGAAATGCCGAGGCAGGGTTAATCTTTGTCTTGGTATTATTTTACCCTAAAATTTAAAATTGTATATAAATAAAATACATGTTTTGGGGTAATGATAAACAGAGGGGGAATTTTTTATGACAAATAATAATAAAGATCAAAATAAAGTAGATGAAAAAGAAGTACAAGATGTATCTGAAATGGTTGATGAAGGCGGCTTAGGTGCAGATAATTATTATGGCATCAATGAATTCCAACCGAATGGCAACACTGTAGAAGTTGGAATTGATCAATTCAAATTGAAAGTCAGCGAATATAATGATGCTGATTTAGTCAATTCATTAATTGCACATGCAGATGCAAACCATAATGAAGAAAAATTTGATGAAGCTATCAATATTATTAAACAAGAAGTATTAGGTAGATTACACGATAAGTAAGCAAAATACCGGCATGTGATATGTCGGTATTTTTTAAAAGAAAGTTTAAACTAATTCGTCTATGAAATAGAGTAATACATTATGTTAAATCCTTTAAATCGGCACCAAAAAAAGAGATTCATGAATAAAAAGTTTAATATGTCAACTTTAGAGAGAATATATAAGTATGGGACTTAACATTTAACTTTAAAAGTAATAGAATTAGTAATAAGACTATTTTTTATTGCGTGGGGCAAAAAAAGACTAGTCTTCAATATTTACGGAATATATAAAATAAATAGAGGTTTAGGAAATGAGTTGAATCTTTAGAGGCTGAATGTTTCTAAAGGAAGTGAGATGCAACCGCAAACTTCGTTGCATTGTTCATCTAAAGATTGCTTAATTTCAATAGATATTAATGTTGATACATACATTCGTATCTGTGACGTAAGCGTGACATCGGGGATTTCATGCGACTCTTATACTGTTCTTTTGACCCTCATCAATCAGAATGCAGTATACCTGTCGGTATGTCATCAGCTTAAACACATTTGCAAGACCTCAGAATATAGGGGTGATTACATGCAAGAACATCTTGTCCTTACATTAGACGGGAAAGACTATCTTGTGGAACCAGGTACGAATCTTCTCCAGTTTATTAAATCTAGAGATACATTTGTGCCGTCAATCTGTTATAACGAATCATTAGGGCCGATTGAAACTTGTGATACATGTGCAGTAGAAATCGACGGAAAGATTGCACGTGCATGCGGCACAACAATTGATCGACCAATGGTCGTTAATACGACAAACAGCGATGTTAAAGCATCTCAAAAAGAAGCTTTAGATCGTATTTTAGAAAAGCACATTCTGTATTGTACAGTATGTGACTACAACAACGGTGATTGTGAAATCCATAATACAATGGATGAATTCGGTGTTCAGGAACAATCATATGAATATAAAGACAAAGGTTACGAGAAAGACTTCGGTCCTTTCTATCGTTATGACCCAAGTCAATGTATTCTTTGCGGTCGTTGTGTAGAAGTTTGTCAAGACGTTCAAGTCAATGAAACATTATCAATCGACTGGGAACGTGAACAACCACGTGTTATCTGGGATAACGACGTATCAATCAACGAATCATCATGTGTATCTTGCGGACAATGTGCGACTGTATGTCCATGTAACGCAATGATGGAAAACCACATGGTGGGTGAAGCAGGTTACATGACTGATACTGAACCAGGTACATTAGCAGACATGATTGACTTAACTAAGAAAGCAGAACCAGGTTATGGTCCATTATTCGCAATTTCAGATTCAGAATCTGCATTACGCGAAGAACGTATTGAGAAAACGAAAACAGTATGTACATACTGTGGTGTGGGATGCTCATTTGATGTATGGACGAAAGACCGTGAAATTCTTAAAGTTCAACCGCAACATGATTCACCAGCAAACCGTATTTCATCTTGTGTGAAAGGTAAATTCGGTTGGGACTTCGTCAACTCTGAAGAACGTTTAACGAAACCTTTAGTACGTAAAGGTGACGAATTCGTTGAAGTAGAGTGGGAAGAAGCATTGAACGTAATTAGCGAAAACTTCTTACGTATCAAAGAAGCTAAAGGTTCAGATGCATTATCATTCATCGCATCATCTAAAGGTACAATTGAAGAATCTTACTTGATGCAAAAATTAGCACGTCAAATGGGTACAAATAACGTCGATAACTGTTCACGTTATTGTCAAGCACCCGCAACGAAAGGTTTATTCAGAACTGTCGGTCACGGTGGTGACTCAGGTTCAGCGGATGATTTAATGAAAGCAGGCATGGTGGTATTAGTAGGTACAAACACTGCTGAAGCTCACCCAGTTATTGCTTCTAAAATCAAACGTGGACATAAATTATTCGGTAACAAACTTCATGTATTCGACATTCGTCGTCATGAAATGGCTGAACGTGCAGACAAATTCTATCAACCAAAACCAGGTACTGACTTGGCATGGTTAGCTGCAGTTACGAAATACATTATCGATAACGACCTTCACGATAAAGCATTTATCGATGAGTGGGTAGATCACTTCGATGAGTACTACAAATCATTAGCACCATTCACATTAGAATTTGCGGAAGAAACAACAGGTATTCCTAAAGATGACTTGATTCACTTCGCACATGAAATGGTTGATTCTAATGGCGTATGTATCGCTTGGGCGATGGGTGTTACTCAACAAGACATCGGTAGTGATACAAGTACTGCAATCTCTAACTTGTTATTAGTAACAGGTAACTATAGAAGAGAAGGTACAGGTGCTTATCCATTACGTGGTCACAACAACGTACAAGGTTGTAGTGATGGCGGTAGTATGCCGGATAAATTCCCTGGTTACCAAGATGTAACTGACGATGAAGTACGTGCGAAATTCGAAAAAGCATGGGGTATGGAACTACCAGCTATTGCTGGACGTGATAACCATCAAATGATGGAAGGTATCCATAACGATGAAATCGACGCAATGTACATCTATGGTGAAGACACTGGTATCGTAGATGCAAACATCAACTTTGTACAAGCAGCGCTTGAAAAAGTCGACTTCTTAGTCGTTCAAGATGCATTCTTGACACAAACAGCACGTTTCGCAAACGTTGTTTTACCAGCTAGTCCTTCACTTGAAAAAGAAGGTACTTTCGCAAATACAGAACGTCGTATTCAACGTTTATATCAAGCAATGAAACCATTAGGCGACTCAAAACCTGACTGGGAAATCATTCAATTGATCGCAAACAAAGTTGGATTAGACTGGAACTACTCACATCCAAGTGAAATCATGGATGAAATGGCAAGCTTAACACCATTATTCGCTGGTGTAAGATATGACCGTTTAGAAGGTTACAATTCATTACAATGGCCTGTACATGAAGATGGAACAGATGAACCTACTTTATACTTAGACGGGTTCAACTTCCCTAATAAACGTGCCAAATTATATCCATTAACATTCGACAACTTCTTCAAAGAAGATGAAGAATATGATATCCATGTTAACAATGGTCGTATCCTAGAACACTTCCATGAAGGTAATATGACTTACCAAGTGCCTGGTATCAAATACAAAGTGCCGAATGTTTACGTTGAAATCTCACCAGAACTTGCGGAAGACCGCGGTATTCATGAAGGTGCAGACGTTAGATTAGTTTCTTCAACAGGTCAAGTTGAATTAGTTGTTCACATTACTGACCGTGTTAAAGGTAAAGAAATCTATATTCCGATGAATAATAACGCTGACGAAGATGGTACTGCAGGTGCAGTCAATATGCTGACAAACAGTGACGTTGACAAAGACACAGATACACCATCTTACAAACGTACATCAGCACGTATGGAAGTTATTACACGTAGAGGTAAGTCACCACTTAACCCTTCTAACTTCCGTGTGAATACAGAACGTAACCCGCAATACAGTGTTCAAGTTCAGAAAAAATGGGCACGTCCAGACTACGTGTTCCCAGGAAATCAGGTGAGACACGATGGCTGAAAACATTAGAAAAATCAAACGTATGGAAATTTCACATGAAGAGCAAAAAGCGAAAGATCTTGCAGAAGTAACTGATGCCATTTCAGAAAACAAAGATGTTATCATCAAAGCAATCCGTTTAATGCGTGTCTTAGATGATGCGAAAATCTTAGACGCTGGTATCGGCGCAGTTGAAAAACGTGGCTTCATTACAAACAAGATCACAAAAGAGTTGAATAAAGAGCAATATACTGGCTTATTAAACAACTTAGCACCACTTGTATTCATGCTTGGTAAAGTGGATGTAGCAGGTACAGAAGAAATGTTGCTTAAGTTGAACAAAGGACTTAAAAATGCGAATGCTGCAAGTCCAAATCAACGTACAACAATTTCTAGCTTAGTCGGCTTATTGAAAGACGATGAAGCAAACAGAAGTATTACGTATTTCGTAAACTTATTAAAAGGAATGTCACGCGAAGATTAAGCGCCATTCTATAAGAGCTGTTCTTTTTAGAACGGCTCTTTTTTTACATACAGAATCTATCTGCCGACGCTGTCAGAAATATGATAAACTTTAATAGAATTTAGATGTAGATGATAGAAAGAAGGTGTTGACGATTAACCCGAACATATTAAAAGCTTTAGCACTGATTTCAAATTTATTTGTCGTGCTTGGTTTTATTTTTTTGATTATGATGAAAGCCGTGCTTGCGATTACCATGTTTGCGATCGGTTTAATTATCAGTTTAATGATGTTTAATGTTTTATTCCGTGACAGAACAGGAATGAAGATAATTATCAATCTCTCTTTTACAATTGTGATGATTGTAATCATTGCAGCATACTTTATGTTGAAATAGAAAAAATACATGAGGAGTTCGCATAATGAATCGTAAAGTAAAAACGCGTATTTTCAGGCTGTTTGTCGGCTTAATTCTTTTAACTTTTATTATTCTATTTATCATTAATGAAACGAATTGGTTCAGCAATGATAAGAATTATACATTTGATGAAGCTGTTCAACTTCAAACTTCAAAAGGTGTATTGAATACGAAAGAAGACAATGGTCAATTTGTGAATGCATCTAAAGCAGATGTTGAACAAGCTATGGCAATTAAAAGACAGAATCATAATATCAGTTATATGGATATTTCAGAGCCTGTCTCAATGGATGAAAAAGAAGTGAATCAATTATTAAAAGGCAAAGGCGTGCTTGAAAATAAAGGGGACGCATTTTTAAAGGCACAAGATAAATATGATGTGAATGTTATTTATCTCGTCAGTCATGCATTAGTGGAAACAGGACATGGTCGTTCTGAGTTATCGAAAGGCATTAAGTTTAAAGGAAAAACATATTATAATTTTTATGGCATCGGTGCGTTTGATGAAGACGCAATGAAGCATGGCCATAGTTATGCGAAAAAGCAGAAGTGGACGTCACCAGAACGTGCAATTATGGGCGGTGCACGTTTTGTACGAGAAGACTTCTTTGATAAAGGACAAATTTCACTTTATCAAATGCGTTGGAATCCTAGCAATCCTGGTCAGCATCAATATGCGAGTGACATCGGTTGGGATCAAAATATTGCAGGTATGATGGATACGTATTATCAAAAATATGGTATTAAAAAAGATGATATTCGTAAAAACTTCTATAAATAACCAAAGAGGGCAGCAGCCCTCTTTTTTAAGCTATCCAGCTAGATACATAGGAAATAGGGAATATGATAGAATAAATAGGAAGTGTTAAAAAGAGGTGGATTATTGAGATGAAAATAGCAATTGTCGGCGGCGGCATTGGCGGACTCACCGCAGCTGCCTTATTACATGAACAAAATCACGAAATACATGTATTTGAACAACAAGATGAAATCAAAGAAATCGGTGCAGGTATCGGCATCGGTGGTAATGTATTAGACAAACTCGGCAATCATGATATGGCAAAAGGAATTAAAAATGCAGGACAAGTCATCAAAGAAATGGAAATTTTAGATGACAAAGGACATGTATTAAATAAAGCAGTGATGAAAAAAGGAACAGTTAATTTAACACTGCCAAGACAAGCTTTATTAGATGTTATCGCATCTTATGTTCCAAAAGAATTAATCCATACAGGAACTAAAATCGTGAAACTCGTACAAAACAGTTCGAAAGTTACTTTAACAACTGCACAAGGTGATACACATTACTTTGATTTATGTATCGGTGCAGATGGCGTACATTCAATTATTCGTGGACAAGTAAACCCTAAAGCCACTGTTAACTACCAAGGTTATACATGCTTCAGAGGAATGGTCGACGATGTAACTTTGAATGATCCGCATACAGCGAAAGAGTTTTGGGGTGCTAAAGGCCGTGTAGGGATTGTACCGATGTTAAATAACCAAGCGTATTGGTTTATTGCGGTTAATGCGAAAGAAAACGATCCTAAATTTAAAGAGTTCACGAAACCTTATATTCAAGCATATTACAATAACTATCCAAATGAGGTCAGACGTATTCTAGACCAACAAAGTGAAACGGGTATTTTACACCATAATATTTACGATTTAACACCGCTTCAATCCTTCGTCTATGGTCGCACATTATTACTAGGTGATGCAGCTCATGCGACAACACCGAATATGGGACAAGGTGCAGGACAAGCGATGGAAGATGCGATTGTGTTAGCAAATTGCTTAAATACTTATGATTTCAGAGAAGCTTTAGCACGTTATGATGCGTTACGTGTGAAACATACTGCAAAAGTGATTAAACGTTCTCGCAGTATCGGTAAAAAAGCACAATATCAAAATGGCTTGATGATTGGCTTGCGTAACTTTGTGTTGAAACGCACACCGTCTAAATTGATTTCAAATCAAGCGAAATTCTTATACAAAACGAAATCTGTATAAACAACCAACATCGTTTAAAACGATAAATAAAGAAATAAAAAAATGAGGTCTGGGATATTTTCCCAGGCCTCATTTTACTTAAGTGTAAATATCTTATTTAACGTTATTTACAACATATTGGGGTGCTTTGTTGTCTTTTAAGACATCTACTGTGTTATTTGCGACAATTTCAGCCATGCCGTCACGTGCTTCAAATGTAGCGTTACCGATATGCGGTGTAATCACGACATTATCTAGTGATTTCAAATCTTCAGTGATTTTCGGTTCGAATTCATAAACGTCTAACGCTGCACCTTCGATGACTTTGTCTTTCAATGCATCAGCAAGTGCTTGTTCGTTTACAATCGGACCACGCGCAGCATTAACTAAATAAGCTGTCGGTTTCATTTGTTTGAATTGTTCTGTATCGAACAAGTGGTGCAATTCTGGTTTGTAAGCAGCGTTGATTGTGATAAAGTCTGATTCTTTTAATAATGTGTCAAAATCAACGTATTTCGCACCTAATTCTTTTTCTTTATCTTCTTTACGATGTGGACCTGTATAAAGGATATCCATATCGAATGCTTTCGCACGTTTAGCAACTGCATAACCGATATTTCCTAAACCGAAGATACCGATAGTTTTACCTGATACTTCACGACCTCTGAAGAATAATGGTGCCCAACCATCGAATCCTTTCGTACGTGATAACTGATCACCTTCAGCAATACGACGTGCCACTGCAAGAACTAACGCAAATGTTAATTCTGCTGTTGAGCGTGTTGAAACGCCAGGTGTGTTTGTCACATAGATGCCCTTAGATTCAGCATATTCAATATCTACGTTATTAAAGCCGGCACCGTAGTTTGCGATCACTTTTAAGTTTTCGCCTGCTGCGATGACGTCTTTATCTACGTTTGTAGATAAAATACTGATTAATGCATCCGCATCTTTCACGCCATTTTTTAATGTTTCTTGATCCACAACTCCTGGACCATCGTACATATCGACTTCGATATTATTCTTTTCTAGAATATCAAGTCCTACTTGTGGGATAGGGCCTGCAATATAGACCTTAGCCATACAAAACACTCCCTTTCTTAGTTTATATATCAATTATATTAAAAGGAAGAAGGAGAAACAATGAATACACCGTAAGCGTATGCATGACTATGAAATGAGTTTTAACCCAACAGAAGAAACGACAATTAAGCCAATACAAAGAATACGCCAGATATTTTTGGATTCATTATAAAATATCATACTGATAATTGCACCGCCGCCAGTTCCAATACCTGTCCAAATCGCATAAGCCGTTCCCATCGGGATGGAATTCATAGCGAGTGATAAAATACTGAAACTGAAGATAAAGGCGATACCTAATAACACAATATAAAATTTCTTGCCTGTTCGATTCAATTCATTTAAAAGAATCACGCCAAGAATTTCAAAACAGCCTGCGATAAATAAATATAACCATGCCATCAGTGTGAGCCCTCGCTTTCTGTTTCATCTGTTGATAGTTTCAGTCCAAGAATACCAATCAATAATAAGATGATGAAAAAGAGTTTGGTAAAGCTGAAGGGGTCGCCATAGACCACCATATCTAAAATAATGGTGCCCACTGTACCGATACCTACGAAAATCGCATAAGCCGTTCCCACAGGCAATGATTTACAAGCATTGATTACTAATGCGAAACTGATCGCAATCATAATTAAAGTCAGTCCCCAACTGAGCACTGAATCTGCATTTTTAATACAATTGACCCAAATAATTTCTACTAAGCCAGCTAAAATGACTTTAAACCAGCGCATACACACGCCTCCTTCTTCTTAATTCAGCACTGTCTATTTTCTCAAATTACACACAGAGAAACAATGAATGTGTTTATGAAAAAAGCATCAAAAAAACACACAACGCTGTGGTTGTGTGTGATTAGTTGAAGAAGCGGATAGATAGCGGGATTAGGTATTCCTCGCCATTATATGCTTTGACAGCCGCTATGACTGAGAATACAATGCTCAATATACCGAGAACCGGTAATATTATCATACCAATTAATACGATGCATAAAACTAATGCTACAATCGTCCATATCGTATAAGAAATAACGAAATTAAAATAGTTTTTAGCGGTCTTATTTACAAAATAAGAATCACTGCCTTTGGTTAACCAAATAATTAAGGGTCCGATAATAGTTGTAAAAAAGCTGAGTATATAAATTAAACACGCGAATAAACGTGCATCTTCTGTTGGAAATTGTTGATAGACTTCAGTGTGCTCGGTGACTTGTTCAGGTGAATGTTCCTTAGTCATAGCGCTCCTCCGATATTTAAGATTACTTTAAATATAGCAATAATTGAGTTTAAATGAAACACAATCGGAAAAACTTCAATATTTTTTACCATTTTGGACACCTAACAAAAACAATAAATAAAGAGAAGTAGGGTATGAAATATATAGACGTTATTGTTAATAAGTAGCTAACAAATTTTTATTTTATTATTTGTCTAATCATGTTACGATAACTATAATACACTATTTGATGGTCGCAGAAAGCTGTAACTGTGCGTGTTCTAGCATACACAAGTCTCGCAAGTTTTCTGTTTTATTTTTCTTTAAGACGGTTAAATAGAATAAATAATATTTTCACACTTCGAGAGACCGTACATCACTTTATTTCTAGCAATAAAGCTATTGTACGGTCTCTCATAATCATGACTAAACAAAGAAAGAAGGTATGAAGCATGAAAATAGCAATTATTGGTTCAGGTAACGGTGCTGTCACAGCAGCCGTTGATATGACAAGCAAGGGCCACGATGTCAAATTGTATTGCCGTAACGCTTCTATCGAAAAGTTCGATAAAGCGATTGAACAAGGCGGTTTCCACTTCAATAATGAAGGTGAAGAAAGCTTTGTGAAATTTACACAAGTCAGCGATGACATCGAAGAGGTTATACAAGATGCAGAAATTATTCAAATGATTATTCCATCAACATTTATTGAATATTATGCACGTATTATGGCGCCGTTCGTTAAGGATGACCAAATTATATTCTTCAACATGGCAGCTGCTATGGGTTCAGCACGATTCCTTAACATATTAGAAGATGAATATATCGATGTATGCCCACGTTTTTGTGAAGCAAACACATTAACGTATGGTACGCGTGTTGACTTTGAAGAGGGTATTGTTGATCTATCTTTAAATGTACGTAAAGTCTATTTCACTTCTTATATTCAAGAACATTTAAGTGAAGACTTTGAAATTGTTGAAAAGATTTATCCTCAAATTATTAAAGAAGAAAACTTATGGAAAACAAACTTAGAAAATGGTAACCCAGAAGTGCACCCAGGACCTACTTTATTAAACGTTGGACGTATTGATTACTCTGGAGACTTCTCATTATATAAAGAAGGGATTACTAAACATACGGTTCGTTTACTGCATGCGGTAGAGCTTGAGCGTCTGTCACTTGGCCGTCGTTTAGGATTCGAACTGCAAACAGCAAAAGAAGCACGTATTCAACGTGGTTATTTAGAAAGAGATCGTGAAGATGAACCGTTAAATCGTCTGTTTAACGAAAGTCCTGTTTTCTCACAAATTCCAGGGCCAAATCACGTGAAGAATCGTTATTTAACTGAAGATATTGCATTCGGTTTAGTCTTATGGTCTAGCTTAGGGCGTGAAATTGGGGTAGAAACGCCGAATATTGATGCGATTATCGTCATAGCTTCTACAATTTTAGAACGTGATTTCTTTGAAGAGGGTCTGACAATCGACGAGTTAGGCAGAGATAAAGTTGGATTAGATTAACAATTAAATAAAGGGGGACATATTATGAAGAGAATGCCGACATTACTTGAATCCATTTCAACCATCGTTGTAATGATGTTATTAGTTATTGTTGGATTTGTGGTATTTGGAATTCCAGTACAACCATTATTAATTCTTTCAGCGGCTTATGCGTCAGTAATTGCCTGGCGTGTAGGCTTACGTTGGAAAGATTTAGAAGAGGGGATTACACAGCGGCTGAGTACAGCGATGCCTACGATTTATATTATTTTATGCGTAGGGATTGTAGTTGGGACATGGATGTATTCTGGAACCGTACCTGCTCTGATTTATTATGGATTAAAATTGTTGAATCCAAGTTATTTCTTGGTCTCTGCATTTTTAATTTCAGCGATAACGTCTATGGCCACTGGAACCGCTTGGGGTTCTGCATCAACAGCAGGCATCGCATTAATTGCGATTGCACATCAATTACATATTGATGCGGGTATGGCTGCAGGTGCAATTATTGCAGGTGCAGTTTTCGGTGATAAGTTATCACCACTCTCTGATACAACAAACTTAGCGGCAATGGTCACGAACGTGAACATTTTTGCCCATATTAAAGCGATGTTATGGACGACGATTCCTGCGTCGATTATCGGTATGATAGTTTGGTTCTTTGCGGGATTAAATCATAAATCGAGTGCGGATAAAAGCCAAATCAATGCATTATTACGTCAACTCGAAAATGTATATCATATTAATTTCAGTGTATGGATTCCAGCGATTGTTATCATCGCATGTTTATTATTCCGCTTCTCAACCGTACCGGCTATGTTAGTTTCATGTGTGGCAGCGATCTTTGTCGGAGCACTGAATCATGGCTTTAATTTTACTGATGGTTTTAAAGCGGCCTTTGACGGTTTTAAACCAGATATGATTGTCCATCAAGTCAATTTAAATGATAAAGCGGCGACTTTGCTTGAGCAAGGCGGCATGATGAGTATGACACAAGTCATTGTGACAATCTTCTGCGGCTATGCGTTTGCGGGTATTGTCGAAAAATCAGGTTGTTTAACAGTGATGTTGAACACAATTAAAGATAAAGTCACTTCGCCAGGCACATTAATTTTAGTTACAGTAATATCTGGTTTGATTATGGTATTAGCAGCAGGAGTAGCATCTGTTGTGATTATCGTAGTAGGTATGTTGTTATATGATATGTATGATGAGATGAAGCTGTCTCGTACAAACTTATCACGTACACTTGAAGACTCAGGTACGATGATTATTCCATTGATCCCTTGGGGCACATCAGGAATTTATTATACACAACAATTAGGTGTAAACGTCTATTCTTACTTTATTTGGACGGTACCTTGTTATTTATGTGTGATTTTCGCTATATTCTACGCCTTTACTGGCTGGTCAGTGAAAAAGGTGAAATCACCAGACACAACACATTATACACAGCACGGTTAAAGATGAACTGTCTCGCTTTTTAAAGTGAGGCAGTTTTTCTTTGACTTTTTACAATTTTTCGGATTTTACACATTAAACGCGTGAATCCAGGGTATAACATACTAATGGTGGAACAATTATAGTTATCTAAGAAGGATTAATTGCAATTCCAATCATTATCATTAAAAAATTAATATTTATTAGGTTTAGTTGTGTACTAAAACGGTTATTAAATATATATGAATGAGGTGATTCCATGCTATATGTAGTAATACTTGTAGCGATATTACTATTGTGTCTAGGAATTCATCGATACTTCAATTTAGATAATTTAACTGTAAAATATCCTTCTATTATCTATTTAGTAATCAGCTTTATATTGTATTTTGTAGCGATTTTGCAATATAGAGTTGATTCTTCTATGTCGGAATTTTTAGCACATGAAATGTTAATGACGTCTATCTTCGGGCTATTAATATTTTGGACATTATCCCAAACTAACAAAACAAAAGATACTGTTGTTTATACAGTAATGATATTAATCTTATCTCTTATTGAGGTTATGACTACGAGTCCTCAGCTTGGGATTAATGCCACAGTAGAAATGTTTGTGGTACGTATTGTCCTAACAGCCGGTATGGCCATAGGTTTAGGAGGCTATGTTCTTTATAGACAACTTAAACGACCCGTATCAGAAAGCTTCCCATTATTATATGTGTTAGCTTTCGCATTCTGGATTATGATCGCATATTGGTTATAACGTAGTAAATAGATAGAAAAGCCGGCAGGCTTAGGTGTAAATTCCTAAGTCTCCGGCTTCTTTGTTATGCGTATAAGTTAGTGGCAGGATAAGGAATAGAAATAAAAAAAGGGCATAAAAAAACCAACTGATTGTAGCTGATCAGTTGGTTTATATCGTAAATTTATTAATTAGTGGATGTAGTTGTATCCGCCTGCTTGGCTAGCTGAGATTGTACGTGTAGTTACAACGCCAGGACCTTGACCGTAGTTCATTTCTGAAACGTTTACTGAACCGTCGCTGTTTACACTTTCAACGTATGCAACGTGACCGAAAGCACCTTGGCTAGTTTGTAAGATTGCGCCAGCTGATGGGTTGTTGTTTACAGTGTAACCTGAAGCTGCTGCTGCGTTAGCCCAGTTGTTAGCGTTGCCCCAAGTTGAACCGATTTTACCGCCAACTTTGTCGAATACGTAGTAAGTACATTGACCTACAGTGTATAAGTTAGCACCTGATGATGAACGGTTAGCGAATGTGTTAGTGCTTGTTTTTGGTGCTGAAGTAGTTGTTACTTTAACGTTGTTGTCTGATGTTGAGTATGAAGCACCTAAACCGCCAGTACGTGGAGCAGTTGCTTGTGTATTGTAGCTAGTGTAGTTTGTATAGTTATTGTTAGCTGTGTTGTTGTTATTGTATTGAGCGTAAGTACCATAGTAGTTATTGAATTGATTAGATTGGTTCCAGTTACCTTCCCAAGTGTAGTGGTAGTTACCATCTTGATCAATTGTATATGAGTAGCTGTAAGAATAAGGATCGTTTGAGTTGTATCCGTTATTTTGTGCAGCGTCTGCATCGTGATTAGATAAAGTTAAAGCAGCGATTCCTAAACCTGCTGTAGCGATTGTAGTAGTAGCGATTTTATTCATGATAAAATATCCTCCTAAAGATAATAAGCTAAATTATTTTTTAAGTCTCGTGACTGGATTAACATTTACTAAATTTCATAATTTGTTTTGTTTGTTTCGTTCTCTTAACGACAAGACTTACTCTACCAAAAAAAATTGCACTTGTGTGGTTTGTTATCGTTTTGTAATTTAGTTCTAATAATTATGTATTTGGATGTAATAAGCATGAAAGTAGGACTATAGTCTTAGAATGTTGATGTTATCGCATTTTTAACATTTTTAATTATTTGTAAAGGCTTTTCATATTACAGTCTTGTAATATAACAGAAAACTTTGAAACATAATTTCTAATGAATAAATGTTGCTTTGTAGTTAATATGACGGAGATTTATTTTTAAAATTCTGTCGAATAGATAGTCATCTAATTAAATACAATAGGTGGATGTTAACTATTAACTTTATGTAAAGTTAGGCTTTTCTTCATTAAATGGAAGTTTTTATCTCTTTGTTCAGCTCGAGTTGAAAGTATTGACTTAAGGAAAGAACAGATGTATTATTTAAGTATAAAAATTATACCTAAAGAGGTGAAAAAAGTGAAACTCGAAATTGGAATGACATCCTTTGCAGACAACACTGATATTTATACAGAAAACGGCATTCAAGAAAAATTAACAGCAGCAGAACGTATTAGAAACATCGTAGAAGAAATCCAACTTGCTGATGAAGTAGGGCTGGATGTATATGGATTAGGTGAACATCATCGTTCAGATTATGCAGTTTCAGATCCTGTGACTGTACTTGCGGCAGCAGCGACAACAACGAAACGTATTAAACTTTCATCGGCAGTAACGGTTTTATCATCAGATGATCCAGTACGTGTCTATGAACGTTTTGCGACATTGGATGCAGTATCTAACGGACGTGCTGAAATTATGGTAGGGCGCGGTTCGTTTATCGAATCTTTCCCATTATTCGGTTACAACCTTGATGATTACGATCAATTGTTTATTGAGAAGTTGGAATTATTGAAACGTATCAATCAACATGAGATTGTTAAATGGGAAGGCGGTTTGCGTCCAGCAATTAACAACTTAGGTGTATATCCTAGAGCAGTGCAAGAGGAAATTCCAATTTGGCTCGCAACAGGAGGCACACCAGAGTCTTCTATGAGAGCTGCAGAGTTCGGTTTACCGATTACCTACGCGATTATCGGTGGTAATCCTAGACGTTTCAAACGTAATATTGCAGTGTATCGTGCAGTTGCTGAAAACAGAGGTTATCGCGCAGAAGATATGCCGGTTGCAGTACATTCTTGGGGTTATATCGCAGAGACTGATGAAGCGGCACAACGTGAGTTTTACGCGCCGACTAAAGTCGCACATGATATCATCGCCAGAGAACGTAATTGGCCGCCATACGATCAAGCGCATTTCCAACGTGAAATCAGCGATGAAGGTGCAATGTTTGTAGGAAGTCCGGAAACAGTCGCAAAGAAAATGATTAAAGTAATCGAAGAATTGAACTTGAATCGTTTCATGATTCACCTGCCAGTAGGGTCTATGCCACATGACCGTGTAATGCATGCAATTAAATTATACGGAGAAAGGGTAAAACCTATTGTAGAGGAATATTTTAATAATAAATAAAGGAGATTGTATTATGTTATTACGTTATTTAAACAATATTAAAATCGCTAAGGAATTATTACAGGCTTCAGAGCCAAAATTAAAAGGTGACGCAGGTATGAAAGATACTTTCGCAAATGTGTTCGGCCTTGATTCTAAATGGGTAACAGTTGCAGGTACTTTAGAAGCAGCAAGTGGTTTAATCTATTTACTAAGCTTCGGCAACAAAAAAATGACAAATGTTGCTTCATTATTAGCAGTAGGTGTATTAGGTGTTGCAGCTTACAAACACTACGAAGCAGGTCATGGTAAAGAAGGCGCTAAACACGCAACTGACTTATTGAAATTAGCTGCATTATCTTCAGCTGATACAATTTGCAGTAAAAAATAATAAATAATCAGTGTATATATGAATAAGGCTCAATCACAAAACTGTGGTTGAGCCTTTTTATTATGCTTGAGTATAACGTTTTAAATGTTTGGCAGTTAAGGTATCTGTTTGTAGGAAGTCTTTAGGCAAGCCGCTGAATAAGATTTGTCCTCCTTCTAAACCAGGACCTGGTCCGACATCAATGAGCCAATCCGCTTCACACATCATGGATAAGTTATGTTCAATCAGAATCACTGTATTCCCAGCTTCAATTAAATCATTGAAGCGATTCAATAGTAGAGGAATGTCTTCTTCATGTAAACCTGTTGTCGGCTCATCAAAGATATAAACATAATCAGTTGTCGGTTCGACTAAATGCTGACTTAATTTAACGCGCTGAATCTCACCGCCAGATAAGGTGTCTAGCGGTTGACCGAGTGCCATATAATTTAATCCAGTTTGGCTTAATGACTCTAATGCATCTTCAATTTCTTGATGCCCTTTAAAGAATTCTAAACCTTCATCTACAGTTAAGTTTAAAACATCCGCAATATTATAACCGTTAACTGTTGCTTCTAATACTTCAGGTTTATAGCGTTTACCATGACACACTTCACAAGTCTGAGAAAAATCAGCCATAAAGGCTAGTTCAGTTTTAATATAACCTTTACCGCCGCAATTGGGGCATGCACCTTTAGAATTATAGCTGAACATCGCTTTGCTTAATCCGGTTTGTTGGCTGAAGAATTTTCGTACTTGATCAAAGACACCTAAATAAGTCAGCAGGTTAGAACGGCTTGAACCTTGAACCGCTTTTTGATCAACAAAGATAGTATGTTCATTATCTTCAAATCCTTTTTTGACCAAAGTACTCTTACCAGAACCTGCAACACCTGTCATAACCGTCATGACTTGTTTAGGTAAATCAACCGTGACATCTTTTAAATTATTTTCTGTAATTGGTCCGAGATGGAAATATCCTGCAGGTTGACGCACGTCATTTTTAAGGTGATGTGGTTTTCTTAACGCATGACCTGTCGCTGTATCAGATTCTAATAATGCTGGATAATCTCCTTCAAATGTAATTTCTCCACCATTCTTACCAGAACCTGGTCCCATATCAATGACATAATCCGCTTCTTTAATAACATCAGGATCATGTTCAACAATTAAAACAGTATTGCCTTTTTCTTTAAGTGATTGTAAAATAATATTGATTTTTTGTATATCTTCAGGATGCAAACCAACACTGGGTTCATCAATAATATAAACTAAATCAGATAAAGGACTATTCAAATGACGGATTAATTTAAGACGTTGTGCTTCTCCACCAGAAAGTGTTGTTGTGACACGGTCGAGTGTTAGATAGCTTAATCCTATGAAATCTAGGGCTTCAAGTTGTTTTCGAAGCGGCGCAATAATAAATTCTGCAGTTGGTTGATTCAATTGATCTAAAAAAGCCAAGTTCTCTTTAATTGTCATTTTAGTAAAATCAGAAATATTATAGCCATTGATTTTACAACTTAATACCTTTTGATTTAGTCTTTGTCCTTCACAAACAGGACATGTTTTAGTGGTAACGACGTGTTTTAAATGGCGTGCATAACGTTTTTTCGCAAAAGTTTTATCGCCTAAAAAGATACGGCTGAAACGCGGAATCAATCCCACATATTTCGCAGTTTTTCTCCATTCTTTCGGTGGATATTTAAGCTTTGTCGGCTGTTGATATAAAAATAAATCAAGTTCTTCTTTGGTAAAGTCTTTTAACTTTTTGTCATTATCAAACAAACCGCTGTCGCGATATGCTTTTCCTCTTTCTTTATCCGGACCGAAAGAAGGGAAGTCGATGGCACCTTCATTTAATGACTTATCCCAATCTAACAATTCATCTAAATTAATTGATTCAATGTAACCTAAACCTTCACATTCTTTGCACATGCCTGATGGGCTGTTGAATGAAAAAACATCAGAATAACCTACAAAAGGTGTGCCGATACGTGACCATAATAAACGCACAGATGCGTATATGTCTGAAATTGTGCCGACTGTTGAGCGAGAGTTGCCGTTATAACGTTGTTGGCTGATTGTCATCGCAACAGGCAGATGGTCTATGTGATCGACGCTAGGTCTAGGTTGTTGATTAAGATGAAACTGTATGTAACTTGAATAAGTTTCGTTTAAAAGGTGCTCTGATTCAGCTGCGAGTGTATTAAAAACGAGTGAAGACTTTCCTGAACCAGAACGGCCTGTAAATACAGTTATGAAATGTTTCGGAATGTCTACATCGATGGATTTTAAATTATTCTGTGTCGCACCTTTGACACGGATATAATCTTGTTTCATCCTTTCATCCTCCTTGTTTGTATATGTGATACACATTCATTATGACATTGATTAATTGTATTCCCCAATATTCATTTATTACTACTTTTATTGCTTTTGATTTTTTGAATAGACAGTCATCCTATTAACCCAATTAACCTTAGTGAAAACTTTACATTCGTGATGACTGATTTCAACATTATGACGTTTACTATTTTGATTATTTTAGGAACAAAAATAGATTGTTATTTAATGAGAGTTGTAATAAAATTAGTTTATGTAGGGGCTTGCTTGAAATTATCAGAACAATTCACTAAACATCTTCGAAAAACATCAAGAAGGAGTGAATTTCACTATGAACAATAAAAACATAATTAATGATTTATCAAAATTCGTCACTGTAGCACAAAAAGTAAGAGAGGTCAGTGCTACAATAAAAAGTGAGTTTCAAATCACTTTTGAAGAACTCTTTATTTTAAACTACATTCACAGCAGTGAAAAAGAACGTACAGAGTTCAATGTAAAAGAAATCATTCAACTTTCCAACTTAAAACCATATTTTATTTCTAAAGCGATTCAAAAGCTTAAAGAGCGTAAACTCTTAACTAAAAAAAGAAATAAACATGATGAAAGAACCGTGATTTTAGTAGTTGATCCAGAGCAAAGAAAGGAAATCGAGGCTCTTTGTAAAGCGGTCAGCAAAGTATTTTAATCATAGGAGAAGTTGGGGAATTTAAGATTATTTCAACAGGCACAAAAAATTAGTAATAAAAAAGTGAGTTATTCATTGAGATAGCTCACTTTTTTATTTTTGTTTATTTTGTTCAATCGCATCTAACACTTGTTGGACACAAGCATCCATGTCCTTAAACACTTCATGTTTCTCCCAAAAACGTAAGACAGTATAACCCATTTCTTCTAATTTCTGATTCACTTCTTGATCTCTTTCCATATTGCGTTCTAATTTCGGTATCCAATATGAACGGTTCGTGTGGATTCTTTTTTGTTTAACATTTTCCCAATCATAACCATGCCAGAATTCCCCATATACAAATACCATTACGTTATATTTAGTGATAGCGATATCTGGAGTGCCGGGTAACTTCTTATAATTCTTAAAATAACGGACACCTTGGTGCCATAAAGCTTTAGCAAGTTGTGTTTCAGCTTTGCCGCCTGTGCCTTTGATTTTAGACATCATCTTAGAACGATAGGCTTTAGATTCTGCCATATAAATTCACCTCATACATATAAGATGGTCTATATTGATATTCCCGAAAAAGCCTGTTGTTATGCAGCATCACGCAGATAATAACATAAACATACAACGATGATATTTAATACTTTTTCTAAAGGGTAGATACATAAAGTAAAGAAAATAATTATATGAAACAGAAGGAAGGGATAGTTTGAAACAACCATTCAAAGTTCTGAGAGATATTGTACATTTAATAACGCCGACAGTAGGGGGCACTTTGGTAGCAAAATATGCGACAAGCAATGCACGTCAAGTTTATCAAAAAGAAAAGAACCCGCCGTTTTCACCGCCAGGTATTACGTATCCCATTGTCTGGTCAGGTTTATATTTTGCGATGGGCGTCGCATATATGATTGCACGTAACGCAAGTAAAGATAAATCTGTACCGATTTCACACTATACACAACTTGGTTTGAATTTCTTATGGTCTGTATTGTATTTCAAATATAAACTACGTGGAGCAGCAATGATTGAAAGTTATGCTTTATTCGCATCTGTTGTCGTCACGGCAGTCAATTTCTATAAAGCAGATAAACGCAGCGGCTTGTTAATGGTGCCTTATGCATTATGGTGTGCATTTGCGAGCTATCTTGCGACAGGAAGCTGGATTTTAAACAAAGATCAATAATTCATGTCATAATAAAAGTTGAAGGAAGTGAATCATATGGCAACAACATCAGTAATTTTAGGTGCCGGCGGTCAATTCGGCATGGCATGGAAAATCGGTTATTTAAGAGGTTTAGCTGAAAAAGGTTTAGACTTGAGAGATGCCGATGAATTTGTCGGAACATCTGCGGGTGCACAAGTGGGCACAGTTCTCGCATCAGAAGCAGACTGGGAAACAATATGGGGAGAACAACTAAACTATCAAAGAGAAGCTGAAAATCCATTAACGGATGATGATTTAGCAGATATCTTTGCGCAATTTGATCAATTAGAGAAAAATGCGCGTACTGTAGAAGAATGGATTGATGGTATGAGTCAGATGGCTATGCATCCTAAAGTAGATTTGCCTGAAACAAAACGACTCAATATGATCAGAAACAGCTTAGGCAATGCGGTTTCGGGCTGGACACCTAAAATCAAAATTGTAGTGACAGAAGTAGAATCAAATCAACGTCGTGTATTTGATGAAAACTCTGATGTACCGTTAGTTAAAGCTATTGCGGCGAGTGGCGCATTCCAAGGAGCTTATCCAACGATTCAGCTGCATGATAAACACTATTATGATGGCGGTTCTTATTCTATGGATAATCCAGATGTCAGTGAAGCGGATAAAGTTGTGGTATTAGCTGCGAATTTACCAGTGAAAACACCTTATGCATTATCTGATTTAGTGGACCATATGCAAGAACGAGGTCAAAGTGTGTATACAGTCAAACCAGATAGCACTGTAATGAGTATTCTGGAAAAATATGATTATAATACAATGAATGGTGCATTACGTAAAGAAGTAGCTGAAGCTGCACGCCAACAAGGACATGAAGAAGCACAAGCGCTTAAAGCATTTTGGAACAAACAGTAACTTATAAAATTATGTATGTAAAAAGGACGGTTATCAAAGAATGAATAACCGTCCTTTAGTTTGCAATCAGGTGTATAACTTGATTGCTATTAATATTTTCTTAAGAAATCTACATCTCTGTCATAATGTTTTCTGACAAGTTGTTGTTGCACGTCATTTAGAATATCTAAAATTAAATCAGTTTGATGTGCAAGAATACGGATACTGATACCATGTGTCGCAAGTTCAGTAATACCGATTCTGCAGTCTTCTTGTTTCGCATAAGGTGCCATAATCTCATAAAGTTCTTCAACTGTTTCTTTATTCGCATCTGGATGAATGAAATAGCAAGACCCTAGATGAGAATAACCTTCCATATAACCTAAAGCATCTACACGATTTTTATTTGGATCCAACAACAAGTTATCATAAACGACTAATTCACCGTCAACGAAAATTTCATTAAGCAGGTGAAGATAGTCATACGTAAAGTGCGCTTCATCTGGAGAATAACCAGGCGTTAAGATATCGGTATAAAACATTGCGCCGGTTTTAGCCAGATGATACTGATTATGCTGATAAAACTTTGCATCTTTATAAGCTATAATCGGATCGCCTACATATTCCATATAAGCGTTATCTTCAATCGTGAACGTTTGGTACTGTTCAACATGATCTTTCAATGTTTTGTAGATTTTTGTTGCACCTTGCGATGTGAGTGTCGTTGCCGCATTTTCTTTCACTTTAACATTTAAGCGATAACGGTCTCCATCTAAATAGCCGCCGCCGACATTAACAATATAGAATGTCGGGATATTTGAGCCATTTAAATAAATAGGGCGAATCACTTTTAATGCTTGTTCAAAAAAGATATCGCGTGCTACAGAACGTTCACCGTCATTAAAGACGGTGATATCTAACTGTCCTGTCCATTGCTTTTCTTCAGACATTACTCTAGTCCTTTAAGCAGCACATCACGTTCAATCCAGTTAATCACATTGTCTAAACCTTCTTCTGTTTTAAGGTTTGTGAATGTGAATGGACGATCACCACGGAAAGTACGTGTATCTTCAGCCATTTGGTCTAAAGATGCGCCGACATAAGGTGCTAAATCTGTTTTGTTGATGATGAAGAAATCAGATTTAATCATACCTTGGCCGCCTTTACGTGGGATTTTTTCACCTTGTGCAACGTCGATAATATAAATTGAGAAATCTACAAGTTCTGGACTGAATGTCGCAGCTAAGTTGTCGCCGCCTGATTCTACGAAAATCAATTCAATATCTTCATGACGTTCAACTAATTCATCAATTGCCGCAAAGTTCATTGAAGCATCTTCACGAATTGCTGTATGAGGGCAACCGCCAGTTTCAACTCCGATGATACGATCTGCAGGAAGTACGCCAGAATTTACTAAGATTTTTTCGTCTTCTTTTGTATAAATATCATTTGTAATAACACCGATGCTTAATTCTTTAGAAAGATGTTTTACTACTTTTTCTACAAGTTCGGTTTTACCTGCGCCTACAGGGCCGCCGACTCCGATTTTAATAGGTTGAGTCATAAATCTTGCCTCCTAAGAAATAAAGATTCGTACATTCACTTTTTCATGTTCCATTTGATTGATTTCAAGTCCTGGTGCAGTGATGCCGAATTCAGATGCTTTAAGCTCAAAAATATGGTCGCGTGTTTGTTTCATAAAAGGAATCATCTGCGTCACAATACGTTGACCTGCAGTTTGTCCTAATGGAATGGCTCTGACCGCATTTTGAGTTAAAGATGAAACGTTTTGATATAAATAATAATCGATAATCATTTCAATATCGACACCGAGATAATGACCAAGCATTGTAAAGCATATTGCTGGATGCAATTTCGCTTGTTTTGCTTGATATTGTTCGTGATACCAATGAATCCATTCACTATCGTAAAGTTCATCAGCTAGTTTCACCATACGTGTTCCCATTTGTTTGGTACCGACACGTGTTTCTCTCGGCATATTTTGAACAAATAATAAACGATCTAATTCTAACACTCTTTTTTCATCATTCTGATTCAGTGCTTCGTAAACGAAGCGCATCGCTAATCCATCCGCATATGTGAGTTGTTCACTTAAAAACAGTTTCAACCATTCTTGGAAGGACTGTTCATCATGAACAGTCCCTCTTTGGATATAAGTTTCTAATCCGAATGAATGGCTGAAAGCACCTGTAGGGAATTGCGAATCGCAAAATTGAAACAAGCGTAAAGACGCATGATCAATCATGTGAATGTCCTATATGACGGAAGGCTTTGTTTACTTTGCGATCCTCACGTGAGTGGGGGATGCCTAATGATTTTAATAAATCTTCAACTAAATAATCGTATTGTACCAACATTTCACTTTCTGTGAATTGTGCAGGTAAATGACGGTTACCAAGTTGATGGGCAATATCTCCCATTTCTTGCAGTGAACGTGGTTTGATAACCAAAATATCTTCAGAATTGACATCAACCACGATACGGTTGTTGTCATCTTCATATAAGATATCGCCATACTGCAAGTCTACAGGGTTTTTTAAGCGGATTCCGATTTCATTACCGTGGTCAGTTTTAACACGTTGGATGCGTTTAACTAAATCAGAGTTTTCTAGATACACTTTTTCAGTGTGCTTTTGTTTTTCTTCAGGTGATAAATTGGCGATATTGCCAAGAATTTCTTCTACTATCATGAAAGCTTGCCTCCTAGAATAAGAAGTAACGTTGTGTTAATGGCAACTCTTTAGCAGGTTCGCTTGTGATTTTTTCGCCATCTACAAACACTTCATACGTTTGTGGATCTACGTCTAATTTTGGTGTTGCTGTATTGTTTTTCATATCTGTTTTACGTAGGTTACGGATATTTTTAACTGGACGGATTAAACGATGCAAGTTCAATTGACGTTGAATATCGTTCATATAAGCAATGTTTGATACGAATGTCATGTTTGTACCTGTCATGTTACCGCCAAGTTGACCGTACATTTTACGGAATTTAAGAGGTTCTGAGATTGGGATAGAACCATTTGCATCACCGTTGATTGCTGTACTGATCATTCCGCCTTTTAAGACAACATCAGGTTTTACACCAAAGAATGCAGGCTCCCAAATTACAATATCCGCAAGTTTGCCAGGTTCAATTGAACCGACATATTCAGAGATACCGTGTGTAATCGCAGGGTTGATTGTGTATTTTGCGATATAACGTTTGATACGGTTGTTGTCATTGTATTCTGAGTCGCCATCTAAATAACCGCGTTGTTCTTTCATACGGTGTGCGACTTGCCATGTACGTGTGATAACTTCACCGACACGACCCATTGCTTGTGAGTCAGAGCTGACCATACTGAATACACCCATATCTTGTAATACGTCTTCCGCTGCAATTGTTTCTTTACGGATACGTGAATCAGCGAATGCTACGTCTTCAGGAATAGAAGCGTTCAAGTGGTGTGTAATCATAACCATATCTAAGTGCTCATCAATTGTATTTGTTGTGTAAGGTAGTGTTGGGTTAGTAGATGATGGAAGGACATTAGGATAGCTTGCTGATTTGATTAAGTCAGGCGCATGTCCGCCACCAGCACCTTCAGTGTGGTACATATGAATGACACGGTCTTTGATTGCTTTCATCGTATCTTCCATGAAGCCCGCTTCATTCAACGTATCTGCGTGTAATGCGATTTGAACATCATAATCATCAGCTACGTCTAATGCATGACTTAGCGCAGATGGTGTTGCTCCCCAGTCCTCATGGACTTTCAAGCCGATTGCGCCAGCGTGGATTTGTTCAATTAATGCTGTGTGGTTATGTGCTTGTCCTTTACCAGTGAAACCAACGTTGACTGGTAAAGCTTCCGCTGCTTCTAACATACGGTGCATATGCCATGGACCTGGAGCAACCGTAGTGGCTTTAGAACCTTCAGAAGCACCAGTACCGCCGCCGATATGTGTTGTAACACCACTTTCAAGCGCAACCCATGATTGTTCAGGGTTAATAAAGTGCACGTGTGTATCAATACCGCCAGCTGTTACGATCTTACCTTCAGCTGAAATGATATCAGTGTTTGCACCGATAATGATATTAACGTTGTCCATAATATCAGGGTTACCAGCTTTACCATATCTCATGATATAGCCGTTTTTAATTCCGATATCTGCTTTGTATACTTTATCGTAATCAATAATAACTGCGTTTGTAATAACAGTATCTGCAACATTACGGTCATCACGTGTTACGTTAGGGTTTTGAGCCATACCGTCACGCACAGATTTACCGCCGCCGAAAGTAGCTTCATCCCCATATGACGCATAGTCTTTTTCTACTCGTGCAAACAAGTTTGTATCAGCTAATCGAATAGAATCACCGACAGTCGGACCATATAAACTTGTATATTGAGATTGTGTCATTTTAAAGCTCATCGATCATACCCACTTTCTTTATTCGCATTTTTCATTCCTTCGTCGTCTTTAATACCAGCGTTCGGATGATTATCGTCTACACGGAAGACACGATCTTCATCAATCGGTCCATTAACCATTCCTCGGAATCCGTAAATACGACGATTACCGTTATATTCCACAAGTTGTACTTTCTTTTCATCCCCAGGTTCAAAGCGTACAGCTGCGCCAGCTGGAATATCTAAATGTTTACCATATGCTTTCTCTCTATCAAATTTTAAGCCATCATTTACTTCAAAAAAATGATAATGAGAACCGACTTGAATAGGGCGGTCTCCTATATTTTTAACAACGATTACTGTTTCAGTAGAATCAGTACCTTTATTTATTTCTATTTCAGTACGTTTTACTATAATTTCATCAGGTCTCATAATATATAATCCCCCTTTAAACAATCGGATGATGTATCGTAATTAATTTTGTGCCGTCAGGGAATGTAGCTTCAACTTCGATGTCTGTGATCATATCTGCTACACCTTCCATTACATCATCCTTATTTAAAATTTGTCTGCCGTAACTCATAAGGTCGGCAACGCTCTTACCATCTCTTGCACCTTCTAACATTTCGTAACTGATGATAGCTACCGCTTCAGGATAGTTTAATTTTAAACCGCGTTTTTGACGTCTGCGTGCAACGTCATTCGCAATAACCAACATCAATTTATCTTGTTCACGTTGAGTAAAATGCAAAGTAATCCCTTCTTTCATATATGTTAAATAATACTAATCCATTGTAAGACTCGACTTATCGATATACAAGAAATATATATTTGTGGTGCCAAATATAATTGCAAATTAACAAGTTAAGGCTTGAATATACACTTTAATTAACCCAAGGGAGTTTTACCTTTTTTGGTACATTTTCAAACAAACGTTGTATTTTAATCTTAAAAAATTATAAATAGAGAGCAATAGGTTTTATTCGCAATCCTATTTTGTTAAAATTATAACTGTTTATAAATTTTGAGAAATCAGGTGAAGGATCGATGCGTCAATTAGTCGACGTTGTATTAAAGAATATTTCACAAGTATTATTGTTAAATAATGCTTGGACAGGGCTATTCATTTTAGCAGGTTTATTTGTAGCAAATTGGAAAGTAGGGCTAGCAGCATTGCTTTCTAGTTTGATTGCTTATGTATTAGCACCTTATACAAATTATTCCAAAGAAGAAATCAAAGAGGGGCTAGCTGGTTTTAATCCAGTGCTGACAGGTGTGGCTTTAACCATATTCTTAGTGCCAGACATTAAAGGTATTGGTATGACAGCACTTGCGGTTGTATTGACATTACCGCTTGGTGCCGCATTTCGTCATTTATTATCGCGTTTTGACTTGCCGATGTTGACCATGCCGTATGTGTTTATCAGTTGGATGTTTCTATTTATGTCCTTCCAATTCGAACACGTCAATGCTGGGGTTAATATTTTACCTTCTACGGTACGTGAGATTACATTTTCACATCACGCGATTAACGGTGTGATGACTTTCTTAGATGGCTTTAGTGAAATTTTCTTGGTGAAAAGTACAGTAGGGGGCTTATTGATACTGATTGGTATCTTTATTGCTTCTAAACGTGCAGGTATCTTCTCAGTCGTCGCAAATATTATCGGTGTTTTTGTGGTAATGTTATTTGGGGCGAACCATGATGATATAAATACAGGATTATATGGCTATAATGTTATCTTAGTAATATTGGCTTTAGGTGTTACCTTTAAAGAAACTTCAGTATTTAACAAATATTTAAGTATGTTATTTGGTATTTTTATCACAGTGGTTGTACACGCTGGTTTAGTGACTTGGTTAAAACCTTTCGGCTTGCCAGTATTCACATTACCGTTCATCGTCGCAACATGGTTGATGTTGATGGCAGGTAAACCAAATGTGATGCCTGTTGAAAGCGAAACTGAAAATAAATAATCTATAAAGAAAACGGCTTACACAACCTGTTTACTGTGTAAGCCGTTTTTTTCATATTATTTAGAAGCTGCTTGTTCGAGTTTTTCTTTTAAATCTTTACGCATGAATTCTAATGTGTAAGGGTCGTTGAACCAGTATGTTTTCGCATCTACTTTGATGACATGTCCTTCTTTAACTGCTGGAAGGTTTTTCCAAAGGTTTGTTTGAGTATAAGATGGTTCAGCTTTGCCGGCACGTGTTGATACAATATAGTCGCCTGCATATTCAGGAATTTTTTCTTGTTTGATTTCTGCCCAACCATCTTTTTTAACTAGTTCTTTTTGTTTTTCTGGCATTTGTAAGCCGAATGCTTGATAAATCACTTCACCGCCGCGGCCCCAGTTTGGACCGTACGTATAAAGTTTTTTGTCGAATTCATCTAATAATGAGATTGTTGAATCTTTACCGATTTTATCTTGAATCTCTTTACCATCTTTTTTAGTTTCTTTTTTCCAATCCTCTGTCCATTTTTTAGCTTCGTCTTCTTTACCTAACAATTTACCTAGTTCAATTTGTTGATCTAAGTACTTATGTTTTGCGTAGTCGAAAACTACAGTAGGAGCTGCTTTTTGATATTTCTTGATGTTTTTATCTGTTGAATAAACAATGATTAAATCTGGTTTTTGTTTGATTACTTTTTCAACATCTTCGCTGCCAGTGGCGCCGATTTTTTCAACACCTTTGAATTTTTCTTTTAAGATAGGGCTGTCATCGACTTGGCTGTTGACTGCTACAACGTTACCGCCTAATTTTTTTACACCGCCAGCGTATGTAGGTGCAACAACCGCAATACGTTTAGGTTCTTTCGGAATATCTACTTTCTTACCGTTATCCATTGTATATGAACGTGTTTCTTTTTTTGAATCTTTTTGATCACTGGATTGTTTACCGCATGCTGCAAGCACAAGGACTAACACAATCAGTGGGATGAGTAATTTTTTCATCTTTATATCTTCCTCCTAATTGAAAACGATTATCGTTTAGCGTTATTGAAAATTATAAAGGGTATTGGCAGAAAGCACAATATAAATTTCTAAATAAATCAACATTTATTATTTGTTTAAAATGAAAAACACTATGTTCGACTATTGAACATAGTGTTAAGTCACTAGAATAAGTTGAGTTCTGATTTGGCAATATTTGTGTAAGCCGCATCTTCCATTGGCGGATTATGCAGACCAGCACGCATGTCACGATAATAGCGTTGAAGCGGGCGATCCATTTCTAAACTTTTCGCACCGACAATGCGCATTGCTAAATCGATGACTTTCAAACCTTGATTCATTACTAAAATTTTACTTGCGGAAGTTTCATTCCAAACAGGTGCATCAGGGGCTTCATGATACATACGGGCTGTAGACCATAAAAAGGCACGTGCTGAAAGTAATAACGACTCCATTTCACCGATTGATTGTTGGACAGTCGGAAGATGTCCGATAGGGTAATCAATACTATTCGGCTGATGTGTTTTGGCGAAGTCTTTCGCATAATCTGCCGCAGCTTGTGCAATACCTAAATACACACTTGGGATATGCAGAATCCAACCGTTCGGCCCTTTTGAACCGCCCGCAACTTCTACAAAGTTTTCTTGTGGTATATGCACATCTTCTAATACCAGGTCATGGCTTTCAGTCGCACGCATGCCGACCACATTCCAAGTTTCAGCAACAGACACTCCAGGCGTTTCTTTTTCAACTAAGAAGAAACCGAATTGGTCTGTGGCTTCATTGTAGCCGCTGACTAAGAAATGGGTTAAAGCTGGCAACATTGAAGTAAAAGTTTTAACGCCGTTTAAAACATATTCTGAACCTGAGCGTTTAGCGTGTGTTGAAGGTTTGCCGCCACGTGTCGGACTTCCAGTATCCGCTTCACTCACCGCTCTATTAATCAACGCACCTTCTTGAATAGCTTGTGCTAATTGATCGAGTAGGTGAGGCTCCCATTTTTGTTCTTCAAATATTTGTCCTGCAGTACTTAAATGCCAACCGATAGATAAAGCTGTGGCACCATCAATAGAACCTAAATAACTTTGGATGATTACCATATCTTCAATTGTCGCACCTTCACCGCCATAAGCTTTCGGCAAGGTTAATAAGGTATAACCTTCTTTAACGAGCCAATCAATATTCTCGTGAGGGAAGCGGCTATGCGCATCATTGTATGCTGCATGTGCTTGAAATTCGTCTTTGATTGATTGTAATTTTGTTAACCATTTACGTTGAATCTCTGTATGAATTAATCCTGATTCTAACAATGTCATTCCTCCTGACGTTTGTTGCCTTGTTAAGTTTAGTGTATCACTCGGAATAGAGAGTTGGTAGTTTTTAGCGGTCTGCATTTGTTTTACGAGAAAAGCTAGACATCATACAATTAAATTTCTGGTTAAATGCTTACTTTACATTTGTTGTGAATTTCAATTTAATAAGTAATATACATAAATTTTGGAGGTAGAACATGAAACAAATATATTTCAACCACGATGGCGGTGTAGATGATTTAGTGTCTCTCTTTTTATTACTACAGATGGAAGATGTTGAATTAATCGGTGTCAGCGCAATTGGTGCTGACAGTTATGTAGAACCCGCAGTGAGTGCGTCTATTAAAATCATTAACCGCTTTTCATATAGAGATTTAAAAGTTGCCGCATCATCACAAAGAGGGAAGAATCCATTTCCTAAAGAATGGCGTATGCATGCCTTCTTTGTAGATGCATTACCAGTATTGAATGAATCACGTACTGAACAACGAGCATCGCAATCAGAACTTGAAGCATATGAAGATATAATAGAAAAATTAGAAGCGAGTAAGAAACCAGTAACCTTGTTATTTACTGGACCTTTAACAGATTTGGCTAAAGCATTAGAGGTTGCTCCGCATATCACAGAAAAAATTGAACGCTTAGTATGGATGGGGGGAACATTCTTAACGAAAGGCAATGTTGAAGAACCTGAACATGATGGAACTGCAGAATGGAATGCCTTTTGGGATCCAGAAGCAGTCGCAACGGTTTTTGATACAGATATTGCGATTGATATGGTTGCGTTAGAAAGTACAAATAAAGTGCCGTTAACAATTGATGTCAGACAAATGTGGGCAGATCAACGTGATATTTTAGGTGTAGATTTCTTAGGTGTTTGTTATGCTGCAGTTCCGCCATTAACGCATTTTGTGACGAACTCTACGTATTTCTTATGGGATGTCTTAACAACAGCTTCTGTCGGAAAACCTGAGTTAGTACATGTTGAAGAAGTACAAACAGAAGTGATTACAAAAGGACCGAGTCAAGGGCGAACTAAACGTGTTCAAGAAGGCGGCCGTACAATCAGATTAGTCGATGATGTGCACAGAGATGCATTCTTTGACTACATGACAAACCTTGCCGCAAAGGTTCGTGTCTAGACGTGTAAAATTATACAAATAAATGTTAACTTATCTTAAATTAAAGTTAACATATGTGATATAATCTTCCATGTAAGATTTTGAGGAGGTTATATTATGACAACAAAACATATCACATTTACTGCGATTATGACAGCTATTATCGCATTGCTTGGTCTGATTCCACCTATTCCGCTTCCATTCATGCCAGTACCGATTGTCTTGCAGAATGTCGGTATTTTTCTAGCAGGTATTCTTTTAGGCAAAAAGTATGGTACATTAAGCGTAATTGTATTTTTAATTTTAGCAGCGTGCGGTTTACCTGTACTATCAGGCGGTCGTGGCGGTATAGGAGTTTTTGCTGGTCCATCAGCAGGTTTCTTATTCTTATATCCAGTCGTCGCTTTCTTAATTGGGTATGCGCGCGATAAATCTATAGAACGAATCAATTTCGGTCGTTTATTTTTACCTACATTAATTGCGGGTGTCTTATTATTAGACATTGTCGGCACATTAATTATGGGCGTGATTACACATATGCCATTATCAAAAGCATTCTTTTTATCATTTGTCTTTATGCCGGGGGATATTATTAAAGCGATTATCGCATGCTTAATCGGTGCAGCATTATTGAATCACACACGCTTTAAACAATTGATTCGTTTCTGAGGTAGCAGAAAGAGGGATAAAGATGGGGCCGCTATCCATGCGATTAATTGATCAACCTGGAACGATTGCTTATGAAGATGAACAAAAGACGATTTATTTAACACCACAAGAACCTTTAACGTATTATACGAATAAATGGGTATATCATGACATGCCGACGTTTGAAACTTGGTTAGAAGATGTCAAAACACAAACACACGCACATCTCAAACAAGAGAGCCGCCATTTGGCATTTACTTTTCCAGAAAACACACCTTTAGATTCCACGTTTCGTACATATTTTGAACGAGAAAATTTTGATGTTGTGTTGTTAGAAATGTATGCGATCGAAGCACATGAGCTTGCAGGTGACATTCCAGATGGTTTAGATATCCGTTTTGTCGATATTTATCATTTGGATGATTATTTGAAAATCTGTCGTTATTTTTCACTGGATTACGGTAAAGACTACGCAGACGAAGTGGTTAAAACTTTAAGACAACAATTTGACGGCGCAACGAATGTGAAGCGGGTGATTGCTTATAAAGATAGTCAACCAGTCGGCACATTAGATATGATTGAATCAGAAGAAACGATTGAAATCGATAGTTTCGGTGTGATCAAAGAAATGCGTGGACAAGGAATCGGACGTGCTATGCAGGGATTTGTCGCAAATTATGCCAAGCATAAACCTTTGATTTTAATCGCAGACGGTGAAGATACTGCCAAGGAAATGTATATTAAACAAGGCTATACCTTCATCAGTTATTGTTATAGTGTGATAAAAGAGAATATATAAGCAAACAAAAAAGCTGTGTTTCACAAGTTAATCTTGTGAGGACACAGCTTTTATTCGTTCTGGGTGACTATAAATATTGAAGTTGCCATCTCTGATAAATCCAATGGCTGTTATGTTTAAGTCATTCGCAAGCGTCACAGCTAACGTAGTCGGTGCGGATTTAGAAAGAATAACACCAACTCCGATTTTAGCCGCTTTAATCAGAATTTCTGATGAAATACGACCGCTGAAAATTAATACTTTGTCTCGAACAGGAATATGACGTTCAATACAGAAACCATATAACTTATCGAGTGCGTTATGTCGACCGATATCTTGACGGTGTTCAAAGAAAGCATCACCGTCGCTGATGGCCGCGTTATGCAAGCCGCCTGTACGTTTGAACAGTTTACTTGCAGTTTGTAGTCTCGTCATCATATTGATGACCTGTTGAGGTGTGAGTGTGATATTCGACAATGACGTCTTAGCCACTGCCGCATCATTTTGGAAATAAAACTCACGACTTTTACCGCAACATGAAGCAATCATGCGCTTGGTTGAATACTCGAAACGATCTCCTAAGTCTTTCGTTAATTCAACATGTGCAAACCCCTTGCTGTCATCTATTTGAATCGATTTCAATTCACTGCGTTTTAAAATTGCACCTTCAGACGCTAAAAAGCCCAGCACCAATTCTTCCATGTGGTCTGGACTGCAGATGACGGTTGCAAATTCTTCGCCATTAACCATGACAGTTAATGGAAATTCTGTAACATAACTATCAGTTGTTTCAAATAATTCTCCATCTTCAAAGCGGACAATTGTCTGATTCGTTAAAACATCTTTATCTTTATTCATATGCATGACTCCTTAATTTAACAATATACTACATCACTTCAATTTACAAAAAAGATTTGCATGAAATGTTTCATTATTTAAAATGAAAAGTTGTACAAGTAAACAGAGCGTAGTAAACTTAAAGTAAACAAAAGAGAGGTGTCAATTATGGCAAGTATTAGAGATATCGCAAAACAAGCGGGTGTCAGTCCAGGTACAGTGTCGCGTGTACTTAATGAAGATCCGACATTGTCTGTAGCCGACAGTACAAGAACTCGTATTTTAAATACTGCAAAAGAACTTGAATATCACAAAGGAGAACGTGTAAATCGCCAAGTTCAAATTATTACTTATGCGTCTCGCAGAAGAGAAATGGCTGACCCGTTTCATCGTGAATTGCGTTTAGCAATAGAGTCTGAAATTAAGAAATTAAATTTAACATTAAAGAAGACACTTAGAATTGAAACAGGATTTAAAAAACAAGATTTACAAGATGTGAAAAAAGCAGGCGCAGTGTTAGTCATCGGTAATTTCTCATTGGATGCTTTAAAAGAAATTTATCGCCATAACCCTAATATGGTGGTGATTAATAATAAGCAAGTTCCTGATTATATCGATGCAGTGTACTCTGATCTAGAACAAGCCATGTATCAGCTGCTGAATCAAATCAGGGACACTTATCATGATGCACATATCGCTTATTATGGAGGCATACGTGAAGAACGTAATTTAGATGGGAAAGAAGCATATGAAAATGATGCAAGATATCACGCATATCTTTCTTGGTGTCAACAACATGATGAGATACCGAATGGCAATTTAATCGGTTGGGAACGAGAAGATGGTTTTGAAGCGATAACAGAAGCAGACACTATCCCAGATGTGTTGATAGCGGGTAATGATATGGTCGCAATTGGTCTAATTCAAGGCCTCCAACAAAGAGGTGTCACAATCCCTAAAGATGCTGGAGTTATCGGATTTAATGACTTAGATGTAAATCAATATGTAACACCATCATTGACGAGTGTGCGTATTGATATCGAGCAGTTTGGTAAAAGTGCTGTCTTAATGGCAAAAGAACGTATTCAAAAAACACGTCAATCTGCCATGCATATTGTGATACAAACGAAACAAATAGAGCGACAATCTTTTTCTTTTAAGAACTAATGAAAGTGTTGACAAAACATTTAGTAAACAAATAAACTTTAATTGTGTTTACTAATAAATTTACCTTGTGAGAGGAGTTATATTATGTTGGCATCTATGCAAACGCAATTTGAAAAGCATTTTGAAACAAAGCCAGATGTTGCCGCATTCGCACCAGGACGTATTAATTTGATCGGAGAGCATACAGATTATAATGGCGGTTATGTATTCCCAGCTGCTATTGAATTAGGCACATACGGTTTAGCACGTAAACGTGAAGATCGTACGATTCGTTTTTACTCTTTGAACTTTGAGGAAAAAGGTATTATTTCATTTTCATTAGATGATTTAGATTACAATGCTGACCATAGTTGGGCGAACTATCCAAAAGGCATGGTTAAGTTTTTAATTGAAGCGGGTTACAAAATTGACTCAGGCTTTGATGTCATCGTTGAAGGTAACATTCCAAACGGCGCAAGTTTATCTTCTTCAGCTTCTATTGAAATGCTGACAGGTTGGTTAATGAAACAACTCTTTAACTTAGATGTAGAGCGCTTAGAATTAATTCAACTTGGACGTAAAGTAGAAAATAAATTTATCGGTGTCAATTCAGGTATTATGGACCAGTTCATTGTGGGTATGGGTCAAAAGGATCAAGCGATTTTATTAGATACGCATACGTTAGAGTATCATTATGTTCCAACTGAATTCGGAGATTACACGATTTCTATTATGAATACGAATAAGCGTCGTGAATTAGCAGAATCTAAATATAATGAACGGTTAGAAGAATGTCAGAAAGCATTAGCGTTACTTCAACAAGAATTGGATATTGAAGCGTTAGGACATTTAGACGTTGAAACGTTCGAAAAATATGCGCATTTAATTGAAGATGAAACGATACGTCGTCGTGCACGTCACGCAGTTACTGAAAACGCACGTGTTAAAGAAGCGTATGATGCTTTAGCGCAATCAGACTTTGAACGCTTTGGTGAATTATTAAACCAAAGCCATGCTTCATTGAAGGATGATTATGAAGTGACGGGCAAAGAGCTAGATACTTTAGCAGAATCTGCACAAAATGTTGATGGAGTCCTTGGTGCACGTATGACAGGTGCAGGATTCGCAGGATGTGCGATTGCTTTAGTTCATCAATCAAAAGTTAAAGATTTAGAAGATGAAGTCTCTCGTATTTATACAGACAAGATTGGTTATGCGCCATCGTTTTACCATGTCAATATCGGTGACGGCGTGAAAACAATCGAACTTTAAGGAGGAAAATCATGTCAGTTTTAGTATTAGGCGGTGCTGGTTATATCGGCAGCCATGCAGCGCATCAATTGATAGATGCTGGTTATGATGTCGCAGTGGTGGATAATTTAGGAACAGGTCATAGAGGTGCCGTACCTAAAGCAGCACGTTTTTATGAAGGAGATATTCGTGACAGCGAATTCTTAAATCAAGTGTTCGCAACGGAAAATGTTGAAGGTGTCTTCCATTTTTGTGCTTATTCATTAGTTGGAGAATCGGTAGAGAAACCTTTAGATTATTTCAATAATAACGTCTATGGTATGCAAGTGTTGCTTGAAGTGATGAAAGCACATGATGTGAATGATATTGTCTTTTCTTCAACAGCAGCAGTTTATGGTGAACCAGATGTTGTCCCGATTACAGAGGATGCGAAAAAAGCACCGACCAACCCTTATGGCGAAAGTAAATTGATGATGGAAAAAATGATGCATTGGTGCCATAACGCATATAGTATGAACTATGCAGCATTACGTTACTTCAACGTCGCGGGTACACGTGAAGACGGTACGATTGGTGAAGATCATAATCCAGAAACACATTTAATTCCTATTGTATTAGAAGCAGCGTTAGGACAACGAGATGCGATTACGATATTCGGTGTAGATTATGATACAGAAGATGGTTCATGTGTCAGAGATTATTTACATGTCACAGATTTAATTGAAGCGCATATTTTAGCGTATAGTTACTTAAAAGATGGCGGTGAGAGCGGCGCATTCAACTTAGGCAGCAGTCAAGGTTATTCTGTTATTGAAATTGTGGAAGCAGCACGCCAAGCGACTGGTGAAAAGATTAAATCAGAAATCGGCAAACGTCGTGCAGGTGATCCAAGTAAATTAATCGCTTCAAGTGATAAAGCACGTAACGTGTTAGGCTGGGAGCCGAAACATGATGATATTTATGAAATTATTGAAACTGCTTGGCATTGGCACCGCGCACATCCGAATGGCTACGAAGATAAATAAAAAGGGAGGCCGTATCATGAAGCTGAATCAACAGCTGATACAACGCTTTATTTCATATGCAGTAGAATATGGGGACTTTGAAAAGGAAGATGCTTTCTATATTCAAAACCTAGTGCTAGAGATTACACAAGCAGAAGATATCGAACATGAGGAGAGAGATATCTCAGAACTTGATACACCGAATGCGATTGCACAACACTGGATTAATCGAATGATTGAACATCACTTAATAGAAGATGCGGTATATCAAAAAGAAATGGTTGAAACGAAACTATTAGATTTAATCACACCGAAACCTTCAACTATTAATCGCAACTTTAGACAGTTGTATCAAGACAGCCCGGAGAAAGCGACGCAATATTTATATGATATTTGTATGCGCAACCACTATATTAAGGCAGATGCCATCGCACAAAATATTCATTTCTATACACCAACGAACTATGTTGACTTAGAAATTACAATTAATATGTCTAAACCTGAAAAAGATGCGAAAGAAATTGCGGCAGCAAGAGAAGCAAAACAAACAAGTTATCCTTTATGTGCGTTATGTATGGAAAATGAAGGTTACCAAGGTTCTGTAACCCAAGCAGCACGTCGTAATCACCGAATTGCGCGTATTAAGTTAGATGGAGAAGACTGGGGATTCCAATTTTCACCATACGCTTATTTCCCAGAACATAGTATCGTATTATCTGCACAACATGTGCCAATGAAGATCGGACGACAAACTTTTGTGAATCTATTAGACTTTGTGAAGCAATTTCCGCATTATTTTGCGGGATCTAATGCGGACTTGCCGATTGTAGGCGGTTCAATCTTGTCTCACAACCATTACCAAACAGGGCGCCACACTTTCCCGATGGATAATGCGACAGAAATAGAACGTTTTACTATTGATGATTATCCTGAAGTAGAAGCGGTGTTGTTAGATTGGCCGATGAGTGTAATCCGTTTAAAAGGTAATAATCAAGCACAACTCATTGATGCGGCAGAACATATTTTCAATCAATGGAATGCGTACAGTGATGAAAGTGTTCAAGTCAAAGCACAAAGTGAGGCGGGCGAACGTCATCATACCATCACACCGATTGCACGTTACCGTCAAGAAACAGGTCGTTTTGAATTAGATTTAGTACTAAGAGACAATCAAACATCAGAAGATTATCCAGATGGTATTTTCCATCCGCACCAAGATGTACAACACATTAAAAAAGAAAACATCGGTTTAATCGAAGTGATGGGAACTGCGATTTTACCAGCACGTTTAAAACATGAGCTTAAACAAGTCGAACAATATGTTTTAGGTGAAACTGATATAGATTTAGGTGTGCATCAAGATTTCGCAGATGAACTAAAAGCGAAACATCAATTTACACCTGAAAATGCTGAAGGTATTGTTTTAGATGCTGTAGGTCAGAAATTCAAACGTGTCTTAGAAGATGCAGGTGTGTTTAAACGTGATACTGAAGGCTTAGAAGCCTTTAAACGTTTTGTTCAAACTTTATAATTATAATCAAAAGGTCAATGTCATATTGGCCTTTTTTCTTGTGAGAAGACAAAAGATAATGGTTAAATTCAAATTGGAATTTATGGACCGAAAGCGTATAATCGAGAGTGAATTAATCATTTTTAGGAGGCTTCTTCAAGATGAAGTTGAAATACTTTGCGGTTATACTGTTGAGCGTCTGTTTAGTTGTTGTTGGATGTTCAAATGATAAAAAAGAAACAAACAGTAATCAAAAAGAAAATACTTTACATGTCGCAGCTGCCGCAAGTTTAACGGATGTGACGAAAGATTTAGAAACAGCATTTAAGAAAAAACATTCAGATGTTGATATTACATTTAACTACGGCGGATCAGGATCGTTAAGACAACAAATTGAAAAAGGTGCACCTGTTGATGTGTTTATGTCAGCCAACACAAAAGATGTCCAAGCGTTAAAAGATAAGAAGAAAGCTGATAACACTTATGATTATGCGCGAAATCAACTTGTATTAATTGGTGAACAAGGCACTGATTTAAAATCAGTCAAAGATTTAAAAGATGGACAAAAACTTGCGATAGGCGAAGTGAACTCTGTACCTGCAGGTAAATACGCAGAAGGTTACTTAAAAGACAATGGATTATACAGCGGCGTTAAAGATCATCTTGTCTTTGCGAAAGATGTCCGTCAAGTCTTGAATTATGTGGAAAAAGGGAACGCACAACTCGGTTTTGTTTATAAAACAGATTTATATAAAAACAAAACTAAAAATGATAAAGTAAAAGAAATCGAATCGGTGAAATTAAAACAACCGATTGTTTATGAAGCCGGAACAACATCTGATAATAAGACGGCGAAAGCTTGGATTGAGTTCTTAAAATCAGATGAAGCGAAACAAATCTTAAAAGATTATCAATTTGAAGCGTAGGAGGAGTGGAAATGCCTGATTTAACGCCATTTTGGATATCAATTGAAGTGGCTGTAATCAGCACGATTATTGTAACAGTACTTGGGATTTTAATTTCAAGACTGTTATATCGACGTCGTGGACGTATTGTGACACTTCTTGAGAGTATTATTATCCTGCCGATTGTGTTACCTCCGACAGTCATGGGGTTCTTATTATTAATTGTTTTCTCACCACGAAGCCCTGTAGGCGCATTTATGACAAATGTTTTACATATGCCTGTCATATTCACAATCACTGGTGCAATTATTGCCTCTGTGATTGTCAGTTTTCCGTTAATGTATCAACATACGATTCAAGGTTTTAGAGGTATTAATCATAAAATGTTGAATACAGCACGAACAATGGGTGCAAGTGAAAATAAAATTTTCTTCAGACTGATTTTACCGCTATCTAAGCGTGCTATTTTATCTGGTGTGATGATGGCATTTGCGCGTGCAATCGGTGAGTTCGGAGCAACCTTAATGGTAGCGGGTTATATTCCAAATAAAACCAATACGTTGCCTTTAGAGATTTATTTCTTAGTTGAACAAGGCAAAGAGAACCAAGCTTGGCTATGGGTATTAGTATTAGTTGCATTTGCGATTACTGTTATTGGTACGATTAACTTAATGAACAAAGATCGTTATTTGGAGGTGGATTAAGATGTTGACCATCCAAATTACACATCAGTTAAAAGGACAGTTACTGAAGTTAGATATTCAAGATACAGTACCTAAAATTTATGCGATACGAGGACCTTCAGGAGTGGGGAAAACGACTGTTTTGAATATGATCGCAGGCTTAAGGGCTGCAGATAAGGCTTATATCAAAGTCAACGAACGTGTGTTAACGGATACGCAATCATCTGTGAATGTTAAAATTCAAGAGCGTCATTTAGGCTATTTATTTCAGGACTATCAATTGTTTCCGAATATGACAGTTTTTCAAAATATCACGTTTATGGCGCAACCTTCTGAACATATTACAGCGTTGATGCATCAATTAAACATCAGTTATTTACAAAAACAATATCCAGCTCGATTATCAGGCGGAGAAGCACAACGCGTCGCATTAGCACGTGCATTAAGCACACGTCCTGATTTACTTTTATTAGATGAACCATTTTCTAGTTTGGATGATGCGACGAAAGAAGAAAGTATGCGTTTAGTGAAACGACTCTTTGATGAATGGCAAATCCCGATTATTTTTGTGACACATTCTAATTACGAAGCAGAACAATTGGCGGATGAAATTATAACGTTAAGTTCTGTACCAGCTGAATAATAAAAAGTTTCAATCCGGTCTGTCTTCTATTGGCATGACCGGATTTTAGGTGACATACTACAATTCGAACGATTGTAACACGTCTCTATTCGTCTTATAATAAAGACAATGCACTTTAAGAAAGGAATCGAAAGATGTCAGAACGTTATTCCAGACAAATTTTGTTTAAACATATAGGCAGAGAAGGCCAAGAGAAAATTGCGCAAAAACATGCGCTGATAATCGGCATGGGTGCATTAGGAACACACATTGCGGACGGTTTAGTCAGAGCGGGCATCAAACAGTTAACGATTGTTGATCGTGACTACATCGAGTTCAGCAACTTACAACGTCAAATGTTGTTTACAGAACAAGATGCGACAGACGCGATGCCGAAAGTGATTGCGGCGAAAGAAAAGCTGCAGGAAATCCGAAGTGATGTCATCATTGAGGCGCATATCGCTCAAGTCAATCCCCAGTTTCTAGAAACGCATGGAACTGAGGTAGATTTAATTTTAGATGCGACAGATAATTTCGATACACGTTTATTAGTGAATGATTTTGCGTATAAATATAATATACCTTGGATATATGGCGGGGTTGTACAAAGTACATATATCGAAGCAGCTTTCATTCCTGGACAAACTCCGTGTTTCAATTGTCTGATGCCGCAATTACCAGTCATTAACATGACGTGTGATACAGTAGGGGTAATTCAACCAGCGGTAACCATGACCACGAGTTTACAAACACGTGATGCATTGAAAATCCTGACTGAAACACCTTTTACGCCTAAATTAACTTATGGTGATATTTGGGAAGGGACACACTATACATTCGGATTCAGTCGTATGTTTAAAGCTGATTGTCATACGTGTAGTGAACATGCGACCTATCCGCATTTAAATCATACTGATTTACAGTTTGCGACATTATGCGGAAGAGATACAGTTCAATACAATAATGAGGATATTACCCAGGAAATGTTGAAGGAATATCTTGAAACGCATCATATTAAGTATCATGCGAACCCTTATATGATCCGCTTCGAATTCAACAATCATCGAATCGTCAGTTTCTCAGGCGGACGCATGTTGATACATGGCATGACGAAACCTGAAGAAGCGATTAAATTAATGAACCAATTACTCGGTTGAGTAAAACACATAGGAGGCCTAATGAATGAAAAATGAACACGTGAATGTCAAATTAGATAGAACCATCAACGCAGCAGTCTTAACTGTGTCTGATACAAGAACAAAAGAAACAGATAAAGGCGGTAATTTAGCTAAAGAATTATTGTCAGAGATTAATGTGGAAATTACAGATGATCATTACACAATCGTCAAAGATGATAAACAAGCGATTACTGAACAAGTACAACAATGGTTGAATGAAGATGTGGATGTCATTATTACGACGGGCGGTACAGGTATCGCACAACGTGATGTGACGATTGAAGCAGTAACTCCTTTATTAACAAAAGAAATTGAAGGTTTCGGAGAGTTATTCAGATATTTAAGTTATGCTGAAGATGTGGGAACACGTGCTTTATTATCACGTGCTGTCGGCGGTACAGTAGGTGAACAATTGATTTTCTCATTGCCAGGTTCATCTGGTGCGGTAAGATTAGCGATTGAAAAATTAATTAAACCTGAATTGAATCATCTCATTCATGAATTAACAAAATAAAAGGCAAGAAGAAGCGGTTAGATTTTACTCAGGTAGAAGACTAACCGCTTCTTCACTGTACTGTTTGATTGAATAAGGGAAAACACTGAAGCCAATCACTGATTTCATAAGATTTCATCAGTTTTTTCATCCATTCAGCCTATTTAACTTAAAGAATTCGCATTATATAATAGGAGTAACATGAAAAAAACGGAACGATTGTACGTTGTGACAGTAAAATCACAACGTCAATGGTTCCGTAGTGCTGTTGTGAAGTTCATGTTTACGTATAAAAAGGGTAAAGCATGAACAACAATAGTTTATGATCTGCGGTAATCCCCGGATTTTCCGCCAGATTTTGAGATAAGGTAAGTTTCGCCGATGACCATCCCTTTATCAAGTGCTTTGGTCATATCGTAAACGGTTAAAGCCGTTGCTGAAGCGGCTGTGAGAGCTTCCATTTCTACACCGGTTTTACCTGATGTAGAGACTGTAGCTTCAATATTAAGTGTATATGACGATGTTGTATCCCATTCAAAGGCAATATCGATACCCGTCAGTGAGAGCGGATGACACATAGGAATAATCGTAGAGGTATTCTTAGCTGCCATGATTCCCGCGATTTGGGCAGTATTCAGCACATTACCTTTCTTATTTGTATGTTCTACAATTTGCTTGTAAATCGCTTCGTTAACAGTAATGCTTGAATGTGCTGTCGCAACACGTTTTGTGATGTCTTTATCAGAAACGTCGACCATTTTCGCATTACCTTGAGCGTTGATATGAGTAAATTCAGACATGTTATTCCTCCTCGCTTAGACATTATAGCATGAAATAAAATAGATGTTAGGAGCAGATAGTTTATGCCAGTTGAAAAAAGAAATCCAATTGCGGTAAAAGAAGCAATCAAACGTGTGGTAGCACAAGAATTTCGTACAGAAACACAACAAGTGCCTTTAAATGACAGTTTAGGATATATACTGTCTGAAGATATCGTGGCAACGTATGAAATTCCACGTTTTAATAAATCACCTTATGACGGCTTTGCGTTAAGAAGTGAAGATACAAAAGGTGCAAGCGGTGACAACCGTATTGAATTTGAAGTCATTGATCACATCGGTGCAGGCAGTGTGTCAGATAAAACAGTCGGACCGAACCAAGCTGTCCGTATTATGACAGGGGCAGAAATTCCAGCAGGTGCAGATGCGGTTGTGATGTTAGAACAAACACGTGAAGATGAACATTCATTTACGATTCGTAAAACCTTCGAACATAATGAAAATATTTCATTAAAAGGTGAGGAAACAGAAGTCGGAGATGTCGTATTAAAAGAAGGCCAACGTATTAATGCTGGGGCTATCGCAGTACTTGCGACCTTCGGTTATACAGAAGTGCCTGTACGTCGCTTACCCTCTGCAGCTATTATTGCGACAGGCAGTGAGTTATTAGATGTCGGTGATGAATTAGAACCAGGTAAAATCCGTAATTCTAATGGACCGATGATTCAAGGCTTACTAAATCAATTCGGCTTAGACTGTGAAGTTTATAAAATTCAAGAAGATGATTTCGACAGCAGTTTAGCAGTCGTTAAAGAAGCACTCGCTTCTCATGATATGGTCATCACAACAGGCGGTGTATCTGTTGGAGACTTCGACTATTTACCAGCTATCTACAAAGAAATCGGTGCAGAAGTATTGTTCAATAAAGTACAAATGCGTCCAGGCAGTGTCACAACAGTTGCTGTCGCAAATAACCAATATTTATTTGGTTTATCAGGGAATCCATCTGCGTGCTATACAGGATTTGAATTGTTCGTAAAACCAGCAGTCTTAAATATGATGGGCGCGATTGAACGTTTCCCTCAAGTTGTAAAAGCCACATTGATGGAAGACTTCAAAAAAGCCAATCCATTCACACGTTTCATTCGTGCAAAAGCTACATTAAATGGTTTACAAACAACAGTAGTACCTTCTGGTTTCAACAAATCAGGTGCGGTTGTCGCGATTGCACACAGTAATGCGATGATTATGTTGCCGAGCGGTACACGCGGCTTTGAAAAAGGCTACACAGTGGATGTCATTCTGACTGAAACAGATACCTTTGAAGAGGAATTAGCACTATGATTTTACAAATTGTGGGATATAAAAATTCTGGCAAAACAACCTTGATGGCAGAAACAGTTAAGTTTCTGAAAGCACAAGGTTATCGTGTAGTGACGATTAAACATCATGGACATGGTAGTGAAGATATTACCTTACAAGCAGCAGAAGTCGATCATATGAAACATTTTGAAGCAGGGGCAGACCAAAGCATTGTGCAAGGTCATGCGTTAAGAGAAACAGTCACACGTACAACAGAACAAACTTTATCCCACATTATTGAATCAGCGGTCACGATTGATTATGATGTGTTACTAGTTGAAGGCTTTAAACAAGCGGATTATGATAAAGTGATTATTTATAGAGATGAAGCGGAATTAGTTTCTTTATCTGAGCTGAGTCATGTACAATATAAGTTACCGTTTCAAAAAAATACAGAGTTAAGTCATTTTAAAAAGTGGTTATTAACTTTTATCGATAGAAAAAAGGATGAGTCAAAATGAAACAATTTGAAGTTGTGACTGAGCCGATTCAAACAGAACCTTATCGAGACTTTACACTGACACCGCATCAGGGTGCAGTAGTGGTCTTTACAGGTCATGTCAGAGAATGGACAAAAGGCATTCGTACAGAACATCTTGAGTACGAAGCTTATGTGCCAATGGCTGAGAAAAAATTAGCTCAAATCGGCGATGAAATCAACGAACAATGGCCTGGCACGATTGTCAGCATTGTTCACCGTATCGGACCATTGCATATTTCCGATATTGCGGTATTAATCGCAGTTTCTTCACCACATAGAAAAGATGCCTATGCGGCAAATGAATATGCGATTGATCGTATTAAAGAAGTAGTGCCGATTTGGAAGAAAGAAATATGGGAAGATGGCGCACAATGGATCGGTCATCAACGTGGTTACCATGAAGATGCCATTGAAAGGGGGCAAACAGAATGAAAGTCCTTTATTTTGCGGAGATTAAAGAAATCTTACAAAAAGGTACAGAAGAATTTGAACTAGAGAATGAAATGACAGTCGAGGCGTTTAAAAAATATTTATTTGAAACGTATCCAGAAATCAGCGGCAAACAATTCCAAATCGCCTTGAATGAAGAATTTGTGCCAAATGATGAAATGATTCAACCTTCTGATGTCGTTGCGTTGATTCCACCGGTAAGCGGAGGTTAAGAAAGTGAAAGCAATTATTTTAGCAGGCGGACGATCAGAACGTTTCGGTTCGCCTAAGGCATTTGCGAGGCTCAATGGTAAAATGTTTTATCAACATATTATCGATGCCTTGAATGAAGCCAATATGTTTAATGAGATTATCATTAGTTCTAGTGCGGAATTGGCTGATCAATTTGAAGATGTCAAAGTGGTCGTAGATGATGAAGAACATCAAGCGAAAGGACCGCTTTCAGGCATCTACTCAGTAATGAAGCAAGATTTTGAAGCAGAGCTATTCTTTGTGATTTCAGTAGATACACCGTTAATCACAGAAAAAGCTATCAGCACGTTATATCAATTTATGGTTGAACATGTCATTGAAGACCAGTTAGATATTGCGGGGTATGAAGAAGAGGGGTATCCGATTCCTACTATCGCATTTTATAGTCCGACGTGTTTACCAGTCATTGCACGTGCACTAGAATCCGATGATTACAGTATGAAACATGTTTATAACCAAGTCGCTTCTGAATGGCTGGATGTTCATGAGGTTGATACAAGACCTGATTGGTACCAAAATATTAACTACCAAGATGATTTAGCCAGAGTCAGAGATCAATCGCTTTGATGAGATGTATCAAGCGATAAGAGAGAAAGAAAAGGGGGTCAAAAGATGGTAAAACAAATAACAGATAAATTAGGTCGCCCGATTCGTGACTTAAGATTATCCGTGACAGATCGCTGTAATTTCCGCTGTGATTATTGTATGCCTAAAGAAATTTTCGGCGATGACTTTGTCTTTTTACCCAAAGATGAATTATTGACTTTTAGTGAAATGGAAAGAATTGCTCGCGTATATACTCGTCTAGGTGTGAAGAAGATTCGTATCACTGGCGGGGAACCTTTAATGCGTAGAGATTTATATAAATTAATTGCCGCTCTTAATGAAATCGACGGTGTAGAAGATATTGGTCTGACTACCAATGGTCTATTGTTGAAAAAACATGGACAAAAACTCTATGATGCCGGATTAAGACGTATCAATGTCAGCTTAGATGCTATTGATAACGAATTATTCCAATCTATCAATAACCGTAATATCAAAGCAGATACCATTCTAGAACAAATTGATTATGCAGTATCTATCGGTTTTAAAGTGAAAGTGAACGTTGTTGTGCAAAAAGGTATCAATGATGACCAAATCATCCCAATGATTCAGTACTTCAAAGACAAAAATATTGTTGTAAGATTTATTGAGTTTATGGATGTCGGTAATGACAATGGCTGGGACTTCAGTAAAGTTGTCACAAAAGATGAAATGCTTACGATGGTCGAAGATGAATTTGATATTGAAGCGGTTGAACCGAAATATTATGGTGAAGTCGCAAAATATTATCGTCATAAAGATAACGGAGCACAGTTCGGTTTAATTACGAGTGTTTCTCAGTCATTCTGTTCAACATGTACGAGAGCACGCTTATCTTCTGATGGTAAATTCTATGGCTGCTTATTCAGCACAGTCGATGGATTTAACGTCAAAGAATTTATGCGTTCTGGTAAAACGGACGATGAATTACAAGCGAAATTCGAAGAGTTATGGCATATTCGTGATGACAGATATTCAGATGAACGAACTGAACAAACGGTCGCAAATCGCAGACGTAAGAAAATTAATATGAACTATATCGGCGGTTAAGTCGAATGAAATATATAATAAAAAGCACGTCTTTCTGATTTTTTTCGGAAAGGCGTGCTTTTTCATAATGATTACTTTGCGAAGGTTTCAAATTCTTTGATGACAGATGCGACGAATTCACGTTGTGTCTTATCTAATAAATAAAAGACTTGGCGTTCATCAGTTTCTGAACGCTCTTTTGCGATCAGTTCTCTTTTATAAAGTTTTCTTATTAATACATCAATTTTACTCGTATTCCATTTCATGTCGTAATGGAGGGTATCCCTCAATACTTTACCTGTAATTTTGTCAGTACCATTGAAGCGGTATAAAATAATGAACTCCTCCATGGTAAGATGATGTTCTGCTTTTAGCCAATATTTAATCTGGCTAAGTTTACATTCTGTCTCAATTAAATGATCAATTGTCTTTGACATTGATATTCCTCCTCTTGCCCTTTCATAGTTGTATTCCCCCAGGAATAATAATTGTTTTACTTATTATATTATATAACGAATTTCAATATAAATCTATTCTCTTTAATTTACTATAATAGTAAAAAAAGTGCGTTATCACGGAAATTATGAACCGAAATTGAATATGTTGAAAGAAAAGTTGATTCAAGTGCTAAAAGTATAAAACAAGAAAATGACAAATGTCATAGAGAATTTATGACAAACGTTACTATGTTTACAATTTTTAAAAATATATCATTAAATCAAGGAAATAAAGAGGTGATTAAATGATAAAAGTAAACGGTGTAACTAAATCATTCCACAATACTAAAGCAATAGATCATGTTTCATTTGAAATAAAAGAAGGAGAATGTATCGCTTTAATAGGCGTAAATGGAGCAGGTAAGTCCACATTGATTGATTTGATTTTAGGTAATTTAGTTCCAGATGAAGGGCGTATTGAAAGGGATTCTGCTATACAAAATAATATCGGCGTATTATTTCAAAAATCAATCTTTAATGAATGGGTCAAAGTAAAAGAACTCTATGCGTTTTATTCATCGGTTTATAAAAAAGCGTTAGATTACAACAAGTTTAAAACATTGACCCAGTTTACTGATAAACAATTAAATCAATACGCGACTAAATTATCTGGAGGTCAACAACGTTTATTAGATTTTATATTGATGTTAACAGGACAACCTTTATTAATATTTTTAGATGAGCCGACGTCTGCGATGGATGCTAAAACAAGACGTTATTTCTGGAACATCATAAATGATTTGAAGGCTCGAGGTATTACCATATTATATACGACGCATTATATTGAAGAAGTAGAGAAGGTTGCGGATCGTGTTATCGTATTGAAACAAGGAAAGATAATGAATGATAGTTCACCTTCACAATTAAAACACCTTGATAAAACATCAACGATATATCTACCTGAACAATTTGAGTCAATCATTCAAAATCAAACTCAATTAAGTTATCAAAAGGATCAAAGTGAACTTCAAATCAAAACAGATGAGGTTCAAAAAGTTTTACAACAATTGATTGAAATAGATATAGATTTAAATGAGTTAGAAATTAAGAAAAGTTCATTAGAAGATTATGTATTTGAAAGTGAAGGGGAGATTCTATCATGATTTTTAAATATTTGAAATTAGATTGGACAATCACTTTGCGACAAAAAATATATCTTATTCTTTCAGTAGGGATGCCGTTAGTATTTTTCTTGATTTTCACTTCATTAACTAAAGTACCGCAATCAGAAGCCAATCAAATTTATAAAGAAAGTTTGATGAGTATGACGGTCTTTAGTTTAACTAGTTATTGTTTGTTGACCTTCCCTGTTGAATTAGTACAGGATAAACAAAACGGATGGCAGAAAAAACTTTTTGCGACACCGATGACACCCATTAAATATTATGTAGCTAAAGTATTCAAAATCATGAGTCTTTTTTTATTTTCAATTATTCTGATGTTTAGTGTTGGAGGAATGATTAGACACATTCATATGTCTCTTTATGAATGGTTAGTATCAGGATTATTATTATGGATTGGATCCAGTTTATTTTTGTCCATAGGGTTATTACTGGCACAACATAAAGATGTGAAGCAAGCAAGTAGTATAGGTAATTTATTGTATCTTGTTTTAGCGATTGTGGGTGGATTATGGTTTCCTATTAGCTTGTTTCCTCAATGGCTAGCTTCTATCTCTCGATATATGCCGACCTACCGATTAAAACAGCTAGGATTAGATTTTATTCAGCATCAAACGATTAATATAGCGGCACTTGGTTTTCTTTTGGGGTATTGTATACTATTTATAATCATTGCTTTAGTTATTCAAAAGAAATCGGACGTGATGTAATGTCTTTTTTGCTTAGAAAAATAAAAGGAAACCCAATGGGCGTTGCGAGTTTTATTTACTTGTTGTTTCCAATTATCGCTTTATTTTATCAAGACATCAAAGGACCTAAAGTAATTGCTGTTATAGTGATTGCTGTATTCATAATTAATTATGGTATTTTAATTTTATCTGATGTTTATCAGTTTAAAGTGAAGCGGTTGATTGTATGGATGATTTATTTGATCGGCACACTTTATTTTTGTTGGGCAATGGGCAGCACATTTATTATGTTTTTCTTTTTTGGTTCTTATGTGTTGCCATATGTTTATGAAGCGACTGTAAAGTCAGTGGAAAGTATACTATTTTATATTGCTTTACTCATCGCATCTGGTCTTTCATTATACTTACTTCCAAAAGCTTTACCAATAGTTGTCGTACTGATTCTTGTTGTAATCATTTCGTTGTTCATTAACTTTAGATTTATCGAAAATAAAAAAGTAAGGGCGCAAATGAAAGAGAAAAATCGTCACATCAATTTATTGATTGCTGAACAAGAACGTCAAAGAATCGGCCAAGATTTACATGATACGTTAGGTCATGTATTTGCCAGCTTGAGCATAAAATCTGAGCTTGCTTCTAAATTGATAGATCAAAATCCAAAAAAAGCCAAAGAAGAAATGTTAGCAGTTAATCAACTTTCTAAAGAGGCATTAAATAAAGTCAGAACTATTGTAGAACATCTGAAATTTCAAGATTTTGAAGAAGAAGTGAAGTCTGTAGATCAACTATTAAAACAAGCAGATATTACTTTTGATTTTGAGGGACAATCCACTGCTAGAACATTAAATAAAGGACAACAGTCTATATTAGCTATGCTATTGAGAGAAGCGGTCAATAATATTATTAAACATGCACATGCGACAAAAGTAACTGGTACATTAAAAGAAGCGCAACACATCATTACGTTGATAATTAGTGATAATGGCAAAGGTATCAGTAAACCTGAAGCTACACTGCATAGTATAAGAGAGCGTGCAGCATTATTAGATGGTGAAGTTACAATAAAATCTGAACAAGGTGTTACATTAATGATTCGAATTCCACGAGGTGATAATTTATGATAAATGTTGTTCTAGCTGAAGACCAAGAAATGCTGAGAAAAGCGATGGTTCAACTTATAGAGATGGATGAAAATATTAACATTATTGCTGATACTTCAAGTGGAGCAGAGGCATGGCAAATGATTGAATCCAATCAGCCTGACATTGCAATTCTAGATATTGAAATGCCGGAATTAACAGGTTTAGAAGTATTGAATAAAATAAGAGAAGCAAAGTTAAATACAAAAGTCATTATTGTAACGACGTTCAAAAGACCAGGTTATTTTGAAAGAGCAGTCGCAAATGATGTAGATGCTTATGTATTAAAAGAACGTTCCGTAGAAGAACTGATTCAGACCATGCATAATATTATGGCAGGACAAAAAGAATATAGTGAAACACTGATGACTACATATTTTAATGAGAAAAATCCATTAACGCCTTCAGAACAATTAATACTGAAAGAAATCGGCAATGGTTATTCAAGTAAAGAAATTGCACAAAAGCTTTTTCTTTCAAACGGGACAGTTCGTAATTATACTTCTGTCATTATTGATAAAATGGAGACAGAAAATCGTTTTGATGCGTGGAAAAAAGCTATTGAAAAAGGATGGATTATATAAAAAAGTGCAGACCGTTTTGATCTGCACTTTTATAATTAAGCACGTTCTAAATATTTTACTTTGCGGCCATGTAGGACATAGTAAAGTCCTGCGGTAATAATAGTTAATATAGCCATGAAGCCATAAAGTTGTGCATAAGTAATAGATGAAGTGAAGACACCTAATACAGAAGGGCCGAAGCCGATACCGAAATCAATACCGATAAAGAAAGTAGAAGTGGCTAGGCCATATTTTTCTGGTGTCGTAACTTTGATCGCAATAGCTTGCATAAGTGATGATAAGTTACCGTAACCTACACCTAACGCTGCACCTGCTAGTAATAACATCCAGCCTGAATGTGCAAAGAATAAAAGCACAAAGCTGATAAGTAAGAAGAAATAAGATGGATAAACTACAACGTTTTCGTTTTTGTTATCCATTAAACGACCTGTAATTGGACGTGTGACTAATGATGTTAAGGCATAGAAAATAAAGAAGTAACTTGAAACTGCGACTAGATTGCGCTCTTCTGCGAAGAATTTTAAGAATGTCAGAATAGATGAGTAAGTCACACCAGTTACTAAAATTACAATCGCAATCGGTACTGCATCTTTAGCGATAAATTGACTTAAGCTGAAACCTTTTGATGGTTGAGTTTCAGAAACTTTAGTTGTTTCAAAATTGATATGAATGAAGAATGATAAAGCTAAACCAATGATACCTAATACTAAGCATAAAGCGAATAAGACATCAATGGAGTATTGATTTGATAATAATAAACCAAAGAAAGGTCCGACAGCTGTTCCGAGAACTAAACTGAGTGAGAACATGCTGATACCTTCACTTTTACGTTCAGGTGGTGTGATGTACGCAGCTATTGTTCCTGTCGCAGTAGTCGCTACTGCTGTCGCAACACCATTAATTAATCTGGTAAACATTAAGAAACCTAATGAACCTTCTATAAAGTAAAGGGCTTGCGTTATGATAAGAAAAATCAATCCTATAATTAATGTACGTTTAGGTCCCATCGCATTGACATATTTTCCTGTAATAAAACGGCCGATTAATGAGCCGACAATAAATAATCCGGTTACTAATCCGGATAAACTATCTGAAGCGCCAAATTCGTTTTTACTGTAGCCTGCAATGACAACGATTAACAGGTACATACAAAGATAAACGAAGAAGTTGACGATAAAGTTCATATTGAAACTTTTAGTCCATATTGGTGCATGTTGAGAATGATCCACGCGAAATCCCTCCTTAAAACTGATGTTTGATAGCTTTGAGCGTTCGAATGGTTTGCTCGATATCCTCTTGACTAAGACCTGCTTCTTCAACGATTTGTTGTTGAAGTGTTGTTACTTTTTCGATGACTTCGTGGTAAATCTGATTACCTTTGTCCGTCAGACTTAATAGTTTTTGTCTTTTATCTTCCCCTGGTGTAACAGTCAGCAAGTCGTGTTCATGTAACACTTTTAATAATTTACGTGTTGATGGTTTTTCAATACAACGACGTTTAGAAATTTCGACAAGTGTTGTCGGTTCATGTAAGTAAATATCCTTTAGAACTAAAAATTGAGCAGTATGTAGCTGATACTGATCAAGTAAAGGTTGAACGCTTTTTACATAAGGTCTATATAATTCAGTAAAGCTATTAAATAATTGATTGATTTCCATGTTGTAGCTCCTTAAATTAAGATAGAGGTTGAGACCTCAGTAAAACGTCACAACCTCATATATAAACGAAATCAGTTTGATTTTTTTGCAGGGTAATTGATTGATTTCGTTAAAAAGGTTAGCTAAGCTAACTAATTTACTTTACTATTGTAGAAAATTCTCAAATAAAAATCAAGAGATTTTTTGAAATTAGTCTTTCAAAAGGCAATTCGATTCATAATTTGATAAGATGAAGAAAAATGAAGAGAGGATGGTCTAAATGGTTCAGTTGAAATTTGATCATATCATCCATTATATCAAGCATATTGATGAGTTTGAGTATCCAGGAGAAGTAATGAAGTTATCACCAGGCGGCTTACACAATCGCTATGGTACATATAATAAATTGGTTTATACAGATTTGGCTTATATTGAAATTATCGGTGTAAACGATGAAGAAAAGTTGAAGAAGGTTATTAAATCGAATGAAGGACGTGTATCTTTCGTTGCGAAAATCGTACAAGATAATTTCGAACAAGGCTTTAAAGCAATCGCCTTACGCACAAATGATTTAGACAAACTTAAAGATGAGTTTGAAGCGAAAGGGTTAGATGTCGTAGGACCAATTGAAATGGGCCGAGAAAATAAAAAAGGTGAACAAACGTCTTGGCGTTTATTATATTTGAATCAGCCGGATGCGAAATTGAAACCGCCGTTCTTTATAGAGTGGAATAAGTCAGAAGAAGAACGTGTTGAGGCGTTAGAAAATAGATTTCAACCGCAATTCAAAATAAAAGCCATTGAAATTCAAACCACACAACAAGCGTTAGTGGTCAATCAATGGCGGGATTGGTTTGGTATGGAAGTGGTATCTGAAGATGAAGAAATCACAACTTTAAAATTGCCTGATGAAGCGATTGAATATCGTATTCAATCAGGACGTAAAGACAAGTATGCGATTGTTATTCAAGATACAACCGCCGAAACACCTTATCATATCGTGACACGCGGTGGGGCTTATCACTTCGAACCTTAAAATTTAGTACACATAATGATAAACTGCGTTCGCAATCATAATCGCATAAGTTAAAGCGATTAAGAATAAGATAATTGCTAGCCACATATCAACACGTGATTTACGTAATAAGACAAGATAAACAGCAGTTACTAAAGAAAATGCGGTAAAGAATACACGCAAGCTGAGATTGTCTATTTGAACATGGTTGACTAATGTTATACTAATCACAATGATATTTAAAATAATCATGATAATTAAAAAGATATTTCTCACACTTTTCACCTCTGAATCTTTATAGTTTATAGGGTTACGTGAGGATACGACATGAAAGTCACTTAGTTTCATTGTATAATAAGTAGATAGTGTAAGGAAAATAAAGGAGATTTTTATTTTATGGAAAAGATGAATATCACGAACCAAGAACATGATGCATTTGTTAAATCTCATCCCAATGGTGATTTGCTTCAACTCACACAATGGGCAGAAACGAAAAAGCTGACTGGTTGGTACTCTAGACGTGTCGCAGTAGGTGAAGATGGAAAAGTTAAAGGTGTCGGTCAATTATTATTCAAGAAAATACCGAAACTACCTTATACACTTTGTTATGTCTCTAGAGGGTTCGTCGCAGATTATGATGATAAAGCAGTCATCGAAGCCCTCCTTCAATACACAAAAGAAATTGCTGAAGATGAAAAAGCCTATGCGATTAAAATCGATCCAGATGTAGAAGTGGATAAAGCAGGGGATGCTTTAGGTAATTTAAGACAATTAGGATTCAAACATAAAGGATTCAAAGAAGGCTTATCAAAAGATTACATTCAACCACGTATGACAATGATTACACCGATTGATAAAACAGATGATGAATTGATTCAAAGCTTTGAACGTCGTAACCGTTCAAAAGTACGTTTATCATTAAAACGTGGAACGAAAGTAGAACGTGCAGGTCGCGATCAACTTAAAATCTTCGCAGACTTGATGCGTATTACTGGGGAACGTGATGGTTTCTTGACACGTGATATCAGCTACTTTGAAAATATTTACGATGCATTACATCCTGACGGCGACGCAGAGTTATTCTTGGTTAAATTAGAACCAAAACCTGTATTGGCAGAGTTAAAAGGTGAAAATGCAGAAGTTGAACAAGATATTGAACGTCTGAAACAAAAGAAACAAGATAAAAAGACGTTGAATAAAATCAAAGATGCTGAAGCTAAAATTGCGCGTAACCAAAAATTAATCGATCAAATGGAAGAACTATACCAACGTGAGCCAGAAGGTGTTTATTTATCAGGCGCACTGCTTATGTTCTGTGGCCACAAATCATATTACTTATATGGTGCATCTTCAAATGATTATCGTGATTTCTTGCCGAACCATCATATGCAGTTTGAAATGATGCGTTATGCGCGTGAAAAAGGCGCTACAACATATGATTTCGGCGGTACAGATAATGACCCGGATAAAGACTCAGAACATTATGGTTTATGGGCATTTAAGAAAACATGGGGTACGTATTTAAGTGAAAAAATCGGTGAGTTTGATTATGTCTTAAATACACCATTGTATTATATGATTGAAAAAGCAAAACCAGCATTAACAAAAGCTAAAATCAAAGTTTCTCGCAAAATAAAAGGCAGAAAATAATACAGTTAGACAACATATTTTCATAAGTATAGATAAAGGGGTTGAGACTAATATTGGTCTCAATCTTTTTTCTTGGAAAAACCTAAAATGTTGAGTGAAATCAACGACCTTTTAAGGCGGGGTGTGTTAAATTTAAAGTAACGAGAAATGAGGAGGAAAGAGCGCATGATTAATCGTTTGCTGAAGTTCTCTTTAGGCAATAAATTCGCTGTATTTTTAATGGTTGTATTAGTCATCTTGGGCGGTGTCTATTCCAGTGTAAAAATGCGTTTAGAATTATTGCCTGATGTAGAAGAACCGATGATATCTGTCAATACTGTCTTACCGGGTGCCACACCTCAGACAGTGCAAGAGGATATCAGTGATAAAATAGATAATCAGATCAGAGGCATGGCGCATGTCGAAAATGTCAAAAGCCAATCGTTAGAAAATGTTTCTATGGTCCAAGTCAGCTATGAAGATGGTACAGATATGGATAAGGCTGAAGAAGCATTAAAGAAAGAAATAGATAAACTTAAACTCACGGAGGATGCAAGGGAACCTGAATTAATGAGGAATAGTATGAATGCATTCCCTGTAGTTGTTTATTCATTTTCAGATAAAAATGGAAATTTAGAGAAAGCGACGAAAGCGATTGAGAAACAACTCATTCCGAAATTAGAAACTGTTGACGGTGTTCAAAATGTACAAATGAACGGTCAAACTGCACGTCAAGCAACGATTAAATTCAAACAAAGCGAATTACAAAAACGTGGTATGAGTGCTAAAGGTGTGGAGGACTATATTAAAAATGCTTCTGGCAAAACACCTTTAGGTTTATTCCAATTCGGTAAAAAAGAAAAATCCATTGTAGTGAATGGAGAATTCACTTCAGCAGATGCATTGAAAAACTTTGTAATTCCTGTCAGCGCAGCACAAGGAGAACAAGGCCAATCTGGGTCAGATGAAAGTTCAATGATGTCACAAGGTTCACAAGGACCACAAAGTAATGACATGGTGAAACTTTCAGATATCGCCAATGTTAAAATCGGACAAGAACGTGAGTCAATCTCCAGAACGAACGGTAAAGATGCGATTGATGTTCAAATCGTAAAAGCACAAGATGCCAATACTGTTCAAGTGAAAAAAGATACAGATGCGAAAATTAAAGCGTTTGTGAAAGATAATAAAGATTTAACACAAACTAAGATTATGGATACCGCAAAACCAATCCAAGATTCTATTTATACAATGCTTGAAAAAGCGATTCTTGGTACGATAGTTGCGATTATTGTTATCTTATTATTCTTACGTAATATCAGAACAACAGCAATTTCAGTCGTTTCAATTCCAATGTCGTTATTAATTGCGATGATTGCCTTGAAGTTATCAGATGTCTCATTGAACATCTTGACTTTAGGTGCATTAACCGTCGCAATCGGACGTGTAATTGATGACTCTATTGTTGTTATTGAGAATATATACAGACGGATGTCCGATCCGAAAGAGCGAGAGAGCGGAGACAACTTGGTTATCAGCGCGACAGCTGAAGTATTCAAACCGATTATGTCTTCTACACTTGTAACGATTGTCGTCTTCTTACCATTAGTCTTTGTGGCTGGTTCAGTCGGTGAGATGTTTAGACCATTCGCACTCGCAATTACATTTAGTTTATTAGCATCATTACTAGTGTCTATCACTATTGTGCCGGCATTAGCTTCAACATTCTTTAAAAATGGTATCAAACAAAAACGTCAACGTTCGTTAGGTGCAGTAGGCAGAGGATACAAAAAAGTATTGAATTGGTCGTTAAACCATAAATGGATTGTCTTAATTATAACGACTGTTATTTTAATCGGCAGTATCGGATTAGGTGCTGCGAAAATAGGAACGAGCTTTATTTCCACAGGTGAAGATAAATTCATGGCGTTGACTTATACACCAAAACCTGGTGAAACAAAAGAACAAGTACTAAAAAATGCTGAACAAGTTCAAAAATATCTTAACAGTAAAGATAAAGTGAAGAAAGTTCAGTATTCACTAGGTGGCGCATCACCAATTGATCCGACAGGCAGTACAAACAATATGGCTGTGATGATTGAATATGCGAGTGATACGAAAAACTTTGATACAGAACCAGACAGAGTATTAAAACATATCGCAGGCTTTAAACAAGAAGGCGAATGGAAATACTTAGACATGGGTACTGGTGGCGGCAATAATGAAATTGAAGTCAAAGTATCTGGTCCATCAGGTCATGAAATCAAAGACACAGTGAAAGCAATCGAAGATAAAATGAAACAAACATCAGGTGTAGTGAACGTTAAATCTGATTTAACTGAAGTCTATGACCAATACACAATAGATGTTGATAAAAACAAAGCAACCGAAAAAGGCTTGTCAGCGGGTCAATTAGCGATGGGCTTAAATCAAAACATTCCAGAAACAACACTGACAACGATTAATGAAAAAGGTCATAAAGTCGATGTAAAAGTTGAAAAAGAAAAACAAACGAACTGGACCAAAGAGAAATTAAACAATCTTGAAATTCCGACACCGACAGGAGAAATGGTTCAGCTGAAAGATATCGCAACATTAAAATCAACACAAACACCAAGTAAGTTGATTAAAGAAGATGGCGACTATACTACAACTGTAACAGGTAAAATCAGCGGTAAAGATGTCGGCGGTATTTCAACGAAAGTAATGGATAAAGTAAATAAAGTCGATAAACCAGCGAATGTTAAAATCAATTCAGGCGGTGCGACAGATGATATTAATAGAGCGATGACGCAATTAAGTCTAGCAATGATTGCGGCAGTTGTAATTGTCTATCTTGTACTCGTATTAACATTCAAAGGCGGCTTAGCACCATTTACCATCCTATTCTCACTTCCTTACATTGTGATTGGTGTGGTGTTAGCTTTAGTATTCACAGGAGAAACACTTTCTGTACCAAGTATGATCGGGGTCTTAATGTTAATAGGTATTGTCGTAACCAATGCGATTGTACTCATAGACCGAGTTATCAATAATGAACATAAAGGTATGGAAATGAAAGAAGCGTTGTTAGAAGCGGGCGGAACGAGAATACGTCCAATCTTAATGACAGCACTTGCGACAATTGGCGCACTTGTGCCGATGTTATTCGGACAAGACAGCTCTATCTTGATTTCCAAAGGTTTAGCCGCAACTGTAATAGGCGGATTGGTTTCTTCTACTATTCTTACACTGATAGTAGTACCAGTTATTTATGAAATTCTATTTACGCTGAAAGATAAAGTAACACATATGTTTAGCTCAAAACGTAAAAAAGAGAATTAAGTTTAAAATTTAAATAGCATCTGATTTCTACGCACTTTCTGCATATAAGCAGGGAGTGCGTTTTTTATTATGAGAGTAGTTGTACATTATAATAATGAATATACTCAAATAATTCAGAAAAATTTGAATGTTATCTTCACATATTCATTCAAAGGTTTTATAATTGGATAAATATAAGAGGAATGGAATTGGAGGTAACATATGGAGTTATTAATCGCATTTTTGGTGGTAATGGTTTTTATATTCATTGGGGAATGGGGATCTAATTTTTCGAAAGCATACATACCTTCTGTATTTATTACAGCTGCGCTTTTCACGATTGGATTTTGGACATTCTTACCTAAAGATATTGTTAACCAAGCATCATTTGGTAAAGAATTTGTTGCTATAGCAGTACCGTTATTACTTGTCCATTTAGGTACAATGATGGATTTGAAACAACTTGCTGCACAATGGAGAGCAGTTGTAGTTGCTTTAGCAGGAGTAGTCGGTACTATGGTTTTAACGCTGACAATCGGAACATTGTTATTTGATTGGCATACAGTTGTTGCTGCTGTGCCACCATTAACAGGAGGTGTTATTTCTGTAGCACTGATGTCAGATGGGTTAAAAGCAGAGGGGTTAACCACTTTAGTTGCAATTCCTGTCGCAATGTATATCACACATAGTATTATTGGTTATCCATTAACATCTGTTGTATTGAAAAGAGAAGGGAAACGATTATTAAAGCAATATGATAATCAAAAGCTTGATTTTAAGAAAACAGAGTTGAGTCAAGAAGCCGATGAAACATTAACGAAAAAGCCGACTTTTTTAAAAAGTGAGAAATTTCAAACACCTGCATTTTTACTTGCAAAAGTAGCATTGGTTGCGGTACTTGCAGTACTACTCGAAAAGGCAACAAACAAAGCAATTAATGGGAATGTTATTGCCTTAGTATTAGGGGTTATTTTCCATCAAATCGGCTTTTTAGAAAAGCAAATTTTAAATAAAGCCAAAGTGTTTAATTGGTTAATGTATGGTTTATTAGCATTTGTATTCTCGCAACTTAGTATGACAACACCGAAAGTATTAAGTGGAATCATGATATTAATTCTGGTTTTGATCGCATTAGGTATTTTAGGTATGTATCTAGCTTCATCTTTATTATCTAAACCATTAAAGATGAGCAAAGATATGGCATTTGCGACAGCGTTAACTGCATTGTTCGGCTTCCCAGCTGATTATATTTTAACGAATGAAGTCGTCAACAATTTAACGAAAGATGAGAAAGCACGCAATGTCTTAATCGATTATATGATGCCGAAAATGTTAGTGGGCGGATTTGCGACGGTATCTGTCGCTTCTATTATTATCGCTTCACTATTTCTTAAATTATTGTAAGGAAAGGGTAGAGTTGAATGGTAAAAGTATTATTTAAAAATGCACAACTTTTTAATGGAGAAACATTTGTAGATAATCAAAGTTTTGTAGTTGATTCTGAAACGGGAAAATTTGTTAGTTCAAGCGATAATGCTGATGAGACGGTTGATTTAAAAGGACAATTTGTAGTACCTGGTTTAATTAACACGCATACACATATCGTTGCTGATCCGTATGGTAAAGTAACGAAGCTAGGATCACCAGATAGTAATCCGGTTACCGCAACTTATATGGCGTTAAAGAATTTAAGTGATTTATTGAGCGATGGGGTAACATATATTAGAGATGTCGGTTCAATTTATGATGTAGATTTAGAACTAGCTAAATTAGAACAGCAAGGTGAATTGTTGGCACCAGGTATTGTTGCTTCAGGCAGCCCATTGACCATGACTGGCGGTCACTTCTGTGAAGGCAGCTACGAAGTTGATGGTGTTGATGAGGTGCGTAAATTTGCTAGAAAATTATTAAAAAAAGGCGCTGGAAATATTAAATTAATGGCAACAGGAGGTGTTTCATTTAGTGGTGAAACACCACATGATGTTCAATTGTCATTAGATGAATTAACAGCTGCAGTCGAAGAAGCCCATCATAAAGGCCGAACAGCCTGTGCACATGCACAAGGGACAGAAGGTATTAAAAATGCGATTTTAGCGGGTGTAGATTCGATTGAACATGCTGTATTCTTGGATGATGAAACAATTCAATTATGTTTAGATCACGAAACGTTTATCGTGCCAACACTGATTGCGCCATATGCGATTAATCAAAATCAAGAATTATTACCAGATTTTATGGTTCAAAAATCTTTAGATATTGAAAAAGCGCATTTTGAAAGTATCGGTAAAGCAGCTAAAGCAGGAATTAAATTAGCAATGGGTACAGATTCGGGTACAGCTATGAATAATTTTGATACACATTCTACTTTTGAAATGGAATTAATGACGCGTACAGGTGCGACTAATTTACAGACACTTCAAGCTGCAACAATTAATGCAGCAAAACTACTCAAAATTGATAACCAAGTAGGTTCAATTGAGGAAGGTAAACTTGCTGACTTTATTATTCTAGACCATAACCCATTAGAAGACATTAAAGCATTACAGGAACAAAAAATAGTTTACAAAAAAGGTATCAAAGTTACCAAATAAATCAAACAAGCCCCTCAGCTCGTATAATACGCAGCTGAGGGGCTTTTCTTTCTTAATATAATACAAATGTTAAAATAGTACTGATCACGAAAATTAAAAGGGTCATCACATTTAATAAGAAGACACCTTTTTGATCGCCTTTTGAATACTTGAAGGCTGTAATCTCCACATTACCTACAAGCATCACAATGACCGCAAACTCCCACCATGCTACTGGAGGAACTGTTAAGTTAATCATTGCGACAATAAGGATGAGTAATCCACCCATGACCATGCGTAAAACACTACTGTAGATTGTATTCATTTTATAAATACTGATATAACTTACAAATAAATACAAAACGGGTAGTAATAATAGATAGAGTTGCATCGCGTGTACTTCCTTTCTGATAATCGCAAAACACGTTGAATCATGGCGTGTTTCTATTCAAGATGTCGATTTTATTGCTGTTTTATTTGTGAACGGACGTGTGCGATTTCATGTTCGATTTGTTCAAGCTGTTTAATCAATGGATCGACTTCTTGACCTGTTGATTCACGCTTTTCCAAATCGTCTTGCAGACGTACGTAATCTTGTTTTAATTCTGCTAATTGACTTTCTAAATCCAAAAGCTACACCACCTTATTGATTTTTATTATCAATAATAATAGTATATCATGGAAAGATTAGAGATGTAATTACCGAGAAATGACATTTCATGACGAATGAATGTCTCAATGATAATAGAGAAAGAAGGGTGACTTATGACAGGCAAATTCGCAGTCATTGTTATATTGATTGCGCTTGGGTATTTACTCAAACGTATCAATATTTTAAAAGAAGAAGATAACCAAGTACTGGCTAAATTAGTGCTGAATGTGACGTTACCTGCATTAGTCATCGTCAATTTAAACAAAGCTGAACTGGATATTTCACTATCTGTATTACCGGTTATGATGGTCATTTACGGTATTATTGCGAAAGTTATCGCTATCAGCTTTTTCTTAAAATATGACAATGAGATGCGAGGTACCATCGGCATGATGATGGCATCACTGAATATCGGCTTATTTGCTTATCCGCTGGTACAAGCGATTTGGCCGAAAGTCGGCATGATTTATTTCGGTATGGCAGATATCGGCGGTGCGATTGTCATGTTCGGTATCACTTATTTTATAGGCAATTATTTCAGCAGCAGCGGAAATAATACTTTTAATCTTAGATTCCTTATATTGAATTTATTACGTTCTATTCCATTGATGACTTATTTGATGATGTTTGGTTTAAATATGAGTAACCTGCATTTACCAGATCCTGTTATCAATTTCTTAGATGTATTGGCACAAGCGAATATGCCGTTATCTATGATTCTCTTAGGTTTAATGTTGAACTTTAGAGTAGAACGTCGTTATTTACCGATTGCCTTGAAATATTTGGCCATTCATTATGGCTTTGGACTCATAGCGGGCTTACTCGTTTATTTCTTTTTACCAGTCTCTGACCAAATGATAAAAACGACTTTAATGGTCATTTGGTTGTTGCCAATCGGCGTTGCGGTCATACCTTACTCCATTCAATTCCAATACCGTACATTGCCTTTGATTGGCATGACCACCAACATGACGATTGTGATCAGTATCGTCATACTCTATTACTTCCAAATGTTTTTCGTATAATAAAAAAGGGATTGTCAACCATTACTTAAGTGGCTGACAATCCCTTTAAAATTTCTATTATTTTCTTCAATATTTTATTAGAAAGTCATTATGCTTTTAATCCGCCGAGAATGAAAGCTGCGACCACAATTAATACAATCCCTGCAGTAATTCCAAGCATTTGACGTTTATCTTTACGTTCTTTCAGTATAAAGATACCGCCGAGTGTTGAAACGATTACTAGTAATTGTGAGAATGAGAAACTTGTTGCGACGCCGACTTTAGGTTGTGAGTAGAACAAGAATAAGTTACCAATGGCCCAAATCACACCTGGTAACAGGTTACGTAACGTATAGCGTGTAGACGTTTGGTGTTTCGCTGATAATAAGAAACCACCGATTGCCATACCAATTGATTGGAAGAATAAGGCATCTAAGCCATTAACGCTAAAGATTTGCGCCACAACCACATATACGACATAGCCGACTGTTGAAATTAATAAAATCACAATTGCTTTACCTAATTTAGATTGGCCTTCGCTCGATTCATTTTTACCTTTAAGTGAAGTCAATGCGATACCGCCCACTAATAAAATCATCGCTAATAGACCTAAAACGACTTGTGTTCCTGTACTCCATTCTCCTAAGAATATTGCGCTGAATAATGTAGTACCAACCAGCTGCATTCCTGTAGAAATCGGCATAGTTTTAGAAACACCGATTAAATCAACAGAGCGTAGTTGGTAACCTTGACCTAATGCCCAGAATGCACCAGAGATCAAACCGACAATTATGACTTTAGGTTCAAAACTAGAATGTCCTGTTAATAAGAGAACAATACCTACAATCAATGCGCCGAGTGTCGTGCCTCGGATTTGATTGTAAGGTCCGCCTCCAACAAGAACGTTAATTAAAACAACACTACCCCAAAAGAGGGCAGGCAGTAATGCGATAAGTAAATCCATCTTCTATCTTTTCCTTTCTATATTTAAACTTACCCCTTAATAAAATAAGAATAAAACAAAGACAAATAAATGGAAAATAAAACGTTTGCTATGAAGGTTAACCTCATAACAAACGCTTATATTATTTGATATATTTGAATTTTTTACGTTCTGAACGAATGTCGAAACCGAGTTCACTGAAGCGGTCTACTAATTGATCATTTTTACTACGTATTTTGAAATAGACTTTATTAATATCATCATATTTAAAAGCAAAGTTAATCGCATGACTTAATAAATTAAAAGCAATTCCTTCATAACGATAATCCGTATGAGATGAGAAATATTTAATTTCTGCTTTATTTTTATCAGGTTTGACTTGCAGATATAAGTAACCTTTTAAAATACCTTCGCTGACAAAAAAGAATAAATGATTGTTCTCATCTAGTGTATTGACAATTTCAGAAGCAGTCATTGCTTCACGACGGAAGTTTTTCTGATGTAAGCGATCGAAATGTGCGAAAAAAGCTTTGTGATATGGAATGATTTGACGTTCAGCCGCAGGACTTGTTTCAATTGTGTGATCAGTTGAAAGATAATAGTCAGTGAACGTATAGTGTGCATCAATGGATTTCATCAATGAACTTTTATAGTCGTCTGTAATATCAAATGAAAAATTGAAATGAGATTGATCAGGTTGATCTGCAATTAAAGTTTCAAAAAGGCTTTTAAAAGCTTGTGCATGTAATTGATCATTTGAATTGATGAACGGTCCAACCATTTTAAAATGGTTAGTATCATAGGAGAATCCACCCATCAGCATACGGACTTTGTCACTTTCGTCAATGAGCGCATAGACGCCTGTGTCTTGTTTTAAAGCCTCAATACTTTGTGTCAGTGAAACGTTTTTTTCGTGAAGCTTATAAATATAGGAACAATAGGATGTATCGGCTTGGTGAATAAAACTTTGGATGTCTTGAACAGCTTCAATTTTAACGGCTTTCATAAGAACCTCCTTGGTTGTTATATAAAGAACACCTTTTTATTTATTATACTTTGTTTTGTGTTGAGATAAAAGCAAAGGTACGAGAAACAAGCACAATAAATCATGTTACAATAGAAATACGATTTTGAGAAAGGAAAATGAAGATGAAATCATTAATTCTAGCAGAGAAACCTTCTGTGGCCCGTGATATTGCGAATGCATTGAATGTACATCAAAAGCGCAATGGCTATTTTGAAAACAATCAATATATTGTGACATGGGCTTTAGGTCATCTGGTAACGAATGCAACTCCAGAACAATATGATTCGAAGTTTAAAACATGGGATTTGCAAGAACTGCCAATTATCCCAAAATATATGAAAACAGTCGTTATTCCAAAAACAAAGAAACAATTCAATACAGTCAAATCATTGATGTTAAAAGATGTAGTTAAAGAAATTATCATTGCGACTGATGCTGGAAGAGAAGGGGAGCTCGTTGCACGTTTGATTTTAGATAAGGTGCATAATAAGAAACCGATTAAACGTTTATGGATCAGTTCGATTACAGCCAAAGCGATTCGTAACGGGTTCAAACATTTAAAAGATGGTAAAGCATACTTGCCATTATATCGTGCAGCATTAGCACGTAGTGAGGCAGACTGGATTGTTGGGATTAATGCGACGCGCGCATTAACAACGAAGTATGATGCTCAGTTATCATTAGGTCGTGTTCAAACACCGACGATTCAACTTGTTCAAATGCGCCAAGATGAAATCAGACATTTTAGACCATCTAAATATTATACGTTAGAAGCACAAGTGGATGGACAAATCTTTAAGTTGATTTCAAAACAACGTATCTATGACAAACAAGTATTAACAGATATGGTTCAACAATTAGAACAACAAACGGGCATTGTTGAATCAGTAACATCAAAACGAAAGAAACAATATCCTGCGAAGTTGTTCAGTTTAACTGATTTACAACAAGAAGCTTATCAACGTTATCGTATGGGTGCGAAAGAAACACTGAATACACTTCAAAACTTATATGAACGTCATAAGTTGGTTACGTATCCAAGAACAGATTCGAACTATTTAACGGATGATATGGTAGAAACATTTAAAGAACGTTTACAAGCATTGCTTGCGACTGAGTATAAAGAAGCGGTGCGTCCATTAGTCAATAAACAGTTCAGTGCTAAAATGGGTATCGTAAATAATCAGAAGGTATCAGATCATCATGCAATTATTCCAACAGAAATTCGTCCTAACATGAATGATTTGAGCCAACGTGAACAAAAGGTCTATTTAATGATTGCAGAACGATTTATAGAGAACTTGTTGCCGCCGTATGAGTATGAAGCGGTCAAAGTTATCTTGAAGGTCGGTAAGCAGACCTTTGAATTGCAAGATAAAGTAACCTTACAACTTGGTTTCAAACAATTACGCAATGAATCAACCACACAATCAGAACCGATACAATTTAAACAAGGTGCAACTTATAAAGTCCAACGTTTCCATATTCAAGAACATGAAACAACACCGCCGCCATACTTTAACGAGGGAACATTGTTAAAAGCAATGGAAAGTCCTCAAAAGTTCTTTGAACTCAAAAATAAAAAACATTCACAAACTCTGAAACAAACAGGCGGTATTGGTACGGTAGCAACACGTGCAGATATAATCGAAAAGCTGTTTAATATGAATGCGATTGAAGCAAGAGATGGTCATATTAAAGTTACGTCTAAAGGACGCCAAATTTTAGAACTCGCACCACAATCACTTACTTCACCATTGCTTACAGCAGAATGGGAAGAAAAATTAACGCAAATTGAACAAGGCAAATATGATGCACGTCAGTTCATAAAAGAGATGAAACATTTTACTGAAACTATTGTGAATGAAATCAAAAACAGTGAACAGAAATATAAACATGATAACTTGACCACTACAGAATGTCCGACATGCGGTAAATTCATGATTAAAGTCAAAACAAAAAATGGTCAAATGCTTGTATGCCAAGACCCAGCATGTAAGACAAAGAAAAATGTACAACGTAAAACGAATGCACGTTGTCCAAACTGTCATAAGAAAATGACATTATTCGGTAAAGGTAAAAAAGCGACATATCGTTGTGTTTGCGGTCACTCTGAAACACAAGAACAAATGGATCAAAGACATAAGAATAAAGGTAAAGGCAAAGTATCTAAACGTGAGATGAAGAAATATATGGGTAAAGAAGAAATGAACAATAATCCATTCCAAGATGCTTTGAAGAATTTGAAACTTTAATTAGAAGACACACTCATTAACGAATTTTAACGAACAATATTTAAAAATATAGTGTTGAAATCGTTCGAAAATGAGTGTGTTTTTCAAATTTCTATTAAAATTGTTTGGTTTTTTCTTAAATCTTCATTGTATTTTCTTTGAATAGGGATTAGAATATTAAGGTATTTCATTTAAGGAGACTTTAAAGTGAAAAAATATTTCCAATTTGATAAGTATCAAACGAATTATCGTCGTGAGATTTTAGGCGGTTTAACAACTTTCTTATCTATGGCTTACATATTAGCTGTTAACCCGCAGATTTTAAGTTTAGCAGGTGTAAAAGGTATCCCAGATGATATGAAGATGGATCAGGGCGCAGTATTTGTTGCGACAGCCTTAGCTGCATTTGTGGGTTCATTATTTATGGGACTCATTGCTAGATATCCAATCGCATTAGCACCAGGTATGGGACTGAATGCATTCTTCGCATTTACTGTTGTGTTAACAATGGGGATTCCATGGCAAATCGGTTTAACAGGTGTGTTATGTTCAGGTATCTTCTTTGCGATATTAACCGTAACAGGACTCCGGGAGACCATTATTAACGCCATACCGTATGAGATGAAAATGGCTGTAACAGCGGGTATCGGTTTGTTTATTACCTTTGTTGGTTTACAAGGTGCAGGTATTATTGTGAATAATGATTCTACGCTTGTAACTTTAGGCCATATTACAGACGGTAAAGTATTATTAGCAGTATTTGGTATCATCGTAACGGTTGTACTTTATGCTAAAAAAGTACCGGGTGCTATCTTTATCGGTATGATTTTAACGTCAGCCGGCGGATTATTAACTGGTTTAATTCAAATGCCACATGCAGTAGTAGGAAAGATTCCAAGTATTGCGCCAACATTCGGTGCAGCATTTGAAGCATTTAAAGACCCAGGTCAATTATTTACAGTACAATTTTTAATTGTTATTTTAACGTTCTTGTTCATTGATTTCTTTGATACAGCAGGAACATTAGTGGCAGTGGCTTCACAAGCAGGTATGATGAAAGATAATAAATTACCTCGTGCAGGTCGTGCGTTATTCTCAGATTCTATCGCTACAATCGTAGGTTCTATTTTCGGTACAACAACAACGACTTCATACATTGAATCAACATCGGGTGTTGCTGTAGGTGCAAGAACTGGTTTTGCGAGTATTGTAACAGGTGTCTGTTTCTTATTAGCATTATTCTTCAGTCCATTAATGGCTGTTGTTACGAGTGCAGTCACAGCTCCAGCATTAATTGTAGTAGGGGTATTAATGGCAGGAAACTTATCACAAATTGATTGGAAGAAATTTGAATTGGCTGTTCCAGCGTTCATTACAATTATTATGATGCCACTATCTTATTCAATTGCGACAGGTATCGCATGTGGTTTCATCTTCTATCCAATTACAATGTTAGTGACGAAACGTCATAAAGAAGTACATCCAATTATGTATGTATTAATGGTGTTATTCATTTTATACTTCGTATTCGTACACGGTTAAAACAAACGATTAAGCAAGCTCATGAGATATGGGCTTGTTTTTTTATATATCAAAAAAAGACACTTGCACAATTCGCAAGTGTCTTACTGCAAGAGATAATATTAACCTTTACCACCCATGAACGCAGGGTAATTCGTCATACCGCCATCAACATAAATTGTTGTGCCGTGAATATAACTTGCTGCATCAGATGCTAAGAATAAAGCAACGTTAGCCACTTGCTCTGTTTCGCCAATTTCTCTTGCAGGAATCATTTTAAGAGTTTCTTCACGTGTTTCAGGATCAGAGAATTTCTCTTTCGTATGCTCTGTAACGACTGCACCTGGTGAAATGTTATTAATGCGGATACCGTATTGTGCATATTCCATAGACATTGTTTCCATCATACTTTTTAGGCCAGCTTTACTTGCTGAATAATTTACATAGTAAGGCCATGGAATGATGTCATGCACACTCGCTGTATTAATGATTACTCCTTTTTTATCTTCTTTAAGGAAGTATTTAACAGCTTCTCTTGAACCGATGAATGCACCTGTTAAGTTAACATCAAGTGCTTTTTGGAACTCTTCAACAGACATTTCATGTGAAGCAACAGGATTTTCAAATCCAGCGTTATTAATCATAATGTCTAAAGTGCCAAAATGTTTGATGGCTTGTTCTACAAGGTTGATGATATCTTCTTCGTTTGTAACATCACCTTGAACAGGTAAAGCTTGTCCACCGTGATCTTCGATTTCTTTTTTGAGTTTTTCTAACTCAGGTTCGTGTTTAGAAGAACGGTAATTTAAAACAACTTTCGCTTTCGCTTTACCAAACGCTTCAGCGTAAGCTTTACCAATTCCGCTGCCACTACCTGTGACAATAACTACTTTATTTTCTAAATCTTGATACATATCTCTATCTCCTTTTATCTATATCATGCTTTATTTCTATTCAATATAGTTAAAAAGCAATATGTTTCATCGTTATTATGAACTCTATCAATATACCCGCTTCTAAAAATTAATAATCCAAACACCTTTAACTTCTAAAATAAATATAAATAGAAGCGTTTACATTACAATAGGAAGAAACTCATAAAATCACTTGTAAATATAAAAAGATACCGACAGATCTGCCGGTATTTATCTATAACTTATTTAATTCGACGTCCATGCTCATCATAAACAGCTCTCGCATTTCGATTTGGCATATAAATAGGAGTGCTCATGACAATAAACAAGAAGAATAACATTAAGAAGAATAAAATCCAATGTACAATCATTCCGACAAAAGGAACAATTGCGATAAACGAACCAGCGATTCCTAATAAAGGAATAATGACCATAGGACGAATTGTACTTTGGCTGTCAGCTAATAATGCGATAACGAGTAATAAATAGAAGAAAGCATTAATGATTAATGGCTGCCAACCAAATGAAACGATGATAGAACCTCCTAAGAAAGGAATACCATATAAAAGTTCAGAGAGCAGCAAGATAATGCTTATAATGATTAATGCGATTCTTGTACTATGTTTCACTTTTAATCACCACCATTCATTTACTATTATATAGGATGTGAGTCGATTGAAAAAATATGAAGACTTAGAGAAAAAAATCTTTATACGGGTTGAAGTGTGCAATCATTTGCAGTAAAATATACTGGTATGTGTTAGAGAAAAAGTCTAACATAAAAAAAGTTACATGAAATGGTTGCAACTAAGCGCTGATTCGTGTAACATATCTAATGTTGGACTTTGAATACGCGATGAAGCGAAAGGTTACTGACACACCCGGCCGCTTTGCCATGGCGTTGTGTGAGATAGTTTTCGTGGAGAAGTCTATCACTAAATGTAGACGATATAAGGAGGGAAAATTATGGCAAAACAAAAAATCAGAATCAGATTAAAAGCTTATGATCACAGAGTAATTGATCAATCAGCTGAGAAAATTGTTGAAACAGCAAAACGTTCTGGTGCAGAAGTTTCTGGACCAATTCCATTACCAACTGAAAAATCAATTTACACTATCATCCGTGCGGTGCATAAGTACAAAGATTCTCGTGAGCAATTCGAACAACGTACTCATAAACGTTTAATCGACATTGTTAACCCTACACCAAAAACTGTTGATGCTCTTATGGGCTTAAACTTACCATCAGGTGTAGACATCGAAATTAAATTATAATAGAAAATCATAGGAGGTGGACTTTCGATGACCAAAGGAATCTTAGGAAGAAAAATCGGGATGACACAAGTATTCGGTGAAAACGGAGACTTAATCCCAGTAACTGTAGTAGAAGCAGGACAAAACGTAGTATTACAAAAGAAAACTGAAGAGGTAGACGGTTACAACGCTATCCAAGTAGGTTTTGAAGACAAACAAGCATACAAAAAAGACAGCAAGTCAAATAAATATGCTAATAAACCAGCTGAAGGTCACGCTAAAAAAGCTGACACAGCTCCTAAGCGCTTCATTCGTGAATTCAGAAACATCAATGTTGATGAATACGAAGTAGGTCAAGAAGTCTCAGTTGATACATTTGAAGCTGGGGACATCATTGACGTAACTGGAGTATCTAAAGGTAAAGGTTTCCAAGGTAATATTAAACGTCATGGCCACGGTCGTGGACCAATGTCTCACGGTTCTCATTTCCACAGAGCGCCAGGTTCTGTAGGTATGGCATCTGACGCATCTAAAGTATTTAAAGGTCACAAAATGCCAGGTCGTATGGGTGGCAACACAGTGACAGTACAAAACTTAGAAGTTGTACAAATCGATACAGAAAACAACGTTATCTTAGTTAAAGGTAATGTGCCTGGTCCTAAAAAAGGATTAGTAGAAATCAAAACTTCAATTAAAAAGGTAACAAATAATTAATTAACGAAAGGAGGAAAATGCATAATGGCAAATTATGATGTATTAAAAGTAGACGGATCAAAAGCAGGTTCAGTTGAATTAAGCGATGCTGTATTCGCAATTGAACCAAACAAAGATGTTCTTTTCGAAGCAATTAATTTACAACGTGCTTCATTACGCCAAGGTACGCATTCGGTTAAAAACCGTTCAGCAGTACGCGGCGGTGGACGTAAACCATGGAGACAAAAAGGTACAGGACGTGCGCGTCAAGGTACTATCCGTGCTCCACAATGGCGTGGTGGCGGTATCGTATTCGGACCGACTCCAAGAAGCTATGCATACAAAATGCCTAAGAAAATGCGTCGTTTAGCATTACGTTCTGCATTATCTTTCAAAGTACAAGAAAATGAATTCAAAATTATTGATGCTTTCGGTTTAGAAGCACCAAAAACTAAAGAATTCACTAAGGTATTATCAAACTTAGAATTACCTAAAAAAGTTTTAGTAGTTACTGAATCAGAAGATGTAAATGTTGAATTATCAGCACGTAACATTCCTGGTGTTCAAATCACTACTGTAACTGGTTTAAACGTATTAGACATCACTAGCGCTGACAGTGTATTAATTACAGAAGCAGCTGCTAAAAAAGTTGAGGAGGTGCTCGGATAATGGAAGCAAGAGACGTTCTTAAGCGCCCCGTAATCACAGAAAAATCTTCAGAAGCAATGGCTGAAGACAAATACACTTTTGATGTAGATACACGTGCGAATAAAACACAAGTTAAAATTGCAGTTGAAGAAATTTTCGATGTTAAAGTAGACAAAGTAAATATCGTCAACTACAAAGCTAAGAAAAAACGTATGGGCCGTTACCAAGGCTATACAAACAGAAGACGCAAAGCGATCGTTACACTTAAAGAAGGATCAATCGATCTATTCAACTAAAAAATAAAATTACCAATAAGGAGGTAAGCGACAATGGCTCTTAAACATTATAAGCCGATTACAAATGGTCGTCGTAATATGACTTCATTGGATTTCGCTGAAATCACAAAAACGACTCCAGAAAAGTCATTATTACAACCGCTACCGAAAAAAGCGGGACGCAACAACCAAGGTAAAATGACAGTACGCCATCATGGTGGCGGACACAAACGTCAATACCGTGTTATTGATTTCAAACGTAACAAAGATGGAATCCCAGCAAAAGTTGATTCTATCCAATACGATCCAAACCGTTCAGCTAACATTGCATTGTTAGTATATGCAGATGGTGAAAAACGTTACATCATCGCTCCAAAAGGTTTGGTTGTAGGACAAACAGTAGAAAATGGTGAAGAAGCTGACATTAAAGTAGGTAACGCATTACCATTAGCTAACATTCCAGTAGGTACTGTAGTTCACAATATCGAATTAAAACCTGGCCGTGGCGGACAAATCGCTCGTTCAGCAGGTGCAAGTGCTCAAGTACTTGGTAAAGAAGGTAAATACGTATTAGTAAGACTTCGCTCAGGTGAGGTTCGTATGATTCTTTCAACTTGCCGTGCAACTGTAGGTCAAGTTGGTAACTTACAACATGAACTTGTTAACGTTGGTAAAGCCGGACGTTCTCGTTGGAAAGGTATCCGTCCAACAGTTCGTGGTTCTGTAATGAACCCTAACGATCACCCACACGGTGGTGGTGAAGGTCGTGCTCCAATCGGTATGCCATCACCAATGTCACCATGGGGTAAACCAACTCTTGGTAAGAAAACTCGTCGCGGTAAAAAATCATCAGATAAACTTATCGTACGTAGACGTAAAAGAAAATAATAACAACTTATTTGGGTGTGCGGCGTAATCGCTGCACGCACATAATAAGAAGGGAGGCGCCATAATGGCTCGTAGTATTAAAAAAGGACCTTTCGTCGATGACCACTTGATGAAAAAAGTGGAAGCGCAAGAAGGTAATCAGAAAAAAACTGTGATTAAAACTTGGTCACGTCGTTCAACTATTTTCCCTAACTTCATCGGTATTACTTTTGCAGTATACGATGGACGTAAACATGTACCTGTTTATGTAACTGAAGATATGGTTGGTCACAAATTAGGTGAATTTGCTCCAACTCGTACATTCAAAGGACATGCTGCAGACGACAAAAAAACAAGAAGATAAATACTTTCTATTAAGTAGAGGAGGAAGACCAAATGGAAGCAAAAGCGGTTGCTAGAACTATCAGAATCGCACCTCGTAAAGTCAGATTAGTTTTAGACTTAATCAGAGGCAAAAACGTTGGTGAAGCTGTTGCTATTTTAAAATTAACTAACAAAGCATCATCACCAGTTGTTGAAAAATTATTAATGTCCGCTTTAGCTAATGCAGAGCACAACTATGACATGAATACAGATGAATTAGTTGTTAAAGAAGCATATGCTAACGAAGGACCAACTTTAAAACGTTTCCGTCCACGTGCTCAAGGACGCGCAAGTGCAATTAACAAACGTACAAGCCACATTACAATTGTCGTAAGTGACGGCAAAGAAGAAGCTAAAGAAGCTTAATAAACTATCTAAGGAGGGAATACTGTGGGTCAAAAAATTAATCCAATCGGACTTCGTGTTGGTGTTATCCGTGATTGGGACGCTAAATGGTATGCTGAAAAAGATTTCGCTACTTTATTACATGAAGATTTAAAAATCCGTAAGTTCATCGATAACGAATTAAAAGAAGCATCAGTTTCTCACGTAGAAATCGAACGTGCTGCTAACCGTATCAATATTGCAATCCACACTGGTAAACCAGGTATGGTAATTGGTAAAGGCGGTTCAGAAATTGAAAAACTTCGTAACAAATTAAATAACTTAACTAACAAACGTGTACACATTAACGTGATCGAAATCAAAAAAGTTGATTTAGATGCTCGTTTAGTTGCTGAGAACATCGCTCGTCAATTAGAAAACCGTGCATCATTCCGTCGTGTACAAAAACAAGCTATTCAAAGAGCTATGAAACTAGGAGCTTTAGGTGTTAAAACTCAAGTTTCAGGTCGTTTAGGCGGAGCTGACATCGCTCGTGCTGAACAATATTCAGAAGGAACTGTTCCACTTCACACATTACGTGCTGACATTGACTACGCACATGCTGAAGCTGATACAACATACGGTAAACTTGGAGTTAAAGTATGGATCTATCGTGGAGAAGTTCTTCCTACTAAGAACAATAGTGAAGGAGGAAAATAATAATGTTGCTACCAAAACGCGTTAAATATCGTCGTCAACATCGTCCAAACACAAAAGGACGTTCTAAAGGCGGTAACTTTGTAACATTTGGTGAGTATGGATTACAAGCTACTACAACTTCTTGGATCACATCTCGTCAAATCGAATCTGCTCGTATTGCGATGACTCGTTATATGAAACGTGGCGGGAAAGTTTGGATTAAAATCTTCCCTCATACACCATATACTAAAAAACCTTTAGAAGTACGTATGGGTGCTGGTAAAGGTGCAGTAGAAGGCTGGATCGCAGTAGTTAAACCAGGTAGAATCTTATTTGAAGTTGCAGGCGTGTCAGAAGAAGTTGCACGCGAAGCATTACGTTTAGCAAGTCACAAACTTCCAGTTAAATCTAAGTTTGTAAAACGTGAAGAATTGGGTGGTGAATCAAATGAAAGCTAAGGAAATTAGAGACTTAACCACTTCAGAAATCGAAGAGCAAATCAAATCTTCAAAAGAAGAACTTTTTAACCTACGCTTTCAGTTAGCTACAGGACAATTAGAGGAAACTGCACGTATTCGTACAGTAAGAAAAACGATTGCACGTCTAAAAACTGTTGCTCGTGAAAGAGAAATTGAACAAAGTAAGGCTAATCAATAATAATTGAAAGAGGAGGTTACAAAAGTGAGCGAAAGAAATGATCGTAAAGTTTATGTAGGTAGAGTCGTATCAGACAAAATGGATAAAACTGTAACTGTACTTGTAGAGACTTACAAAACTCATAAATTATATGGTAAACGAGTAAAATATTCTAAAAAATATAAAACTCATGATGAAAACAATTCAGCTAAATTAGGAGACATCGTTAAGATTCAAGAAACTCGCCCTTTATCAGCAACAAAACGTTTTCGTTTAGTAGAAATTGTTGAAGAATCAGTTATTATTTAATCATTTAAAGATAAGGGAGGTTTAATTCATGATCCAACAAGAAACACGCTTGAAAGTAGCTGACAACTCAGGTGCTCGTGAAGTTCTAACAATCAAAGTATTAGGCGGATCTGGTCGTAAAACAGCGAACATCGGCGACGTAATTGTGTGTACTGTTAAAAATGCTACACCAGGAGGCGTTGTTAAAAAAGGTGAAGTTGTTAAAGCTGTTGTAGTACGTACTAAATCAGGAGTACGTCGTAAAGACGGTTCTTACATCAAATTTGATGAAAATGCATGTGTAGTTATTCGTGACGACAAGAGTCCACGCGGTACTCGTATCTTCGGACCAGTAGCTCGTGAATTACGTGACAGCAACTACATGAAAATTATTTCATTAGCACCAGAAGTACTATAATTTTAATAAATAAAATCTAAGGAGGTGCCCACATGCATATCAAAAAAGGTGACAACGTAATCGTTATCTCAGGTAAAGATAAAGGTAAAACAGGTGTTGTACAAGCAACAGAACCTAAAAAAGACCGTGTCGTTGTGGAAGGTGTGAACATCATTAAAAAGCACCAAAAACCGACTCAATTTAATCCAGAAGGTGGAATCTTAGAAACTGAAGCAGCTATTCATGTTTCTAACGTACAATTATTGGACCCAAAAACAAATGAACCAACTCGTGTAGGTTACAAATTTGTTGATGGTAAAAAAGTTCGTATCGCTAAAAAATCAGGCGAAGAAATCAAATCTAATAATTAATAACTAGTTGAAAGGAGGATCCACTTTGAGCCGTTTAAAAGAAAAATTCAATACAGAAGTTACTGAGAACTTAATGAAAGAATTCAACTATAGTTCAGTAATGGAAGTACCTAAAATCGATAAAATCGTTGTGAACATGGGTGTAGGTGACGCTGTTCAAAACTCTAAAGTATTAGACAACGCTGTTGAAGAGTTAACATTAATTACAGGTCAAAAACCATTAATCACAAAAGCTAAAAAATCAGTAGCAACATTCCGTTTACGTGAAGGTATGCCAATCGGAGCAAAAGTTACTCTTCGCGGAGAAAGAATGTATGAATTCCTTGATAAATTAATCTCAGTATCATTACCACGTGTACGTGACTTCCACGGTGTTTCTAAAAAAGCATTCGACGGTCGCGGTAACTACACATTAGGTATCAAAGAACAATTAATTTTCCCAGAAATCGATTATGATAAAGTAAGTAAAGTAAGAGGAATGGATATCGTTATTGTTACAACTGCTAACACTGACGAAGAAGCCCGTGCATTGTTAACTCAATTCGGTATGCCATTTCAAAAGTAAGCTCTAATATAAAGGAGGCTAATTAAGTGGCTAAAAAATCAATGGTTGTAAAACAAGCTAAAAAGCAAAAATTCCCAGTGCGCGAATACACTCGTTGTGAACGCTGTGGACGCCCACATTCTGTATACCGCAAATTTAAATTATGCCGTATCTGTTTCCGTGAATTAGCTTATAAAGGCCAAATCCCTGGCGTTCGTAAAGCTAGCTGGTAATTAAAGAGAGTCTTGAAAGGAGGCAACAATCTATGACAATGTCAGATCCAATCGCAGATATGCTAACTCGTGTAAGAAACGCAAACATGGTGCGTCATGAAAAAATCGAGTTGCCTGCGTCAAATATTAAAAAACAAATTGCTGAAATCCTTAAAAACGAAGGTTTCATTAAAAACGTTGAGTTCGTAGAAGATGATAAACAAGGTGTTTTACGTTTATTCCTTAAATATGGTCAAAACAACGAACGCGTTATCACAGGCTTAAAACGTATTTCTAAACCAGGTTTACGTGTCTATGCTAAAGCTGACGAAGTACCTAAAGTATTAAACGGTTTAGGTATCGCATTAGTTTCAACTTCTGAAGGTATCGTAACTGACAGAGAAGCAAGAAAACGTAACGTAGGCGGAGAAGTATTAGCATACGTTTGGTAATAAATAATTAAGGAGGTGCCCGTAAATGAGCCGTGTAGGTAAGAAAATTATTGAAATTCCTAGCGATGTTACAGTAGACATCAAAGGTAATACAGTTACAGTAAAAGGTCCTAAAGGTGAATTATCACGTACTATGGATCCTAGCATGACTTACAAATTAGAAGACAACACATTAGAAGTTGTACGTCCATCTGATTCTCAAAAAGACAGAACAGTTCATGGAACAACTCGTGCGTTAATTAACAATATGGTACAAGGTGTAGCTAAAGGTTTCGAAAAAACTTTAGAACTTATCGGTGTTGGTTACCGTGCACAATTGCAAGGTAGCAACTTAGTACTTAACGTTGGTTACTCTCACCCAGTTGAATTCAAACCAGAAGATGGTATCACATTCACAGTTGAGAAAAACACAACAGTTAAAGTTGAAGGTATTTCTAAAGAATTAGTTGGTGCTACAGCATCTAAAATCCGTGCCGTAAGACCACCAGAACCTTATAAAGGTAAAGGTATCCGTTACCAAGGCGAATATGTTCGTCGTAAAGAAGGTAAAACTGGTAAATAATAAATAACTCTCTAAAGAAAGGAGAATAAAGCATGATCAGCAAAATTGATAAAAATAAAGTACGCTTAAAAAGACATGCACGTGTACGTACTAACTTAACTGGTACTTCTGAAAAACCACGTTTAAACGTATATCGTTCTAACAAACACATCTATGCACAAATCATTGATGATACTAAAGGCGTAACTTTAGCTCAAGCATCAACTCAAGATAAAGATTTCGAAAATGAAACTGGTTCAAAAGTTGAATTATCAGCCAAAGTGGGCGAAGTAATCGCTAAGAAAGCAGTTGATAAAGGTATCACTGCAATCGTCTTCGACCGTGGAGGTTACTTATACCATGGACGTGTTAAAGCATTAGCAGATGCAGCACGTGAAAATGGCTTAGAATTTTAATCATAAAAGGAGGGACAAATAATGGCTCGCAGAGATGAAGAAAACAAAGAATTTGAAGAACGCGTTGTTACGATTAACCGTGTTGCGAAAGTTGTAAAAGGTGGACGTCGTTTCCGTTTCACTGCATTAGTAGTAGTTGGAGACAAAAATGGTCGTGTTGGATTCGGTACAGGTAAAGCACAAGAGGTACCAGAAGCGATCAAAAAAGCGGTAGAAGCTGCTAAAAAAGAATTAGTATCTGTAAACCGTGTTGAAGGTACAACACCACACACAATCACTGGCCGTTTCGGTTCAGGAAGTGTATTATTGAAACCAGCAGCACCTGGTACTGGGGTTATCGCCGGTGGACCAGTTCGTGCCGTATTAGAGTTAGCAGGTATCACTGATATCTTAAGTAAGTCATTAGGTTCTAACACACCAATTAACATGGTTCGTGCTACAATCAATGGTTTAGAAAATCTAAAAAGTGCTGAAGAAGTTGCGAAATTACGCGGCAAATCAGTAGAAGAATTATACAATTAAGGAGGGAAAATGAATAATGGCTAAATTACAAATTACCCTCACACGTAGTGTTATTGGTCGTCCAGAAACACAACGTAAAACTGTTGAAGCATTAGGTTTGAAAAAAACTAACTCTACAGTAGTTGTAGAAGACAACCCAGCTATCCGTGGACAAGTGAACAAAGTAAGTCACTTGCTAAAAGTTGAAGAATTAGACGCATAATTAGATAATATATAAGGAGGTGCCGTAATGAAATTACATGATTTACATCCAGCAGAAGGATCACGTAAAGAACGCAACCGCGTAGGTCGTGGTGCTGCTACAGGTAATGGTAAAACAAGTGGACGTGGTCAAAAAGGTCAAAAAGCACGTTCAGGTGGTAAAGTAAGACCAGGTTTCGAAGGTGGTCAATTACCATTATTCCGTCGTATCCCTAAACGCGGTTTCACAAACATCAACCGTAAAGAATACGCAGTTGTGAATTTAGACCAATTAAACCGTTTTGAAGAAGGTACAGAAGTTACTCCTGAACTTTTAATCGAAACAGGCGTAGTTAAAAACGCAAAAGCGGGTATCAAAGTATTAGGTAATGGTTCTCTAGAGAAAAAATTAACAGTAAAAGCACATAAATTCTCTGCATCTGCAGCTGAAGCAATTGATGCTAAAGGTGGAGCACACGAGGTGATCTAATGTTTGACACATTCGTAAACTTCTTTAAAACAAAAGAAGTGCGAAACAAGATCTTTTTTACGCTCGCAATGCTAGTTATTTTTAAAATAGGTACTTATATACCAGCGCCTGGAGTCAATCCAGCAGCGTTTGAAAGTCAACAAGGTTCTCAAGGTGTCACTGATCTATTGAATACATTCGGTGGGGGAGCCTTGAAGAACTTTTCCATTTTTGCAATGGGTATTATGCCCTACATCACTGCTTCAATCGTTATGCAGTTATTGCAAATGGATATAGTTCCTAAGTTTACAGAATGGGCCAAACAAGGTGACGTTGGTCGTAAGAAACTAAACAACGTTACGCGCTATTTTGCGATACTTTTGGCATTCATCCAATCAATAGGGATGGCATTCCAATTCAATAACTATCTTAAAGGTGCATTGATTGTTGATCCTTCACCTATGAGTTATTTGTTGATTGCAATTGTATTAACAGCAGGAACAGCTTTCTTATTATGGTTAGGTGAACAGATAACACAATATGGTGTAGGTAATGGTATTTCCATTATTATCTTCGCCGGTATCTTGTCTACTTTGCCATCATCACTGATTCAGTTCTATCAACAAGCCTTTGTAGGGCAAAGTGATACAACAATCGCATGGTTGCAAGTAGCAGGGCTAGTTATTGGTTTGATTTTACTAACAATGGGTGCTGTGTACGTATTACAAGCTGTTCGTAAGATACCTATTCAATATGCGAAAAAACAATCCGCTCAGCGTTTAGGACGAAATGCAACGTATTTGCCGTTGAAAGTTAACTCAGCAGGGGTTATCCCGGTTATCTTTGCTATGGCATTCTTCTTGTTACCGAGAACGTTAACAATGTTCTTCCCTAAAGCTGACTGGGCGCAGCAAATTGCCAATACAGCCAATCCATCAAGTAACATCGGAATGGTAATTTATATTATCTTGATCATTGCATTCACTTATTTCTATGCATTTGTTCAAGTTAATCCAGAAAAAATGGCTGACAACCTTAAGAAACAAGGCAGTTATGTACCGGGTATCAGACCTGGTGAAAAAACTAAAAAGTATATTACCAAAGTTTTATATCGTTTAACTTTTGTAGGTTCTATCTTCTTAGCAGTTATCGCTATTTTACCGATTCTTGCTACTAAATTTATGAACTTACCGCAATCGATTCAAGTCGGCGGTACAAGCTTATTGATCGTTATCGGTGTTGCAATCGAAACTATGAAGAGCTTGGAAGCACAAGTTAACCAAAAAGAATATAAAGGCTTTGGTGGTAGATAATTTGTAGGAGGGCAATATGAATATCATCTTAATGGGTTTACCTGGCGCAGGTAAAGGAACTCAAGCGAGTGAAATTGTTAAGAAATTCCCTATTCCGCATATATCTACAGGTGATATGTTTAGAAAAGCTATCAAAGATGAAACTGAATTAGGTAAAGAAGCTAAGTCTTATATGGACCGTGGCGAACTTGTACCTGATGAAGTAACTGTGGGTATCGTTAAAGAAAGACTTTCTGAAGACGATGCGAAAAAAGGATTTTTATTAGATGGTTTCCCACGTACACTTGAACAAGCAGAAGCATTAAGTAAAATCATGACAGAACTTGGCAGAAAGATTGATGCAGTTATTAATATTGAAGTTCCGGAAGAAGAACTCATGAATCGTTTGACTGGACGTCGCGTTTGTGAAGTTTGCGGAACAACTTATCATCTTGTGTTCAATCCTCCAAAAGTGGATGGTGTTTGTGATCTTGATGGCGGTAAATTATACCAACGTGAAGATGACAATCCAGAAACAGTTGCAAAACGTTTAGAAGTTAACGTAAAACAGTCTAAACCTATCTTAGAATACTATGATAAAGAAGGCGTTTTGAAAAACGTTGACGGTTCTAAAGATATCCAAGAAGTAACTGGCTCAGTTATCGATATCTTGGAAGATCTTAAGTAATTCAACATTGCTGCTTGTATGTTGAATGAAGGCAGTCTGATATTGTTTGTCTCTCAGCCTAACGAATTATGAGTGACAGCATAACGATAATGATTCCCGATTTTTGTTCAACGTAATGATACAAGGGCAGTATGTCTAACATTTTCCAATAGACATTAACTAATAATGCAAAAGGGGGAATTGTTCTAATGGCAAAACAAGATGTAATTGAATTAGAAGGTACAGTAACAGATACTTTACCAAATGCAATGTTTAAAGTAGAATTAGAAAATGGTCATGAAATTTTAGCACATGTGAGTGGTAAAATTAGAATGAATTATATTCGTATTCTACCTGGCGACAAAGTAACAGTAGAAATGTCTCCGTATGATTTAACTCGCGGAAGAATCACTTATCGTTATAAATAATTCGTCACTCCATTATTACAGGGAGGTATTAAAATGAAAGTAAGACCATCAGTAAAACCTATTTGCGAAAAATGTAAAGTCATTAAACGTAAAGGTAAAGTAATGATCATTTGTGAAAATCCGAAACACAAACAAAGACAAGGTTAATAAAAGAGAGGTGTAAAATAATATGGCACGTATTGCAGGAGTCGATATTCCACGCGAAAAACGCGTTGTAATTTCATTAACTTATATTTACGGTATTGGTAAATCAACTGCTGAAAAAATCGTAGCAGAAGCTGGAGTTTCTCCACAAACTCGTACTAACGAATTAACTGACGATGAATTAGGTCGTCTTCGTGAAGTTGTAGACAGCTACAAAGTAGAAGGTGACTTACGTCGTGAGCAAAACTTAAACATCAAACGTTTAATGGAAATCTCATCTTACCGTGGTATCCGTCACCGTCGTGGCTTACCAGTTCGCGGTCAAAAAACTAAAAACAATGCTCGTACACGTAAAGGCCCAGTTAAAACTGTAGCTAACAAGAAAAAATAATAGGTAAAGGAGGAAAATATTAATGGCACGTAAACAAGTATCTCGTAAACGCAGAGTGAAAAAGAATGTTGAAAACGGTGTGGCTCACATTCGTTCAACTTTCAACAATACAATCGTAACAATCACTGATGAATTTGGTAACGCATTATCATGGTCATCAGCAGGTGCGCTTGGTTTCAAAGGTTCTAAAAAATCTACACCATTCGCAGCACAAATGGCTTCAGAAACTGCTTCAAAAGCAGCTATGGAACATGGCTTAAAATCTGTAGAAGTAACAGTAAAAGGACCTGGTCCAGGCCGTGAATCAGCTATCCGTGCATTGCAATCAGCAGGTTTAGAAGTAACAGCTATTAGAGACGTTACTCCAGTACCTCATAACGGTTGCCGTCCGCCAAAACGTCGTCGCGTATAATATTATTGTCAAGAAATAGTTATTTTCCGCAGATCACTAAGATAAACTGTATCTTATAAGTCGACGTAACCAAGGAGGATATGTAAATAATGATAGAAATTGAAAAACCTAGAATTGAGACAATTGAAATTAGTGAAGATGCTAAATTCGGTAAGTTTGTTGTTGAACCACTAGAACGTGGCTATGGCACTACGCTAGGAAACTCCTTACGTCGTATCCTACTATCTTCATTACCAGGTGCAGCCGTTAAGTACATCGAAATTGAGGGAGTTCTACACGAATTCTCAGCAATTGAAAATGTGGTTGAAGACGTATCTACAATCATTATGAATATTAAGAAACTAGCTCTTAAAATTTATTCTGAAGAAGATAAAACATTAGAAATCGATGTTAAAGATGAAGGCGAAGTAACTGCAGCTGACATTACTCATGATAGTGATGTTGAAATTTTAAACCCAGAGCTTAAAATTGCTACAGTTGCTAAAGGTGGACATTTAAAAATCCGTCTTGTTGCGAATAAGGGTAGAGGTTACGCATTAGCTGAACAAAATAATACTAGTGATTTACCAATTGGTGTTATACCAGTAGACTCTTTATACTCACCAGTAGAAAGAGTTAACTATACAGTAGAAAATACTCGTGTAGGTCAAAGCAGTGACTTTGATAAATTAACATTAGATGTATGGACTGATGGATCAATCACTCCACAAGAATCAGTTTCATTAGCAGCAAAAATTATGACTGAACACTTGAACATCTTTGTTGGACTCACTGATGAAGCGAAAAACGCTGAAATCATGATTGAGAAAGAAGAAGATCAAAAAGAAAAAGTACTTGAAATGTCTATCGAAGAATTAGACTTATCAGTACGTTCTTATAACTGTCTAAAACGTGCAGGCATCAACAGCGTTCAAGAATTGGCTGACAAATCTGAAGCAGATATGATGAAAGTACGTAATTTAGGTCGTAAATCTTTAGAAGAAGTAAAATACAAACTTGAAGACTTAGGTTTAGGTCTAAGAAAAGAAGATTGATAAAGGTAAAGGAGGTTAACTCATGGGTTACAGAAAATTAGGTCGTACATCTGATCAACGTAAAGCAATGTTACGTGACTTAGCTACTTCATTAATCGTTAATGAGCGTATTGAAACAACTGAAGCTCGCGCTAAAGAATTACGCGGTGTGGTTGATAAATTAATCACTTTAGGTAAAAAAGGAGATTTAGCTTCACGTCGTCAAGCAGCTAGAATCGTTCGTGATGTTGAAATCTTAAACGAAGATGAAACTACACAAACAGCTTTACAAAAATTATTCGGTGAAATTGCTCCTCGTTACACAGAACGCCAAGGCGGATACACTCGTGTACTTAAAGTAGGTCCTCGTCGCGGAGACGGTGCTGAAGCAGCAATTATCGAATTCGTTTAATTCCAACTTTAACTTGTAACAAAGCAACGATGATAAGTAGAAGCACACGATGGTGATGACATTGTGCGCTTATCATTGTACAAGTAAACACACTGAACTTATGAATATATAAAGCAAATGAGTGCAACGATAATGTTTGCCACATACAAATATTGTCTAGCTCAGAGTACCCCATTCACAGAACTTAATATTTTTTAAAGCGTGAACTCAATTATTGAATGGGGTGCGCGCTTTTTTATTTCGAAGCCCCTTTACTCTCTTTAGGTACAGGGGCTTTTGATACATAGTCTTGGATATACACATATCGTATATTCATGTACAATAAGTAGAGTGAAAATAAACAGAAGGGACAGAGTCATATTGAACACAGAGAACATTATTGAATTTAATGACGTGTCATTTCAATACCAAGGCGACGAATGGTTCACATTAAAAAATCTATCATTTAATATCCCTAAAGGTAAATGGACCTCTATTGTCGGTCATAATGGTTCAGGTAAATCTACCATCGCAAAACTGATGATGGGTATGATGCCGTTTCAAAAAGGGGAAATTCTTGTAAACGGTCAACCAATGACAGCTGATAATTTAGCAGAGATTCGTCAACACCTAGGCATAGTCTTTCAAAATCCTGAGAACCAATTTGTGGGCTCTACAGTTCAATATGATGTCGCATTCGGTTTAGAAAATTTCGAAGTCCCTTACAAAGAAATGCATCAAGCTGTCCCGCAAGTATTAAAAGAAGTTGAAATGTATGCACAACGTAATCATGAACCACAAGCCTTATCAGGCGGACAAAAACAACGTGTTGCGATTGCAGGTGTATTAGTTTTAAGTCCAGATGTGATTATCTTAGATGAAGCCACATCTATGTTAGATCCTGAAGGCAAACAATCGCTGATGCAGCTGGTCAGACATTTGAACACTGAAAAAAATGTAACGATTATTTCGATTACACATGATTTAACTGAAACATTAGATTCAGATTATATGATTGTGATGAATCGTGGAGAGGTGTATGAAAAAGGTACACCAGAAGCAATTTTTGAGAAAGGAGCATCATTAACAGAAATAGGTTTAGATTTACCATTTCCAATGCGCATTAATTCATTGCTTGGTAACCCGTCTGAGTTTCTGACATATGATGCACTGGTGGCACGTTTATGAGTATAAAATTTAACGACGTCACATATGTGTACCAAAAAGGCACACCTTTTGAATATGAAGCATTACATCAAATCAATACAGAGTTTGAACCAGGACATTATTATGCGATTATTGGTCAGACAGGTTCAGGCAAATCTACATTAATCCAACATTTTAATGGCTTGTTAAAGCCCTCTTACGGCACCGTAGCGCTTGATGATTTAGTTCTGAAGGCAAAGACTAAGGATAAAGCGATTCGCCCTATGAGACAACGTGTAGGGCTTGTCTTTCAATTTCCAGAATCACAACTCTTTGAAGATAGTGTAGAGCGTGAGATTCTGTTCGGTCCCAAAAATTTCAATATGAACTTAGACAAGGTAAAGGACTACGCATATCGTTTACTGATGAAATTAGGTTTTGACCGCGATGTGATGAACAAGTCACCCTTTCAAATGTCTGGAGGACAAATGCGTAAAATTGCGATTGTTTCAATTCTTGCGATGGATCCAGACATCATTGTGTTAGATGAACCGACAGCAGGCTTAGATCCACACAGTCGAAAGCAAGTGATGGGTTTACTAAAACAGTTGCAGCAGGAAGGAAAGACTATCGTATTGGTAACTCATGACATGAATGACGTTGCACAATATGCAGACCGTATTAAAGTCTTACAACAAGAAACGCTTGTATATGAGGGGACACCAAGAGCATTATTCAGTGATTCCGAGCGTATTAATGATTATTCATTGGATTTACCAGACATTGTGCAACTACAAAGAGACTTTGAACACAAACATCAGACTAAACTATCTGATACAGCATTAACTGACGAAGAGTTTATTGAACTCTATAGGGAGTGGCAGCGAAATGAAAAATAAATTTATCATTGGTCGCTATTTACCTCTGGATTCGATAATACATCGTATGGATCCTAGAGCTAAATTAGCATTTGTCTTTTTCTATATTGTCTTAGTCTTTTTCTGTCATAGCTTCCCGATGTATGGGTGGATGTTGTTAGTGTTATTGATATTTATGTATTGTGGTAAAATCAAGCTGTTTTATTTATTAAAAGGCTTAACCCCAATACTGTTCTTTTTAATTTTTACGTTTTTAATGCATTTGTTTTTAACTAAAGGCGGAACGACGTTGTTCAGCTGGAAATTTATTTCGATTGATTCAGGTGGTATCAAAGAAGGGATCTTTATATCTATGCGGTTGATGTTCATTATGATGGCTTCAACGATTATGACTTTAACAACGAATCCGATCGCATTAACAGATGCCTTTGATAAAATTTTATCGCCGCTTAAAGTTGTAAAAGTCCCTGTACAACAATTAAGCATGATGATGTCCATTGCGCTACGTTTCATCCCAACGTTAATGGAAGAGTTAGATAAAATTATTTTAGCGCAAAAATCACGAGGATCTGAAATTAGTTCAGGTTCAATGGGACAAAGAATCAAAGCATTTATTCCATTACTGATTCCACTATTTATTTCTGCCTTTCAACGTGCAGAAGATTTAGCAATTGCGATGGAAGTACGTGGATATGATGTAAAATCAAAACGTACAAGTTTCCGTAAATTAGAATGGCATTGGAAAGATACTTTGCTTATCGGTTCATTGATTCCAATTGCGGTTATATTATTTGTATTAAAATATTTAGGAGTGTAGACGTGTGCGTATTTTAGTTAATATAGCGTATCAAGGAAGCAACTTCTTAGGCTTTCAGATTCAACAACACGGTAGAACCGTGCAACAACAATTTGAGAAGATTTTAAAACGTATGCATAAGCGTCATGTACGTATCCATCCTTCAAGCAGAACAGATAGAGGGGTGCATGCGATGGAACAATATTTCCATTTTGATACAGAACTAGATATCGCACCTAAGCAATGGCAATATGCGATGAATAGCGCACTGCCTGACGACATTTATGTCAAAGAGGTATCAATCGTCGATGACGACTTTCATTGCCGCTATGACTGCGTAGGAAAGCGATATCGTTATATGGTGTATCAAGGTGCGCATCGCGATGTTTTTATGAGCGGTTTAAAAACTTATAATGATTATGACTTAGATTTAGATAAAATGAATCAAGCAGCACAACAATTTATCGGTACGCATGATTTTACAGGATTTTGTTCACAAAAGACCGAAGTAGAAAGTAAAGAGCGTACGCTTTATCAAAGTGAAATTATTAAAACAAAAAATGGCTTTGACTATGTTGTGACTGGCTCTGGTTTTCTATATAATATGGTACGTGTGTTAGTCGCGTTTTTAATCGAAGTCGGTAAAGGTAAGCGATCACCAGACGAAGTTCCAGGCTTATTAGAAGCGAAAGATCGTAATCAAGTACCGTTCACTGCACCCGCAGAAGGATTGTATTTAGAAAAGATATATTTATCACCAGAATCACTGATACAAGATTTTGGTTCAGATATAAAAATTCATCGCAAAAAATCATTGCAAAATGACTGATTCGTATTGACAAATACACTAATAAATTATACGATTATATGCGGTATTGTTTTATATCACCCCACGATAAGCCCCGGAAACTTATTGTGTTACTAGATATAGAAGCAAAGTCGAAACGAAATCAACAATCTGAAATTATCTGAGCTTTGAATCGTAACATTGATTTTTTAAAAAGCAACTCAACACGCAGTTATTATTAGGAGGACAATTATTATGCGTCAAACATTTATGGCTAATGAATCAAACATTGAGCGCAAATGGTATGTTATTGATGCGGCTGGCCAAACACTAGGTCGTTTATCATCAGAAGTAGCAACTATTTTACGCGGAAAACATAAAGTAACTTACACACCACACGTTGATAACGGTGACTATGTAATCATCATCAACGCTGGACAAATCGAAATGACTGGTAAAAAAGAATCTGACAAAGTTTACTACCGTCACTCAAACTACCCAGGTGGTATTAAATCAATCACAGCTGGTGAATTAAAAGAGAAAAACCCAGCACGTTTACTTGAAATTTCAATTAAAGGTATGTTACCAAGCAACCGTTTAGGTGAAAAACAAGGTAAAAAATTATTTGTATATGGTGGCGCTGAACATCCACACGCTGCACAACAACCAGAAAACTACGAGTTACGTGGTTAATTAGAAGGAGGAAATTACATTGGCACAAGTTGAATATAGAGGCACAGGCCGTCGTAAACACTCAGTAGCACGTGTACGTTTAGTACCAGGCGAAGGTAACATCACTGTAAACGGTGTTGACGTACGTGAATATTTACCATTCGAATCATTAATCTTAGACTTAAACCAACCATTCGAAGTTACAGAAACTCAAGGTAACTACGACGTTTTAGTTAACGTTAACGGTGGCGGTTTCACAGGTCAAGCACAAGCTATCCGTCACGGTATCGCTCGTGCATTATTAGAAGCAGATCCTGAATACAGAAGTTCTTTAAAACGCGCTGGATTACTTACTCGTGACCCACGTATGAAAGAACGTAAAAAACCAGGTCTTAAAAAAGCACGTCGTTCACCACAATTCTCAAAACGTTAATTGTTGGACAAACGATTATTATTATTCAAACACTTCCCAAGTTTGGGGAGTGTTTTTTTATGCCCGTAAAAGTTATTTACATATCGACCTTTTAGAAATTTTTTCATTTCTGGTATCCTTTCATATCATTAATTCGCTGGTGCTTTCAATTCTAATTAATTAGTTGTGTGTGATATGATTATTTTAAAAGAAGGAGGCGGTAACATTGCATGAAAAAGTAGATATTTTAGTAACGCTAAATGAAAACTATTTGAAACCATTAAAGGTTATGTTGTTATCATTACATGATACGAATCCCCATTTATCATTTAAAGTTTGGTTGGTTCATGAGAAGATAACACAAAGTAAACTAATGCAGTTAGAAGAATTATTGTCATCATTTAATATGGAATTAGAAGAAGTTAAAGTACCGCCTAATTATTTTGGCAATGCGAAAACAGTTGAACGTTATCCTCAAGAAATGTACTTTAGATTAGCGTGTGGTGAATTACTGCCTGAATCAGTGACAAAAGTACTTTATTTAGATCCAGATATTTTAGTGATTAATACAATAGACGATTTATGGAATCTGAATTTAGAAAGGAATATATTTGCGGCAGCAACACATGAAGGATTTACAAAATTTTCACAAGGCATGAATAATCTACGTTTAGGTACGAAACAAGGTCAAGTATATTTCAATTCAGGAGTTATGTTGATTGATGTAGAAAAAGCAAGACAAGAAATAAGCATGGATGATATTTTTAATTTTATAGAGAAAAATAATCAATACTTATTATTACCTGATCAAGACGTTATGAATAGTTTGTATGGTGATAAGATTAAAGAAATACCGGAAGAAATTTGGAATTATGACACAAGACAAGCAAATATGTATTATACAAAAAGTGTAGGTAAGTACGATACACATTGGGTTGCCTATCATACTGTGTTCTTACATTTTTGTGGTCGTCCAAAACCTTGGGATAACAAAAGCAACAGTAGATTTACCATGTTATATCTTCAGTATCAAAAAAGATTAGAACAACTTGAAAACTTAAATGATTAAATAAAACTCAATACTTGAAAGAAGGGGACATCATGAAAAAAATCATCAGAAGTATTGCGAAATGTAAAATGTGCGGAGATATTATTGAATCTACACATAGACATGAAATGGTCAATTGTAAATGTGGTTGTATCTTTTTGGATGGAGGAACAGATTACCAAAGAGTACTGTGGAAGCCTCAAGAAGGTAAAGGTAGTAAAATGGAAGATTATATTGATTTGAGTTTAACAATTTATGAAGAAGAGGATGAGAAGGACGAGAATAAAAAAGAATGAAAATATACTTTGTCAGACATTCATTAAGAGATAATAGTGTGAAAGAAGATGTCATTGCACCTTTAACTAAAGAAGGGCTGAATAAAGCAGAAGCATTGGCATCTTTTTTTGACGATAAAAACATTGAACAGATATACGCCAGTCCTTATCGTCGTGTCATAGAAACTGTATTACCCACAGCAAAAAGATTGAAGCTGCTGATTAATAAAGACGAAGGTTTGCGTGAAAGAAAAATAGGACGCTGGGTAGAAGACTTTTATGAATTTGCGGAAAAGCAGTGGCGAGATTTTGACTATAAGTTGGAAAATGGTGAGTCTTTAAATGAAGTTCAAGATCGTATCGTTCAAACCTATAATCAAATTATAAAGAATAGTAATGTATCTACATTATTAATATGTGGACATGGCACCGCAATGTCACTGTTATTTAATCATTTAACTAAAGGCAAGTTTCAATATGAAGATTTCCTTCAGATGAAAATGCCTGCGATCTATGAATGGGATACGCAAACACAAATATTAACACATATTCAGTGATTAATCTGATAAAATTCAGTGAATATGCTAATATCGTCACTGATATTAAACAGTTATACTAGAAGAGATGAAATATAAGAATTGCAGGTGTTTGTGATGTTTAATATTAGTTCAGTTTCAAATGAGGTTAAAGAAGAAGTTAAAGGACTCATTGATCAACATATACATCAAGAAGATATTACTGACATGTTAATAGAACTCTCTCAAAACGAATCAAGCAGTAAAATAACAGAAGCACTTAGACAGCTTTACTTTATTGAAAAATTTACGTCTATGTATGAAATAGAACGTTTTGTCTCAACATATGAAAAGGTGACAAAACAATCACTGACAGAAATCACACTTTCAAATGATAAAACGCATCCACTGAATATCTTCCAACAAGAAATTAATATATTTAAGTCATTGCTTCAAGAAACGAGCGCTTTGTTAGATCAAGTAAAGGCGAATGAAACAGAAGCGATTGAATTATTTAAAAGGAAAGTTCAAACACTTTCAGGTTTAATTCCACATTTTAATCGTAAAGAAAAGATTATCTTTCCTGTCATAGAACGAAGAGGAGAGTATATCTTACCGAGAAAAATGTGGGCAGATGATGATGTGATTCGTTTTGCGTTGAATAAACTACAAAAACGTGTAGCTAAACTTGAAGAAGTAGATTGGCGACATATTCAAAATGCTTATACTGAATTAGAAAGCAGTTTAACGGATATGTTACGCCAAGAAGAGATACTATTCATCCCACTAATGCAGGAAGACATCAGTGCAGTTGAGTGGCAACAAATTGCGCACGAAAGTAGCGCTTTTGGCTATGCGGTAGAAGTCACTGAGATATGGCACGATTCTGAAATAGAATTAACTTCTATTGACGCAAAATATGATGCAAAACAAGGGCAACAGAATTTGCGCTTTGGTGGAGGTTTCTTAACGACAAAAGAAGCGGACCTTATTTTAAATAACTTGCCAGTAGAAATTACGTTTGTAGATAAAAACGGCACTTTTAAGTATTTCAATGATTTAGTTGAAGCGTCTGACATGATGTTTATCCGTACATCTATCTCTATTGGGAGAAATGTGGCTAATTGTCATCCACCAAAAAGTTTAAGCAAAGTGATGCAGATTATTCGTGATTTGAAAACAAAACAAAAAAAGTCTGAATCCATGTGGTTTAAAAAAGGTAACCAATTCATTCACGTCACATACAAAGCTTTATTTGATGAAAAAGATGAATATATTGGTATTTTAGAATATGTACAAGATATTCAACCATTCTTTGAGTTACCACAAAAGTTCAAACGAGATGCGACTAAACAATAAACGTTAATTAATAATAAAATGAACAACCCACGAGTCCAATAATGATTCGTGGGTTGTTCATTTATCACAGTCGTTTTAAAGAAACGGTAAGAATTTTGACCAATAAGTAATCAAGTATAGCGGGAAATTCATACAGATATGAATTAATATCAGTAAGTAGATATTTCGATATTTGGCCCAGAAAAAGCCAAGGAATATCCCCGCAAGTGCATGTGTGACCAATGCTTGTGCTGACAAATCCAAAAGATTTCCTTGTCCTTGGATGCCCGCATGCCATAAAGACCAAAGCACTGTGCTGATACATACAGAAGATACTATACCCAAATGTTCTAAACGTGTTTGTAGCCACACACGGTAAAATACTTCTTCTAATACAGCATTCATTAATATTGAAATGATCGCAAATATCAGTACGAAAAGATAAGGTTCATCATAAGAGATATTAGATAAGTTGTTCAAAGGACTAAAATAGAGCACTAACCAAATTACATAGACAATAGGCGCAAGAGACCAATCAATCACTGGATTAGCTTTAGAGAGTATGGACAGTTTTTCTCGCTTAATAATCCATAAAGGAATCAACAACAATAATACAAATTTATAAATATAAAAGAGCTCAAAGTAGGGTTTAGGTGTAAGAAACACAAGTACGATATATAAAACACCTAATATGAGTAAAATACGTTCTGACTTCAAAGGTTTCTGAATAAGAGGTTGAAACTTAAAGTGTAAAGGTAAAACAAATAGCACAACAAGTGGAATTAAATAGATCAACCAAATATTCATAAAATGAGTTTTGTCTTTGGTATCTGCGCTCGTTTGAATAAAACCATTCTGTGTAATTTGTACATATAAAGCTGAAACCATAATTAATAATAAAGTGACAATAGGAATCAATAAACGTAATTTATTTCTCTGCATGGCGTTCTCCTTAATATTAAATTGTAAAAGCATTTAAATAATAATACCCAATTTTATTTAATTTTGGTCCTTTAAACATAAAAAATCCTCAAACCAATTTGATTTGAGGATTAAAGCAATATAGGAATGTCGTTAGTAGAAAAAATTATTTTTTAAAGTTTGCTTGAAGATACTCATAAATCGCATCTGTATCAGTCAATTTAAAGAATTTTTCTAATTCAGCTTTATCTTGTTTTTCAAAGAACACGATAAGGTCTGATAATAAATGTACTTGAGTTGCTTTTGTACCGTTTAAAATCACAAATAAGAATTCTACTGGTAAATCTTTATGAGGTGAACTCATATTTTGGAATACGATAGGGTTAGTTAATTTAACAGGTACAATTTTAGTTGTGTTTACAAATTCAGGTTCAGTATGAGGTACTGCCACATTAGGATATGTTTCACTGATATTTGATAAACTTAGGGCTGTTGGGTAATTTTTTTCACGATCTAAAACATGTTCTAAGAAATTGTCTTTTACATAACCTGCTTTTACTAATGCTTCTGATACTTCTGTTAGTACCGCTTCTTTACTATCCGCATTTGAGACAAAAACGCTATCTTTTGAAAATAATTGAGTCATAAGTTGCTCCTTCTTCGTTAGTAAGTATTTTAATATTTATCTGGTCAATTAAAGTATAGGTAAATGAATAGATAGATGTCAATGTATTATGTGTTTTATACCACAATACATCCCACAATTTTAAAATATTTGTCATAAATAAACGTCGATGTAAGACACCGACGTTTATAACCTATATATTAACTTTCCTCAATTTCCTTTAGTGCCAATTTAATATGTTCTAGATGATGGTTACCATGCCAAGCCATTTTAGCTACAAGATCTGCAAGTCTACCTTCACCTTCTTCAGGATGGTAGAACGTACGGTCAAATGCTTCGATGGGCAGCTCACGTAATAAGATGGCCCAACGTTTATGCATACCGTCAATCAGTTCTAGTGAGTATTCTAAGGGTGCTTGATTGTCTGGAGCTTCAGCCCAAGCATCTTGTAGGAATGATGTGACAAATGGATGGTCTTCAGTCAATGTTTGTTTCGTACGAATAAAACCGTGCATGTGGCTATCAGCAATATGGTGAATTAAAGTTTGAACATCGAAACTGCCTTCACGATAGGTCGCATGACGTTCTTCTGCAGATGCGTTCGTTGTGAGTGTTGTGAGTATATCTGGTAATTCTTCAATCGCATCAATCCACGTGTTTAAATCTTCTACACTATAACGATCTGGTTTTTGGAACTTACCGATTGGAAATTGATTTTTCAGCATGGTTAATCACCTTTCATCAAATATTGAATGAAGTGCTAGTATATCACACGTGAATTTAAATAGATAATTGACTTATTTTACTTTAATATTCTGTATGAAAGACTAAGCTACTTGTAAGACACTATACCCTAATTGTTCTATTGTTTCGCTGATTTGTTCAGAAGAGATGATTGTGTCATCATATTTAACTTTGACTTTACTGCTGTTGAATAAGACTTTTGCTGATTCAACACCTTCTGTTTTATTTAAAGCACCTTCAATTTTCTTGATACATGTAGGGCATGTCAGGGTTTCTAATTGTAGTTTGAGTTGTTTCATTTAAATCTTCTCCTTTAATTTTAAATTTGATTAAACGCATGGCGTTGAATATTACGACTAAGACACTTGCTTCATGGATAAACATTCCAATTGCTAGGTTCACACCGCCGAGGAGTACACCGATGAGCAGTGCAAATACTGTCAGCATCGCAATCCAGATATTTTGTTTAATATTACGGTGTGTGGCTTTAGCTAATAAGAATGCATGAGCATATTGTTTTAAACGATCCGCCATTAATACGATATCTGCGGTTTCCATTGAAATATCTGTACCGCCGTCTCCCATAGCTAAGCCGATATCTGCAGTCGCAATCGCAGGGGCATCGTTAATACCATCACCAGCCATCGCAACATGATAACCTTGATTTTGTAGTTGTTTAACGTAAGCTGTTTTATCTTCCGGTAATAAGCCCGCTTCAACCTCATCTATATCTAACTGTTCTGCTATCACACGTGCAGTATGTGCATTATCACCAGTTAACATAATGGTACGTTTCACACCATGTTGTTTCATTAGATCAATGGCTTGTTTCGCATCTTCACGTACTTCATCTTTAATCGATAAAACAGCTGCTAGTTTTCCGTTAATTGCCGCAAAGACTAAAGTATGACCGGTTTGTTCTTCGTATAAGGCATCTTGTTCAGCTTGTGAAATATCAATATGGTGATTTTGCATTAAAGCACGGTTACCGACGATTAATTGTTGATGATCAACTTGACCTGCAATGCCTTTTCCTTTAATCGGCGTCGTTGATTCTACAACATAATCCGTCAGCACATGATGTTGTTCAGCGTAACTTGTTATCGCATGGGCTAAGTGGTGTTCAGAGGTTTGTTCTAAAGTACCGATTAAACCTAATAAATCATGAGGCGGATTATTATAAGTTTGTACACGTAAGAGTTCTGGTTGTCCTTTAGTCAATGTACCTGTTTTATCAAAGACCATCACATCAATATGTGCTAAGGTCTCCATAATGTCACTGCCTTTGATCAAAGCACCATGTTTTGCGCCATTACCTATACCCGCAACACTTGAAACAGGGGCACCGATAATTAATGCACCTGGGCATGCGATAACGAGGAAAGTAATTGCGAGATGCAAGTTCCAAGTGATAAGCCCAACAATAGCGGCTAATACAATGACAGCGGGTGTATACCATTTAGCGAAGCGGTCTAAGAAACGTTCGGTGTTAGATTTAGTTTCTTGAGCTTCTTCAATCAAATCAATAATCTTCGCAAACGCAGTATCTTCTCCGACTTTATCCGCAATCATTTCAACATAACCAGATTCTAATATCGTACTGCTGTATAACGTATCTTGTTGGCGCTTTGTCAGTGGAACCGATTCACCTGTAATAGAGGCTTCGTTAAATGTACCTTCACCTTCAATGATGTGACCATCAACAGGTACACGGCTGCCTGCTGTTAATATAATGCGATCACCTCTTGAAACTTCTTCGATTGATACTAAAGTACGTGATCCATCCGCTTGTTTAATTAAGGCTTCTTCAGGTGATAATTCTGTTAATGATTGAATGGAGCGACGTGTCCGTTCTAATGTCTTTTTCTCTAAATAACTTCCAAATAAGAATAGAAACATTACAACAGCTGCCTCGATAAATTCACCAATAAAGAGTGCACCGATGACTGCGATACTAATCAGCAGTTCAATGCTGAACATTTTAAATCGTAGTGCCTGTATCGCACGTAATCCGATAGGCAACATCGCAATAGCAGTCGCAAAGATAAGCAAGGCATCTCCCATTACAGCAATATCTTTTAGAAAGATACGTATCAAGATGCCAGCTACAATGGCAATGAATGCGACTAATGTTAATGTTTGTTCATAACGATAAATCCATTTTGTAAACATCAAAAAACTCCTCCTCTCATATGAAGTGATGTCTGCTTTCACTTTTAATGATACGAGAGAAGGAGAGAAATAAAATTGACCTAGATCAATTTTTCAGTACTTTATAGGTATTGTGATTGATTTTGTCTAAAACACCTTCTTGTTCCAGTTGTTTGAAGGTACGATTCAGTGTTTCTGGCTGCATGCTTAAATAAGTCGCTAAATTCTTTTTAGTCATTGAAAGCTTTAATAAACCGTCTGTTGTCTCTAGTTGGATGTATTCCAGTAAACGCTCTTTACTGCTCATCAATGCGATTTGTGTCGTCATCGTTTCAGATTGATTCAATCGTTCTGCCAAACCTTCAATCATTTTAATTCCGATTTCAGGATAATCTGTCATTAATTGATGAATAGAGGATTGGTTAATCGTACATACATCACTGTCCTCTAACGCTTCTGCATACGTATTAGCACTATCTGATGCATTAAATAAAGTCAACTCACCTGTAAAATCACTATGTTCTAAAATACGGATTAATTGTTCATTCCCTTCATCCGTCAGTCTATAGATGCGTACTTTGCCGGAATGAATCACAAATAAAGTATGCACATCATCTCCAGCCATAAAGAGGTAATCGCCTTTACGTACTTTTGTCGCATGAACTTTTGAAAAGACATGTTCTAATGCTTCTGTATCTAAATTTTGGAATAAGGGTACCTTACTGACACATAATTCATAACCTTTCATTATGGATGCTCCTTTAATCTTCTTATCTTTAGCTTAATTCATTTAATTAAAAGGGTAAATAACATTGCTTTTAACTAAAATGTAACGAATTAGTGAAATATTTAACAAATTAATTGAAACAATTGTATGTTTTTAATTGTCAAAGCGTTTTCAGTATGACATACTACAAACTAATTAGTATGACACATTGATAAAAATAGATGAGGTGATCTACAAATGACAAAATATATTTATGCATTTGAAGAAGGTAGTCAATCCATGAAGGATTTGCTTGGCGGTAAAGGTGCAAACTTAGCTGAAATGATGCGCTTAGGTTTACCAGTACCAGATGGCTTTACGATAACTACAGAAGCATGTATTGAATATTTGAAACAAGGCGCAACATTATCTGACGAGTTAAAAGAGGAATTACATACACAACTCAAAGCTTTCTCAGAACGTACTAGGAAATCTTTTTCATCTGACGACAACTTGTTGTTAGTTTCTGTCCGTAGTGGTGCGAAAATTTCAATGCCGGGTATGATGGACACGATTTTAAACTTAGGTTTAAATGATGAAAATGTTGAGAAGTTAGCTGAAAAAACAAATGATGCACGCTTTGCGTATGATTGTTATCGTCGCTTGCTTCAAATGTTTGGACAAGTTGTATACGGTATCAACATGACAGCATTTGATCGCTACTTCGACAAATATAAAGAAGATAATGGTTATGAAACTGATGCTGAAATTCCAGCAGAAGGTTTAAAAGTCATCAGTGCACGTTTCAAAGAAATTTATGAAGAAGAAGTTTATAAACCATTCCCGCAAGATCCATTTACACAATTGACTGAAGCAGTTGAAGCGGTATTTAAATCTTGGGATAACGACCGTGCGCGTGTATACCGTGATTTAAATGATATCCCGCACGATATCGGTACAGGTGTCAACATCCAAGAAATGGTCTTCGGTAATAGTGGAGACCGCAGTGGTACAGGTGTTGCTTTTACAAGAAACCCTGTGACAGGTGATAACCATGTCTTTGGTGAGTACTTATTAAATGCACAAGGTGAAGACGTTGTGGCAGGTATTCGTACACCAAAAGAAATTGAAACACTGGCACAACAAATGCCTGAGGTTTATCAAGAGTTCGTAGATGTGACTGAGAAATTAGAAGCACATTATAAAGATATGCAAGATATTGAATTCACAATTGAAAACGGTAAACTTTATATTTTACAAACAAGAAATGGGAAACGTACAGCCAAAGCAGCAATGAAAATTGCGGTTGATTTAGTAGATGAAGGGGTTATCACTAAAGAAGAGGCGCTAACAAAGGTAGATGTAAAATCAATTGATACATTATTGCATCCGACGTTCAAACCAGAAGCGATTGAAGCGGCAGAAGCAATTTCTGATGCAGGTCTTCCTGCAAGTCCAGGTGCATCAACAGGTAAAGTAGTCTTCTCAGCAGAAGATGCGAAAGTACAAGCGGATCAAGGTGAAAAAGTAATTTTAATGCGACCTGAAACATCACCTGAAGATATTGAAGGTATGGTCGCAAGTGAAGCGATTGTGACAACGCATGGCGGTATGACATCTCATGCGGCAGTTGTTGCTCGCGGTATGGGTAAATGTTGTGTAACAGGCTGTTCAAACTTAAATATCGATACTGAAAATAAAGTTGTAACATATCATGGTCAAACGTTAAATGAAGGTGACATCATTTCAGTTGATGGTTCAACAGGTAATATTTATTTAGGCGATATTGAAAAAACAGATGCTGACCACAGTGAAGACTTTGATCGCTTCATGCAATGGACACAAGAAACTGCACGTTTAAATGTACGCATGAACGCTGAAACACCACAAGACATCGCATCAGGTTACCAATTTGATGCAGCAGGTATCGGCTTAGTCAGAACTGAGCATATGTTCTTTGGTGCAGAACGTTTAGTTCAAATGCGTCGTTTCATCTTAGCTTCTTCACAAGAGGAACGAATCGAAGCATTAAATGAAATCCGTAAATATCAAATTGAAGACTTCGAACAGATTTTCAGATTATCTAATGGCCGTCCGACAATTGTACGTTTACTGGATCCGCCATTACATGAATTCTTACCGAAAACAAATGATGAAATTCAATTAGTTTCACAACAATTAAATGTTGATAAAGACGTGCTGCGTAAACGTATTGTTGACTTGCATGAAACTAACCCAATGCTTGGTCACCGTGGCTGCCGTTTAGCAGTAACTTATCCAGAACTTGCTGAAATGCAGACTGAAGCGATTATCGGCAGTGTGTTAAAATTAAAAAATGAGGGTATCGAAAGTCAACCTGAAATTATGATACCGCTTGTATCTACAGTAGAAGAATTCAAAACATTAAAAGACACAATCCAAGCGACAGCTGAAAGCATGTTAGCAAAAGACAATACGTCGATCGATTACTTAATCGGAACAATGATTGAAACACCAAGAGCTTGCTTGATTGCAGGGCAACTTGCGAAAGAATCAGAGTTCTTCAGTTTCGGTACGAATGACTTAACACAATTAACATTTGGATTCTCTCGTGATGATGCAGGTAAATTTATCAGTGAATATATCAACAGAGGCTTACTTGAAGTCGACCCATTCCAAACATTGGATGTTGATGGTGTAGGTCAGTTGATTAAAACAGCAGTAGAGCAAGCTAAAGCTGCAAATCCAAACATCAAAATTGGGGTTTGTGGTGAACTCGGCGGTGATCCGAAATCAATTCATTATTTCAATAACTTAGCGATTGATTATGTCTCATGCTCACCATTCAGAGTTCCTGGCGCAATGTTGGCTGCTGCTCAAAGCCAAGCAGAAAGTGAGAGAGCAATCGGTGCAAAACAATAATGAACATTTAGCATTATATATAGTGTCAGATTCTATCGGAGAAACTGCACAGCGTATGATTCATGCGACACTAACGCAGTTTCCTGATATAGAAGATGACGTAGAAATTAAGAAATTCCCCTTCATTAAAAATGAAGAAGAATTTCTAACGATTTTAAAATTAGCAAAGCAGCGTGATGCGATTGTCATCACAACGCTCGTGAATCCAAAATTTAATCAAATCGGTCAAGCTTATGCTGAAGAGCAAGGTATCCTTTATGTAGATTATATGACAGATTTGCTTAATTTAATTGAAAACAAAACACATAAAAAAGCCTTACGTGAAAGCGGTGCCTTACGCAAAATGGATCAGCACTATTTTGAACGTATTGAGGCAATGGAATTCTCAGTCAAATATGATGATGGCAAAGTTTTTACCGGTATTGAAGAAGCAGATGCGGTGATTCTAGGTGTGTCCCGAACATCTAAAACACCTCTTAGTATGTATCTTGCGAACAAAGGTTATAAAATCGCCAATATTCCATTAGTACCTGAAGCACCGATTCCTGAAGAAGTCTTCAACAAGAAAATGTTAGTATTCGGCTTAACCGCAAGTCCCGATTATATTATGAATATCCGTACAGAACGCATCCGTGTACTGGGTATGAAAGGTTCAGCCAACTACAACAGTTTACATCGCATTAAAAAAGAATTAAGTTATGCGGAAGAAGTCTTTGATAAATTTAATGCCATTGTCATTAACACGGAATATAAATCTATCGAAGAATCTGCATTTTACATTGAAAAATACCTGAACAAATAACAACCATTCTATTCATCCATTAAACATAATAGAAAATTCCTTAATAACTTCTCACAAATATAAACGAAGCCGTAACTGCCTCCATTCAGTTACGGCTTTTTAAGTTGCTTATATTGAACTTTATGCATTTCACATTTAATTTAGAAGTATAAGTAAAAAAAGGAGCGGTTAAAATGGAAAATGAACAAATTGTCTTCGCACAATTTCCAGACGGATTACCAGATGAACAAACGTTTCGTTATGAACCAGCTGAAATCATAGAGCCAAAACAAGGTGAAGTGTTATTAGAAACAGCATACCTATCAATTGATCCTTATTTTCGTAATGGCATGATTAAAGGGGCTTCTTATGTGACAGCCTTCAAAATTGATCAACCAATATGGGGAAGAGGGCTCGCAAAAGTAATTCAATCAAAAGACAATACGTTCAAAGAAGGAGACATTGTCAGAGGTCTGTTTGAATGGAAACGTTATAATACAATGTCGGCAGAAGATTTGGAAGTGCTAAATGTAGATGATGATATACTAGTGCATTGGTATTTAGGTGCTTTAGGTGCAACGGGTCAAACGGCTTATCATGGTTTGTTAGAAATTGGCCAACCAAAAGCTAGTGAAACGGTTGTTGTTTCAGCAGCATCAGGTGCTGTCGGTTCAGTCGTCGGCCAAATTGCGAAAATCAAAGATTGCTATGTAGTAGGTATTGCCGGCGGTAAGGCTAAAACACAATACCTCATAGATGAACTTGGATTTGATGACGCAGTCGACTACAAAAAAGAGGATTATGCTGAAGCATTAGCTAAAGCAGTACCAAATGGTGTCGATGTATACTATGAAAATGTCGGCGGTACAGTTGCGAATGAAGTATTTAAGCATTTAAATTCATTTGCGCGAATACCTGTGTGTGGTTCAATCTCTAACTATAATGATAAAGAAATATCATATGAACCCGCTGTTCAACCAATGTTGATTAAAAATCAAGCATTGATGCAAGGGTTTTTAGCTTCTCAATTTAAAGATGATTTTGAACGTGCTGAAAAAGACTTAGCACAATGGATCAAAGATGGAAAACTCAAAACAAAAACGTCATTAGTAAAAGGCTTCGGCAACATCCCAAGTGCATTCAGAGCACTCTTTACAGGTAAAGAAATTGGCAAACAAATCGTTCAAGTTTCTTCCGTATTAGATTAATCATTTAGGCATTCTAAAGGTGATACACCACTTTTAGAATGCCTATTTTTCATTGCAGTCCTTTAAAGAAACCTCTATACTTAAGTGAAAATATACAATCAGCAGGAAAGAACGAGGGGATAGAGATGGAGAAACAAAATCAACCTGATGCGAAAACGATTAGAATTATCGCCATAATTGCGATTGTTTTAGGCGTACTAGGTATTGTTAAGTATATATGGGCTGAATATCACCCCACAAATCCGTTAGATAAAGAAACAAAAATCAATACACCTACAATTTTTATGCATGGTTATGGCGGCAGTGTGAATTCATTACGCTTCTTTGAAACACAGGCACAAAAAGAAGGCTATACGAAAAAGCCGGTCGTCGCGACAGTAGGGGCAAATGGCCATGTCACTTTAAAAGGTAAATTTGATACGAAAGATAAACACCCGATTGTTTTAGTTAATTTGAAGGATAACGAAAATGGTGACATGAAACTGAATGCATTTTGGATTAAAAATGTACTTGAAGCGTTACAACAAGATTATCAATTTAAACAATTCAACATTGTGACACATTCTATGAGTAATATGTCGTTTGCGAAGTACATGTTAGACAACAGTAATAATCCAGACTTGCCGACTTTACATAAACAAGTCAATATCGCAGGTATATTTAATGGCATCATCGGTATGGGAGATGAACCAGGAAAAGTAACATTAGATAAAAATGGGAAGCCTGATCAAATGACAGATGGTTATGTAGAAATATTGAAGTTGAAAAAAGATCCTGCCTATAAAAATGTAGAAATCTTAAATATTTATGGAGATATCCAAGATGGTACACACAGTGATGGTCGTGTGACAAATGCTTCTTCTAAATCTTTAAAATATATTATGAAAGATCATGCGAAAAGTTATCGTGAACTTTTGATAGAAGGTAAACAAGGTCAACATAGTCAACTTCATGAGAGTGATAAAGTTGCGGAAAATATCTTTAAGTTCTTATGGGGCAGTAAGCAAGGTTAGAAAAATCATAATTCGGCAATACTAATAATATAATGACTCATAGATTGGAGCGGATGACATGACACAAAATGAACAAATTGTGTTAGCACAATATCCAGAAGGATTGCCTAAAGCAGAGGACTTTCGCTTTGAAATAATTGATATTGCTTCACCTGAAGAAGGAGAAGTCACAATTGAAACAGCTTATATTTCAGCTGATCCTTATATGCGTAATCGTATGAAACCGAATACGAATTCTTATATCGGCGGTTTTGAATTAGACCAGCCAATTGTAGGTTTAGCAGTAGGACAAGTAACAGAATCCAATCATTCTGACTTTAAAAAAGGTGACACAGTGTCTGGTATGTTGCCATGGCAAAAATACAGTACAGTGAAAGCTGATGATTTAATGCATTTGCCAGATTTAGATGTACCACCTTATTTATTCTTAGGTGTTTTAGGCATGACTGGTCAAACAGCTTATCACGGCTTGTTAGATATCGGTCAACCAAAAGCTGGTGAAACAGTCTTGGTTTCAGCGGCTTCTGGCGCAGTCGGTGCAGTGGTTGGCCAAATCGCAAAAATCAAAGGTACCCGTGTTGTCGGTATTGCAGGCGGAGATCAGAAAACAAGCTATCTTGTTGATGAACTAGGCTTTGATGAAGCGGTGGATTATAAGAAAGAAGATTATGCAGAAGCCTTAGCTCAAGCAGTACCGGACGGCGTAGATGTCTACTTTGAAAACGTTGGCGGAACTGTCGCAAATGAAGTATTTAAACACTTAAATACATTCGCACGTATACCGGTATGCGGTTCTATTTCTAAATATAATGATACAGAAGTTTCTTACGAACCTGCAGTGCAACCGATGTTAATTAAACATCAAGCATTGATGCAAGGTTTCTTAGTGCATCAATTCAAAGATGACTTTGCGCGTGCAGGTCAAGAATTAGCACAATGGGTTAAAGAAGGTAAGATTAAAACGAAAACATCTGTAGCAGAAGGTTTTGACCAAGTCCCTAAAGCCTTCAATAATCTTTTCACAGGTGAGAATTTTGGTAAACAAGTGATAAAAATTTCTAATGTATTAGATAAATGAGGTGTATAGATGATGAAAGCAATTGGAGCAGATCGTGCCTTTCAATTATCAGAGGGCAATTTATTTTATGAATTTGATAAAGAAAAACCAACGCCAAAAGATAGAGAATTATTAATTAAAGTTAAAGCAATCAGCGCAAACCCGATTGACACTAAACAACGTCAAAGACCTATTGAACAACCGCCTAGAATTTTAGGATATGATGCAGTAGGTGTTGTTGAAGCAACAGGAGATAACTGTGAACTTTACCAAGTTGGCGATGAAGTCTTTTATTCTGGTTCATTGAAATTTGATGGTTCTAATGCCGAATATCAAACGATGGATGAACGTTATGTGGCGACCAAACCTAGCAATGTATCTTATACAGAAGCGGCAAGTCTTCCATTAACTTCTATTACGGCGTATGAAGTCCTTTTCGATATTTTCAATATCTCTACGAACCCTGATAATAATAAAGGGAAAACCTTATTAATTATCAATGGTGCAGGCGGTGTCGGCAGTATTGCGACACAAATCGCTAAAGCATACGGACTTAAAGTCGTTACGACAGCAGGCAGAGAAGAAACTAAAGCTTGGTCAGAAAAAATGGGTGCAGATTTAGTAATCAATTATAAAGAAGATATGAAAGCACAACTTGAAGCTAACAATGTTAAAGACATTGACTTTATTTTCTGCACTTTCGATACAGATTTATATTATGAAACAATGATTGATCTTGTAAAAGCACGCGGTACACTTGCGACGATTGTCGCATTCAATGAAAAACAAGATTTGAACTTGTTGAAAGGTAAAAGTTTAACATTTGGACATGAAAATATGTTTGCACGTTCATTGAATAATATAGATGTGATTCAATATCACCGTTATTTAACAGACGTTTCTAAAAAAGTAGAAGCGGGTGTTTATCAACCGACAGTGACGAAAGTCTTCGATGAATTAACGCCAGAAACGCTATTTGAAGCGCATCAATTACTAGAAGACCATGTGATGAAAGGTAAAATTGTGTTTGATATGGAATCATAATTAAAATATAAATGACACTAGAAGAATGCTGACAAAGCGAAATTCTAGTGTCATTTTTTATAAGACTGAAAAATTGCTTATTCATATCGGTCATTCTATGATATGGGCACAAACATATAAAGAAAGGAACGATATAAATGAAAGCAATCGGTGCAGATCGAGGATTTGAATTATCTGAAGGTAATTTATTCTATGAATTTGATAAAACGAAGCCTGAACCAAAAGGCAATGAATTATTAGTAAAAGTCAAAGCCATCAGTGTTAATCCTGTAGATACTAAAATTCGCCAATCGCCTGTTGAAAAAGCACCACGGATTTTAGGGTTTGATGCGGCAGGTGTGGTAGAAGCAACAGGACCAGATTGTGAATTATTTAAAGTCGGCGATGAAGTTTACTATTCAGGTGCGAGCTTTTATGATGGCTCAAATGAAGAGTACCAAGTGATGGATGAACGTTATGTAGGTAAAAAACCAAGTAACTTAACATTTACAGAAGCAGCTAGCTTACCGTTAACAGCACTAACAGCGTATGAAGTGTTATTCGATACGTTCAACATTTCATCTAATCCTGAAAATAATAAAGGCAAATCATTATTCATTATTAACGGTGCAGGCGGTGTCGGCAGTATCGCAACACAAATTGCGAAAGCTTATGGATTAGAAGTAGTGACAACTGCTGGACGTGAAGAAACAAAAGCTTGGTCAGAAAAAATGGGTGCTGACTTAGTGATTAATCATAAAGAAGATATCAAAGCACAATTAGATGAACATCAAGTTGCGCCATTTGATTATGTTTTCTGTACGTATGACACGGATGGCTATTATGAATTAATGATAGATTTAGTTAAAGCACGTGGTCATATTGTCACAATTGTGGCCTTTGATGAAAAACAAGATTTAAACTTATTGAAAGGTAAGAGCGTGACATTCACACATGATTATATGTTTGGTCGTGCGGACTATGGTTTAAATGTGATTACGTTCCATCGTCATTTGACAGATTTGACTAAGAAGGTAGAAGCGGGTACGTATCAACACACGAAAACGAAAGAAATACAAGGGTTAACTACAGAAACACTATACGAAGCGCATCAACTATTAGAAAATCAATCCATGATTGGTAAGTTAGTGATTAATATGGAAAACGAATAATTATTTTTGAAGCACTGGGAATCATTTTCTCAGTGCTTCTAATTTTAGTGCATAATAAATTTGATAAGTTTTTTTATGAGAAGAAAAATAATTGTATAAATGAGATTGAAAAGCGTCATAGCGGGTAATTACATGTTATCAACAAATTTAGAAAGGGATTATTGGTATGAAAGAGAAAAAGATTACCAAAGTGTTTTGGTTTGCGCTCGTCATTTGTACATTATTTGTAATCTATGGTGCGATTTTCCCAAAACAACTTGAAGCAGGGACACAACAAATTACAACTTTCATCGCTAAATACTTTACATGGTATTATCTGATTTTATTATTAGTGATATTGATTGTATGTATTTACTTACTCTTCTCACGTTATTCAAATATCACTTTGGGAGAAGAAGGAGAAGATCCAGAGTTTTCACTGCAATCATGGTTTGCGATGTTATTTAGTGCAGGTATGGGTATCGGTTTAGTTTTCTGGACAACAGCTGAACCTATCAGTCATGCATTTACTCAAACGCCGATACATAAAGCTGGAACTCAAGCAGCCATTGATGACGCGATGCAGTTTGCGTTCTTCCACTGGGGCGTTCATGCTTGGGCCGTATACGGTATTGTTGCGTTAGTATTCGCTTATTTCAGTTTCCATCGTGGTTATGCAGGTTTAGTGAGTGCAACGTTGGTACCGTTATTAGGTGAAAAACGTATGAATGGACCGCTTGGCGGTACCATTGATGTATTAGCAATTATTGCGACAGTAACAGGTGTTGCGGCAACACTTGGGTTTGGTGCGTTGCAAATTAACGAAGGATTAAACTATTTATTCAAAGTACCATCTAACTTCGGCATGCAAGTTATTATCGTGATTATTGCGACGTTCTTATTTACATGGAGTGCATGGTCAGGTATCGATAAAGGGATTAAAACTTTAAGTAATATTAATATGATTTTAGCATTTATCGTTTTAATCGTATTATTCGCAGTCGGACCGACACTCTTTACTTTAAATAATTTTACAAACTCACTAGGTAATTATATTTACAATTTCTTTGGGATGAGTTTACGTATTCCGCAAAACGGCGGAGAAAAATTCCAATGGATGCAGAACTGGACAGTCTTCTATTGGGCATGGTGGATTTCATGGGCACCATTCGTAGGAATCTTTATTGCGCGTGTGTCACGCGGTCGTACTATTAAAGAGTTTATTTTAGGTGTTTTATTTGTACCAGCCTTAGTTTGTTTCTTCTTCTTTGCAGTCTTCGGATCAGCTGCAATCTATTTACAGAAAAACGGTATTGCGGATATTGCGAAAGAAGCAACAGAAACAGCTACCTTCGCAACTTTACAACACTATCCGCTCGGCTTTTTATTAAGTCTGGTTTCGTTAGTAGTTATCATGATTTTCTTCGTCACTTCAGCAGACTCAGCAACTTATGTGCTTGGTATGTTAAGTGCAAAAGGAAGTATCCACCCAGCTTCAGCAATTAAAGTATCTTGGGGTGTGATTTTAGCACTCTTTGCGTTGATCATGATTTATACAGGCGGAACACAAGCGATTCAAAACTTATTAATTATCGCAGCACTGCCATTCTCAATCGTTATTATTTTAATGATGTGGTCGTTGTTTAGAGCATTAGGTGAAGAAAAGCCACGGTACCAACAACCCAGATATAAACATTCGGAAGTTTTATCGCATAAAAGTAACAGGGAAGAAATAGAAGAATAGTTAAAAAAATGAAGGCATAAGTTGCTTTATCATAAGATAAACAAACTTATGCTTTTATTTTTTACAATAAAATTTATTGTGTTTTTTTATAAATGAGTCGGGGTATAAAAAAAGTAATGTCACAAACATTGATATGAGGAGGTGCAGCACCGTGAGAAGATTGAAGAATTTCATCTTAGGATTAATCATTGTGGTGGTTGTCGGAATGTTAGTGTTTATGCTCGCTAAAGTACCGCAGATTCCACAAGTTGAAACTTACCAACAACAATTACTGACATTTGCATGGTTCTTACCAGTACTCTTTACGTTGGCTGGACTGTTAATTGTGTTAGGTATTATTTTGGTGTTCAGCTTATTTGCGCCGACACATCGCAAGCCGGGTCTTTATAAATTTTATAAAGATGGTCATATATATATTTCAAGAAAATCAATCGAGAAAGTCGTGTATGACACAATGGCTAATTACGAGCAGTTGATGCAACCGAATGTTGTTACGAAGTGCTACAGTAAAAAGAAAAAGTCGTACATAGATGTAAAAGCGGACTTCTTTTTACCAGATGATACTCATGCACGAACTTTAACAGAAAATGTCAGAACAGATATTAAGAAAAACGTAGAATATTTCACAGAAATTCCTGTAAGAAAATTAGAGGTTAATGTGAAAGATCAGAAAAGTCCATCAAGTCCAAGAGTACTATAAAGGAGGGAGACCCAGATGCCAAACGAAAATAATCAACAACCAAATGATTCAACACAACACGTGGTGAATTTTATTAAAAGTTATATTGGTAGAATTGTCGGATTTTTAGTGTTTTTAGTTATCGCAATCTTATTCCTAACACTCGGCTTTTGGAAAACCATCCTGATTATCGTGTTGTGTTTGATTGGAATAGGAATTGGGTATATTAAAGACCGTAAGCAACAATTTCTCAACTTTTTAAATCGATGGAGTTAATTTATAATTTGAAAATTAGTTTAAGGGTATAGACGAAATATAATATGTTTGAAAAGGAGAATGTACTATGGCAGTAGATAATACAAAAGCAAAACAAGCATATGATCAAGAAACTGGAGTGAATAAAGTGGAACAGCAACAACAAGAAAACCAACAAAACCAACAACCGAAATTCCAAAATAAATTAACATTTGCAGATGAAGTTATTGAAAAAATCTCAGGTATTGCTGCACGTGAAGTTAACGGTATCTTATCATTAAAAGGCAACTTTGTTGATAGTATCAGTAATCAATTCTCTAACACTGAAAATGTGACACAAGGTGTTTCAGTAGAAGTAGGAGAAAAACAAACTGCAGTAGACTTAAAAGTAGTTTTAGAATATGGTGAATCAGCACCAAAAATCTTCAATAAAGTGACAGACTTAATTAAAGAACAAGTAAAATATATGACTGGTCTTCAAGTAGTTGAAGTAAACATGCGTGTTGAAGATGTTATGACTCGTAAAGAGTTTGAACAAAAACAAAAAAATAATCAAGAGCAACAAAAGAACCAAGATAAAGGTTTACAATAATTCAGCGTTGCATCGTGATTTAGTAATATAAATAAGTAAGAGGGCGGATTTGAAGATAACTTCAAAATACCGCCCTCTTTTTGATACATTTTTTATTCTGTTGCTAAAGGATTTTTAACTTTTACATACGTATAGTCATGTGCTTCATCTTCTAAGCGCATAGTAGTAACACATTTATAATCAATCGTTTCATCAAAGAATGTGTGTTTGATGTCAGCTAAACGTTCATTATCAATCGTATGATCTGCTTGCATTTGATTGAATTTCTTTTGTGTAATCTGTTTAACGACATCCCATAATTTGTTTTCTGATATCACGCTTTCTTGTGTATGTTGTGCGATTGTTAAAATTAGCTCTCCAAGATGGTTTTGGATAGTTGAATAGAACGCCTTGTTGAATACAGAAGTTGATTTGCTAGTTAAGATACGTGATTTTTCATGGAAATGTTCTGAAGAGAAACCACTGTCGTTGAGTTGTTGTTCATCAATACGTAAACCTTCATAGTCACGAATGAACATATGATTTAAGCTGCCATCTTCATTGAATGAAGCCACTGCATTTTGTAAATGTGCTTCTAAAGCAATACCATATTTCACCATTAATGGAATCACAATATCGACTAATGCTTGCGCATATTCAGCAAGCCAAGCTTCTGAAGCAGCTTCAAAAGATTCTGTTTGCTTCGCACTTTGATAACGTTCAATTAACGAATTTATCACTGCAATTTCAGCGTTAGGATTACTAACTACTAAACTTGATGGAATGATGTTAATAGTATCAGGTGCTGTTAAGTGATAAACATTTTCTCTTAAGAGTGAACCAAGCTGTTCACTGCGTTCTGTTTGATAGTCGCCTTGATCTTGTTTGTGATAGAAATGAATACCCGCTAGTTCAGAAATTCCAGAAGCTTGAATATCTTTAAATAAAGGGTCTTCAGTCAATATCTGGTTAACGATATGCGTCACAAGTGGACCATTAAACGTTGTTTGTTCTGACAATGTTCGAATCTCTCCGGTAATATGCACATTGGTTGAGAGTTTGACATGCGGTGTTGCTTCTGGCCATTTCGGCATTAAAGTTCTAAATGACAGTCCCGCATAATAAGATGTTTCGTAAGGGATTGTCTTAATTTGACCTGTATCAAGTTCTTGTGCATAGTCACGTTCTAAAATCTCATCATATTGCCAAGGATGTAACACAATAATGCTGTAATGATTGTGTTCATCTGAAGGGATTGCTTGGTTAAAGGCACTTTCTAAACCTTCGAAGTTTTTAAAGAGCGTTTCATTATATGTATGCTCAAGTGTTTGTGTACGAACGAGGTCATTGTGTACCGCAATCCATTTTAATGCAATGGGTTGTTGGAATTCAGAAGAATATTGAATGTTTTCTTGTGGTGTTAAGCCTTTGCGTAATTTGGCACCTGGGTGAAGCGGGTGACCTTCAATGACTGATTGTTCAGAACGTAAATAACTATCTGATGCGTGTGCGATAATATCGAACATAGCACGTGTATCATCTTTTAAAGTGATATGTTGATAGCTGAGTGCGAGTGCCATATTGGCTACACTATTCATCATATCGTCACTGAATTGATCACTTGCTGGTCCTTTGAATTTAGGTGCTTCTGTTAAAATCACTTCTAATACTTCTTCTGGATGCATAATGCGTTGGTGTGTCTCTGGTTTATCCATTTCTGTGAAATAAAATGGACCATCCATATCAATACGATCAAAAGCATGAAATCCTGAAATTGGCGCATAGAGTGTCAGTCTAGATGTCGGCCAATCCATCTTCATGACTTTGCCTGTGTTCGATGATAACTCAAAAGGTAAATCTGTATTATTTATAATTTGTGCTTGTCGGCCTTGATTGACCATATTTTCTCGATAAATTGAAACGACTAAACGTTTCGTAACCAAGTCTCTTGCAGTTAGTAAAATAGCTTTAAATTGCTCAGCCCAATGTGGGTGGGATGCAGAAAGGTAATCATAAGCAGATTGTTCTTCTGCTGTGAGCTTTATAGGTTGTTCATTTGTTTGTTGTAATATATTTTCCATAATACACCTCTTATTTAATTATTTTACAAAACAACTAAAGATTTGTATAATCCATCATATCGGTAATGATAATCATTATCAATTAAAAAGACAGGTGGAATAAAAAATGGCAAAATATTTTTTCCCAAGTTCATTCCTACTGTTTTTGGGGAATTGGATCGGACAAATCGCATTGAATTGGTATGTATACGAGCAATATCACAATGCTTTTTATTTGGGATTGGTCAATTTCGTCAGACTGATACCAATCTTATTTCTAAGTATCTGGGCAGGGGCTTTAGCTGATAAATTCGATAGAGGGAGATTAATTCGAATAACTGTCACAGGTTCTACAACTTTAACAGCAATCTTATGTTTGTTGAGCTTTGAATACAGGGAATTACCTATATATATTATTTTGATTTATGCTTGTTTAAGGGGCATACTTAATGCTGTAGAGACACCTGTCAGACAGGCGATTTTGCCTGATTTATCTGATAAAATCAGTACAGTCAAAGCAGTATCGTATCATTCGTTTATCATTAATATTTGTCGATCAATCGGACCAGCGATTGCAGGGGGCATTATCGCAGTGTTGAATGTGAAATATGCATTTTTAGCACAAACCTTGGTTTACATAGGTGCTATGCTGTTATGCTTGCCACTTCATTTCAAAGTCGCTTCAGCTTCAGATGAAGAAGGTGCAGCACGTTTCTCTGCAACGGTCGTCAAAGATTATTTTAAAACACATGGACAAGGACTCCATATCTTTATTACGTCATTGTTGATTATGGCCACTGGCTTCTCTTATACCACCTTATTACCGGTATTAACCAGTTTGAATTTTCCTGGCCAGGCTTCAGTCTTTGGCATCGCAATGACCTTCAGTGCTATCGGTGGTATTACCGCAACGTTATTATTGCCGCAGATACTGAAATTATTTTATTCAATTAATGTATACTATTTAAGTTCTATCCTGTTTGGTATCGCATTACTGATGGTAGTTATGCCGAATACAATTCTGCTGTTCGGCTTTATCTTTTTAATCGGTTTATTTAGTCAATGTGCACGGACAACGAATCGTGTATATTTTCAAACACATATTGAACCTGAAAGACGTGGCAGAATTTTAAGTATTGTGATGATGGATCGCGGCATGATTCCATTAGGTGCAGTTATTATGAGTGCGTTAACAGAACTTATCGGCATTGTACCGACATTTATTACAATGGGTCTTAGTACATTACTCATTGCAGCGCTCTTTTATGGGATGAAAGAACTTAAGAATAGAGGAAGTGTAATATGAGACAAACAACATTACAACAAGCAGATATCAATATGCAGCATCGTGTGTTCAACGCCATGATTAAAGAACACATTTTTAACGAAGGCACACGTATTACGAAACAAAATCATCGGTTAGAAGTTCAATATCAAGGTAAAGTACTCTCAGTCAGCATTAATGGTGTATATGCATTTGAACGCTATCAAATGCAAGGGCCGCTGGAACTGCAAGAGGGAGACAAACAACAGACGATAGCATCCTTAGAACAACTAATCGACACGCTAGAACAAGATTTTGACGTAGCGTTCCCGACTCGTTTAAAACAAGAGTTGATTCATAGTCGACGCGGCTTTGATTTAACTTATGCGCAAATGGAGAAACGTCATCAGCTCATTCAAGATAGTATGAAATTTTCGAGAATGCCAGTCAGTTTGAATTATTTTGCTTGGATGTCGCATATGAATGCATTAGGTGAAATGGATGATTTATTATATTCAGAGAGTTTAGTTGTCGAAGGACATCCGACTCATCCATTATCCAAAACCAAACTGCCTTTAACGAACGAAGAAGTGATGCGTTATGCGCCAGAGTTCGAACAAATCATTCCATTAAAAGTCATGTTGCTGAGAAAAGAAGATGCAGTGACAACCAGCGCTTCTTCTGATCCTGATTTCATATTGAATGAAGTTCTAAAAGATGATAAAGCCCAATTGAAAGATTATGCGAAAGCGCTCGGTTATGATATCGATGACTTTGAAATTGTCATAATTCATCCATGGCAATATGAACATGTCATTGTAGAACAATTTAAAACTTGGATTCAGGAACAACGTTTAATACCGACACCCATCACTTTGAAGTCAAAGGCAACTTTATCATTTAGAACGATGGCGTTATTAGAGCGTCCTTATCATATTAAATTGCCAGTTCAAGTTCAGGCAACGAGTGCCATTCGTACAGTTTCTTCTGTTACGACAGTAGATGGACCGAAATTAAGTTATGAATTACAAGATATGTTGAACGTCTATCCGCAACTTAAAGTGGCGAGAGAACCGTTCGGCTTACATGCGGCTATTGAACCAGACCAAGCACGACAATTAGCTTATATTGTCAGAGAACGCCCGATGATTGATGGTGAAGGTGTAACTGTCGTAACCGCAAGTTTAGTAAATCAAAATCCTGTAGATGACATGAAAGTGGTGGACAGTTACTTAGAATGGGTTGATCGTGAAATTTCAGCACAATCAATCAAGCATTTCATGACAGTCTATGCACATACTTTAATTCCACCATTAATTGCCTATATCCAAGAGTATGGCATTGCTTTAGAAGCGCACATGCAAAATACAATTGTGAAACTTGGCAAGGACTATAAAATGGCCTTTATGGTCAGAGATTTAGGCGGCTCTCGTATAGATTTAGAAACGATGAAAGAGAAAATTCCAAATGTCAAAGTTGAGAATGAAAGCTTAATTGCGGAAGATATTGAAGCGGTGATTGCGAAATTTCAACACGCAGTCATTCAAAATCAAATGGGTGAATTAATTTATCATTTGAGTCAGCATGAGGATGTGACAGAACAAGAGCTGTTTACGATTGTTCAAGAAATTACACGCCATGCGATTGATCCGAATAAACCACATGCGACAGTCTTGAACCAAATTCTCTTTGGACCGACGATTACTGTGAAATCTTTATTAAGAATGCGCATGGAAGGCAAAGTAAAAAAATACGTAAATACGATTTTAGATAACCCATTGAAAGAAGGAGAGTGAACCCCATGGCTTATGTAGAAATAGATTTAGCCAAAATCCAATTCAATGCATTGATGTTGAAAGAAAAGCTGGCACAAAGAGATTTAGAAATGATGCCAGTGATTAAATGTATCGCTGGAGATAAGCTGATTGTTGAATCATTGAAAACACTTGGTTTTGATCAGATGGGTGACGCACGTATGGTCAATATTGACCAAATTCATGACGGTGCACTCTCTTATATGTTGATTCGCACGCCTAATCGCAGTGAATTAGAAGATTGTATTGAGAAAACTGATATTAGTATACAAACGGATCTTGAAACAATTCGCTTATTGAATGAAACTGCAAAATCAATGGGCAAAAAACATAAAATATTATTAATGGTAGATTGGAAGGACAGTCGTGAAGGTGTCTTAACGTATGACGTTGTTAAGTACATAGAAGAAATCATGTATATGTCTCATATATGTTTAACAGGACTGGCTTTTAATTTTATGTGTTTTTTAGATATTCCGCCGACTGAAGAAGATATTTTACGTATGAATCAATTTGTACAAGCAGTTGAAAAAGAAACGGGTTATACTTTAAAAATGATTTCAGGTGGCAACTCAAGTGCGTTACCATTACTTGATTATTGTACGTTCGGCAGAATCAACCATTTAAGAATAGGTGAGTCATTGTTTCGCGGTATCAGTACAGTAGATCAAAAGCCGATTCATTATCTCTTCCAAAATGCGATTACTTTGAAAGCAGAAATTTTTGAAGTCAAACCAAGAATAGATATTCAACATGATCGCTCATATTTACAGGCCATCTTAGACATCGGTCATATTGATACTGTGATAGAAGATATTACTCCTTTAAATGATCAAGTGAAAATTATGGGTGCGACAAGTGATCACCTCATGATTGATTTACAGAACACAGATTATTATCAAACAGGAGATATCATTGAGTTTACGCTAGGTTATAATGCATTAGCACAAAGTATGTATCAAAAGACGCTGAAACATGTGTATATCAGAGATGCTGGTGTACAAATTTTAGTGGACCATTTTGAAGTCAATCATGATCATGTTCAAATTAATCCTTGATAGATATAGGCAAAAAAATTGACAATATTGTAAACCGAACAAAATTTGTTCGGTTTTTTGTTTATTATTGCTAAAACCATGTTGACATTGAGAATCGTTATCAATAAAATAAAAAGTAAGATGATTGAATGAGCGATAAATGGGATATATCTAAATGGATGGTACGTAGATACATACGACCTTCATACATAACTTGGCACGAGAAAGATAACTGAGTTGACCTTCAGCTACATTTCATTTGTTGTCTCATAGAGCATCTAACAATATGAAGGAGTGGAAACATGAATAGATTAAAGTTTCTTGGTATTCTTATGTTAGTACTTGCTTTGACTGTCGTTGCGGCTTGCGGCAATAACAGCAAAGATAGTTCAAAAGAGTCTGATAGTAAATCTTCAGATGATACAATCGCAGTAAAAAATGAAGCGGGCACAACGAAAGTGAAAAAAGATGCGAAACGTGTCGTTGCTTTAGAATATTCATTCGTTGATGCTTTAGCTGCATTAGATGTGAAACCTGTAGGAGTTGCAGACGATAATAAAAAAGATCGTATTATCAAACCTATCCGTGAGAAAATTGGAAATTACGAATCAGTCGGTACACGTAAACAACCAAATTTAGAAGTAATCAGTAAAGAAAAACCTGACTTGATTATTGCGGATGCACAACGTCATAAAGGTATTTATAAAGAATTAAACAAAATTGCACCAACTATCTTATTACCAAGTTTTGATGGTGACTATGATGCAAACATCGAATCATTCAAAACAATCGCAAAAGCCTTGAATAAAGAAAAAGAAGGCGAAAAACGTTTAGACGAACATAATAAGAAAATGGATAAATACTCAAAAGATATTACTTTAGATAAAGACTTAGCTGCTTTACCTGCTGTATTAACTAAAACAGATATTATGGCGCACTCAGATAAATCTTATGTTGGTCAAGTGTTCCATCAATTAGGCTTTAAAGAAGCATTAAATAAAGATGTATCAAAAGATTTACCTAAATACCTAGATGGTCCATACTTGAAAATGAGTACGGAACAAATTGCGAAAGTAAATCCAAAACAAATGTTCATCATGATTGATGAAAAAGATAAACCATTATTAGAGAAACAACAAAACGACAAAGTATGGCAAACAATTGACGCAGTTAAACATAAACGTGTTTACACTGTAGATCGTAGTACTTGGTCTCGTTCTCGTGGTTTAATTTCATCAGAAGAAATTGCGAAAGAGTTAGTAGAACTATCTAAAGAACAAAACAACAAATAAGCGATTAAGATGATTAGAAGGGTGAATGGCTATGACAAACCAATCTAGCCACAGCCTTATTGAAAAGAAACAAAGAAAACGCACCACACTCCTCTTTATCGGGAGTGTGTGCTTTCTTTTTATTGTGATGTATTTCAATTTGACTGTCGGCACAACACATATGAAATTTAAAGATATTGCAGATTATTTAATATGGCATCATGACACGAAAAATACATTTATTATACATAATATCCGTATGCCAAGAATGGCAGGCGGGCTATTGATTGGTGCAGCTTTAGCAGTTGCTGGTTTATTTATGCAGGCAATGACGCGTAACCCATTGGCATCTCCACAAATCTTCGGTGTGAATGCCGGAGCATCATTTATTATTGTTGTGATTACAGTCATCTTTCCGGCATTGACTTCAATTTCAACATTACTTGCGTTTATCGGCGCGTTTATTGGCGGTAGTATTGTTTATATGTTGTCTGACTCAACGAAAGGCATGACACCAGTCAAATTAGCTTTAGCTGGTATGACGGTTCATTTGTTCTTTACAAGTTTGACACAAGGTATCATTTTATTAAATGAAGATTCTACAACGACAGTTTATTTCTGGTTAGTCGGTACACTCTCAACATTGAAATGGGGAGATGTATTGTCTATCACACCATGGATTATCGGTGCATTCATCGGTGCATTATTCATGGCACGTCAAATTTCAGTGTTAGAACTTGGCGATGAGTTAGCACGAGGACTAGGTCAAAATATTAAGTTAACACGATTGTTGTTAGGGGTGTTGGTGGTAATTTTAGCCGGAGCATCCGTTTCAATTGCCGGACCTATCGGATTTATCGGTTTGATTGTTCCGCACATTGTAAAATATTATACTTCTCATAATTACTTTGTGATTATACCGCTGACGATGATTTTCGGTGCTGCCATTTTATTATTATCAGATGTCATCAGCCGTTTAATTGCATTTCCATTTGAGACACCGGTAGGTATTGTGACATCCTTCGTCGGTGCGGTTTACTTCTTAGGCTTAACATTGAGAGGAGTGAAACGAGTATGACAAGACATTTAGGACGTAAATATATAATTGTGATTGCGATATTGATTGTCGTTTCCATCTTCTCATTATGTGTAGGTGCCGTATTTGTAAATCCGCTTCAAGCCCTCAAAGGCTGGATTATGCAAGATGACTTTATCGTCAATGAATACCGAGAACCAAGACTTTATGTCGGTTTATTAGTCGGCAGCAGTTTAGCAATTTCAGGTGCAGTAATTCAAGGTGTTGTACGAAATCCTTTAGCATCACCAGATGTTATCGGGATTACTAAAGGTGCGAGTTTAGCAGCTGTTTCAGTCTTGATTCTCTTCCCGAAAGCACCGATTTATGTATTGCCGGTTGCTTCGTTTATCGGAGCTTTAGTCATCAGCTTATTATTATCTTATTTAATCGCACGTAAAGAAGTACAAGGTTCAAACTTAGCGTTAATCGGTTTAGCCATCGGTGCGATTTGTATGGCAATTGTGCAATACTTACTCATTCGATTCCCATTAGAAGCCAACTTAGCTTTAGTATGGTTAACAGGAAGTTTATTCGGACGTTCCATGGACCATGTGATTTCAATCTTGCCGTGGTTTATTGTGACCGTACCGCTTATCTTATTTTTTGCGCAACGTTTAGATATTATTCATTTAGGTGATCAAGTAGCGACTGCGCTTGGTACGAGAGTTCGTTCAGTTAAAATGGTAATGTTGATACTTGCGGTTATGCTGGCAGGTTCCTCTATTGCGGTTGTCGGCGGACTGAGTTTCTTAGGATTGATTGCACCACATATTGCACGTTCGATTGTCGGCCATAAACATATTCATATCATTATGATGTCTGGATTAGTCGGTGCGATTTTAATTATAGTCAGTGATACATTAGCACGCGGCATTCATCCGCCGTTAGACATTCCAGTCGGTGTGATTATTGTGATTGTCGGTGCACCATACTTTATTTATGTTTTACGCAAAATGTAATAGGGAAATAGACAACTGTCTCTTATTAACATGAGAGGCAGTTTTTTTATAGGGGAAGTTGGGGTATTAGAATTTGAAGGTGTTAAATTTATACAGATTTATGTATAAGTATTAAAATTCTTATTGCTTAACCATTACAATACGCTTATAATGTATTGTAATGAAAGGGAGAGACTATGGAAAAATATACAAAATCAGAAATCTTCAAGGGACGTTTGAAGTTCATTATCATGTCATTGCTCGGTATCATGTTGTTCTTAGTACCGGTGCCGGTGACACAAGACGGAAAGCAACAAACGACATTATTGGTAGCATTTTTAGCAGGTTGGTTGAAGGACGTATTAGGTCCAGCAATGCCGTATTTAATTTTAATTGTAATTACATTATCTGGTATTTTGACTTTATGCTGTTCGACTTTCTTAAAGAAGCGCTTAAAGTCTGATGGGTTATTGAATAATACGTTTAATGTGACGCCGATTTGGTTGGTTGTCAGATTATTAGCGGTAGTGTTTGCATGGATGACATTTTTACATATTGGTACAAAAGTGATTTATTCAGACGATACTGGAAATTTAATCTTTTCTAGTTTATTGCCGACGTTATTCTCAGTGTTCTTTTTTGCGGCACTCTTTTTACCGTTACTGATGGAATTCGGTTTATTAGAAATGTTAGGACCGATTTTCAGACCAGTCATGCGACCATTATTCACTTTGCCTGGCCGTTCTACAGTGGATAACCTTGCATCATTTATCGGTGATGGTACAGTTGGTGTTATCATTACGAGTAAGCAATATGATCAAGGCTTTTACTCTAGACGTGAAGCGACCGTTATTTCAACAACATTCAGTGTTGTTTCACTGACGTTTGCGATTGTAGTGGCTGAAACAGTAGGGATGCAGAATCATTTCTTCTATTTCTATTTAACAGTTATCGTTTCTTGTTTAGTTGCTGCAGTGATTATGCCGAGAATTTGGCCGTTACGCAGTGTACCAGATGAATATGCGGTTGAAAACAGTGAATATGCGAAAGATGAATCTAAACCTGAAGGCATATCAGCTTTCAAACATGGATTTAATCTAGCGACTGAAAAAGGAATCAAATCACCAGGCCTTTTGCAATTCTTTAAATCAGGGTTGGTCACTGTTGCAGATATGTGGTTCGCAATTTTACCAGTTGTTATGGCAATTGGGACACTTGCGACGATTATCGCAACATATACACCTGTCTTTGAGATTATTGGGAAACCTTTTGTACCGCTGCTTGAACTCTTACACATTCCTGAAGCAGAACGAGCATCTGAAACTATGTTGATCGGATTTGCGGATATGTTCTTACCTTCAATTTTAATTGATGGTGTGAAGAGTCAAATTACCTTATTTGTTGTCGGTGCATTGAGTATTTCACAATTGATTTACTTATCAGAAGTCGGTGGGGTTATCTTAGGTTCTAAGATTCCTGTCAGTGTCTGGAAATTATTTGTGATTTTCTTATTCAGAACGATTATCGTATTACCAATTATTGCTTTAATGGCACATTTATACTTCTAAATATAAAAGCTGAGTCTTGCAGTAGAAACTGCTCGACTCAGCTTTTTTTATTATTCTAATGTACCTAATGATGACAACACACGAGATTTTACTACGTTGTTTCCGATAACAGGAGATTCTGATGAGGCATTTGACTCAGAAGATTTAGGGCGTTGATGTGCTTGTTTGAAAGCATCGCTATTCTTCCAATTTTCAAAATCATCTTGAGATGCCCACCATGTTGAAACATGCATGAACTCAGTATCTTTTTGATCACCTTCTACTAAAGAAACTTCAACACGATGAAATCCTGGCATTTCTTTTAATTGAGGGTTGGAAGTAAAGCGACCTGCCATTTTTTCAGCAAAGCCTTTTTTCACTTCTATTTGGTTTGTGACAATATACAAGACTATCATCCTTTCAAAATTATTGTTAATCTTCTTTACCCGATTTTTTGTATGTTCATTGTGTGTAATTATCAGTATTTTGATTATAAAACATGTGGTACAATATTTAAAAAGAAAAAGAAGAATCTTAATTAATAGGGGAAAAGTGAATGAAGAAAAAAGAAGTCAGTATGGCCGAACTGTTTTTTGATTTGGTCTTTGTTTATGTACTTTCGACGATTAATATTACAGTGGAACATATTTCTACTTCATTAGTCGACTTGGAAAGTCTTGGCAAAAATTTTATGTTGTTTTTAGTATTTTTCTCAATTTGGATTTATCATACATTGCTGGTCAATCGATTCTTTGAACAGAAATGGTATCAATATGTCTTTTTATTTATAGATATGTTTCTGATTTTATATCTGTCTAAAGCGATTAATGGTAATTTCCAAGAAACATTTGTTGCGTTTGCATCAACAACTACAGTTATCTTTATCAGTATTATAATTCAGTATGTTTTAAGTTATAAATTTGTGGACCATTCTATTAATGCACGTTTCTTAAAGGTGTATGTAACAGGTCTTGTTTTAACAGTCGTGTTTTCGGTAGTCGGTTTACTTCTACCTAAAGGCATTAACTTTTGGGTATATTTTATCGGTATCGTGATTTCAGCCACATTCCCTGCATTTTTTGCGAATGCATCTAAAGAGAATCCAGTTATTTTTAAACATTTAACTGAACGACTGAGTTTGTTTATGATTTTATTGTTTGGAGAAGGGATTGTTCAAATCGTCAATAATATGGAACTCTCTCAATTTAAAGCACTAGATGTTGTCTATTTCTTAATGGTCATTAGTTTATTTGTGATTTATACGTTCCATTACAAAGGTAGCTTGGATCAGGAGAAAGATGAAGCAACAGGCTTTTTAACGATGTTCCTGCATTTATTCATTATTTATTCTGCAAACTTTATTTTCTTGATTATGAATAAAGGCTTATCAGATCATCCTTTAAGCTTTGCGGAAGGCATCGGTTATACCGTTGCATTTTGTGTTTTCTTATTTGGTGTATTCTTTGATACGATTTTACATCGCAATATTACAAAGAAAAAAGGTCTGTATATTGGCATTATCTTAGTAACTACAGTCATTGGATTTATCATTCCAAATATTCACTTGATAACAGTAGTTCAAATCATAGGTATTATCGTACTATGCAGCATGTATTATATTGAAAATAGGGATATATTAACAGATTAAGTTAAAAGAACTTAATCAATAAAAAAACCTTCCACTTCAGAATTAGAAGCGGAAGGTTTTAGTTTATACTTTTTTAATTTATTTATTTTGTGAGTTCATTATAGACTTTCTTGTCATTGAAAGTGAAGATGATGTATTCGTGATCATCAGTATCAATAATAACGCGGTTAGTTTTACCAAATGTAGAACCAATACGAGATACCTCTCTGCCATCGTCTTCTGGTACCGCATGGATATCTTGATCTTCTCTAATGTTTTTAATATCTGCTGTTGGGATTTTGATGTCTGCTACTCTCCATTGGATACGAACTTCGTCATTATTTTTCTTTACTGTCATTGCCATTATGGAACACATCCTTTAATTATTTTTGTATTGCTATCATACACTATTTGGAAACCGTTTTCAAGCAATGTGAGATACTTTTTTATAAATGTGTCATACTAATTAAAAACCGAACATACAGTCCGAAAATATGTTCGTGTTTATTAAGAAATTGTGATAAAATAAAACAACTAGAAAGGAGTATAGAGATGACAGGGAAAACACACTTATCATGCGGGTTTCTTATAGGAACACTCGCCATCAACTATTATCATCCCGATTTATTTACTTCTATCACCACTGTAGTCTTAGCAGGGGCTGGAAGCTTATTGCCTGACATTTGTCATGCACAAAGTAAAATCGGGCGTCGTTTTAAGTTTTTAAGCTTAATTGTTCGTCTTTTGTTCGGTCATCGAACATTTACACATTCAATTTTATTTACGCTACTTGTGGCGTTGCTGTTATCTACTATACATACACCTCCTGTATATATGACAGCAATTATCGGCGGTATGGTTTCTCATATCATTCTAGATATGTTGACGCCGAGAGGTGTTAAGTTATTATATCCATTTCCATTATCAGTTAAACTGCCGATGCAATTTAAAACTGGTGGAATGGTAGATTTATCACTGGCCACTGCATTTACTTTTGGCGGAACATATGTTATATTCCGCGAAGTCATCAATCAATGGTTCATGCACTGGTTTCATTTGAATATATAAAAGAATGAACGACAAGGTGTTGTCGACATGATTAAAGAAGATTTTAAGAACCTCTGCTTTTTTAAAGTGGGGGTTCAAGCTTGAAAAATTGATTTGTGATATAATTCAAGAATATTGAAGGGTTTATGTTGGCCAAATACATATTTAAAGGCAGAACCCTTGGTAATCGCGGAGAAACTTAAGGAGAGGTATCATGTTAGATAAGAATAAATTAGAGAAATTCAATCAGCAACATTTGTTAGAATTGGAGAAATTAATGAGTTCCAACGAAAAAGAAAATATTGCTTCTAAATTACAATCATTAGACTTATCTGCAATTTTAGATTTGTATGAATCACTTTATGTAGAACAATCTCAAAATAAAACTGAAGAAGTATCTGAAGCGACTGAAGTTAAATATAGAGTACGCAAAGATTATTCAACAGAAGAATTAAATAACTTTTATGCTCAAGGTATCGATGCGATTAAGAAGGGTGAATTTGCGGTTGTCTTAATGGCAGGTGGCCAAGGTACACGTCTTGGTTATGATGGTCCGAAAGGTTCATTTGAAATTGAAGGTGTCAGCTTATTTGAACTACAAGCAAGACAGCTATTAAAATTAGCCGAAGAAACTGGACGTACAATTGACTGGTATATTATGACTAGCGATATCAATGATGAAGCAACGCAAGAATTCTTTGAACAACAAAACTATTTTGGCTATAACCCTGACTATATCCATTTCTTCAAACAAGATAATATTGTCGCTTTAAACGAAAAAGGCGAGATTGTCTTAACAGAAAATGCTGAAGTCATGGAAACGCCAAACGGAAATGGCGGCGTATTTAAAGCGTTAGATGCATACGGCTATCTTGATAAAATGGAAGAAGACGGTGTGAAGTTTATCTTTATGAACAATATTGATAATGTTTTAGCGCGTGTATTGGATCCAGTTTTTGCAGGATTTACTGCAGAAGCTAATCGTGATATCAGCACAAAATCTATTGAACCAAAACAAGGTGAAAGTGTTGGACGTTTAGTCAATATTGACTGTAAAGATAGTGTCTTAGAATACTCAGAACTTGGTGATTCAGATGTAAATGCATTCCAAAATGCGAATATCGGTATTCATGCGTTCAAACTTGCATTTATCCAATCAGCAGTTAATCGTGAATTGCCATATCATTTAGCAATCAAACAATTGAATCAATTAGATGAAGACTTTAATGTAGTGAAAGCACCTGCATTGAAATTTGAACTGTTCTATTTTGATATCTTTAAATACGCAACTAGTTTTATTACACTACAAGTTCCTAGAGAAGAAGAGTTTTCACCTTTAAAAAATCGTGAAGGCAAAGATAGTGTAGAAACTGCAACGCAAGATTTAAAACGCTTAAATCTTATTTAACTGTAAAGGTGGAGTCATAGTTGAAACAGACTTCAAATACACGTAGTGAACGTGGTCTCAATCGTTTTAAAGATATTATTCCTTTATCATTCGGTGAAGAAATCGGTAATGCAGTCTCACATGGGGCAGCGGCTTTGATTACACTAATCGTATTGCCTTATGCGGCAGTCCATAGTTATATTCATGGCGGTACATTGGCATCAGTCAGTGTATCTATATATGTCATCAGTATCTTTTTAATGCTGATTTCATCAACGATTTATCATGTGATGCAAAATAACTCACCGCATAAATATATTATGCGTATTATCGATCACAGTATGATTTATATAGCAATATCTGGTACATATACACCAGTATCATTAGTCGTAGTCGGCGGATGGTTCGGTTGGATTATAATGGTGTTGCTATGGGGAATTACGATATGGGGCATTTTGTATAAAGCAATTGCTGAAAATGTAAATCCTAAACTCAGTTTGTTCATATATTTAATTATGGGCTGGGTCGGTATTTTATATCTTCCGATTATTTGGAGAGAAGCCTCATGGCAATTTATGTTATTTATTTTGCTTGGAGGTATTGCTTATACGATTGGTGCATGGTTCTATGCACAAAAGAATCGTCCGTACTTTCATATGATCTGGCATATCTTTATTGTGATAGCATCGTTATGTCATTTCATCGGAATTTTATATTTTATGTAGGGGGAGAGGCTGAGGCTCTTGTTGAATAGAAGCCTTGACCTCTTTCTTATTTGAGAAAAAGAAAGAGGTGTCAAAGTGTGAAAATGGATTTGAAGTCAATCGGTGTAGTGACCGCATTGATTTTAATTATGTTTATGGCGGCTATCGAAACATCTATCATTTCTTTAGCATTGCCTACGATCAAAACAGATTTAAACGTGACGAGCTCGATTTCGCTTGTGTTCTCAATTTATTTTATTGCCTTAGTTATTGTGAATCCATTAGTCGGGGAGTTGCTTTCGCGTTTTAAACTTATACATGTAACGATTGGTGGACTATTATTATTCAGCGTCGGTAGTTTGATGTCTGGATTAAGCAGTACATTTACTTTATTAATTATCTCTCGCTTTATCCAAGGTTTAGGGTCAGGTGTCATGATGGTGCTCAGCCAAATTGTACCGAAACTTGCCTTTGAAATTCCGTTACGATATAAAATAATGGGGATTGTCGGCAGTGTATGGGGGATTTCAAGTATTATCGGTCCTTTACTTGGTGGTGCAATCTTAGAATTTGCGACATGGCATTGGTTATTCTTTATTAATATTCCGATTGCTGTGGTTGCTGGTGTGTTGGCATTTACGACCTTTATTTTTGATGAGGAACAAGTATCAAGTGGAGAAGCATTTGATCAAAAAGGTCTGTTCTTCTTCTATTTAGTTCTTATCTTTATATTAGGTGCGATTACAACACCATTATCACTATGGTTGAAAGGTATCATGATTGTAATTGGTATCGTATTTGCCTATAAACTTGTCAAAGTTGAGAAACAAGTATCGACACCGTTTTTACCTATTGAAGAATTTAATCGTCGCATCACTATTATTTTTATTACTGATTTTATATATGCGATGATCTTAATGGGCTATAACTTATACATGCCGATATACTTACAAGAAGAAATCGGATTATCGCCACTCCAAAGTGGATTTGTGGTTTTCCCGATTTCAGCAGCTTGGTTGTTGATTAACTTCAATTTACATCGTATTGAAGCAGGGTTAACAAGAAAAGCGTTGTATCTTGTTGCCTTCACTTCATTACTGTTATGTAGTGTGATTGTCTTTGTTACACATGCAGCACCGATATTATTAGCCGCAACATTGATGTTAGCAGGCGCAAGTTTCGGTATTGTTTATACAAAGGACAGTGTGATTGTGCAAGAGGAAACGTCACCGAGAGAAATGAAGCGGATGATGTCGTTTTATTCTCTTTCTAAGAACTTAGGTAATTCTATCGGTTCTACAATCATGGGCGGCATGTATGCCTTACCGTTTATTGTAGGAGGCGCAAGAATTTTAAATAACGTTGTTTTGATTATCATCTTTATTATGATGCTATTCCTATTATGGATAGTCTTTTATCGAAATCAAACGCAAAACGACTAATTTGGTATCCCGCTGAAATGCGGGATATTTTTAATTAATAACTTAAATCATATTGTGTTATTATACGGGTGTATAAAGAAAGAGCGAAAGGAGTGAGGAAAACTTGAAATTCAATATATTCAATTTAATATCTACATTAATTGTGCTATTAGTGTTTGTGATTTCCGGTGCGATTTTCCTCACACTTTTAGGCTTTGTATTATTTGGTTTGAGTCGTTTGCTTATTTTTTGGCATCTAGGGTATTTCGGATATAACAAAGGTTTCTACCAAAACTTATTTTACTACGGCAGCTATATTGTATTAGGTTACTTCACAATGTTCTTAGTAGAATATCTGATGGATTATTTCAAAAAGAAATTACCGCATAGCCCATATTTTCATGGTGAAATCTTTCATTTGATTTCATACTCCGTTACAACGGTAATGTTCTATTTTGTAGTCCATATTCATTATGCATATATCAACATTGATTTTTGGGTCATTATGTTGATTATGGCGTTCTTTTACGTATGTAAAGAAGTCTTTTATCCTGATAGTGAAGACTTGAATAGAAATAAGTGACCTGCATGAGCAATTAGTTTGCTTTGCTAACTATTTTTAGTGCATTATATTATGGTAAGTTTATAAAGGAGTGTTTATATCTATGCCAGAGCAGGCTACTATTTCTAAGCAAAAAAGAAATTTGATTGTCACAGTTATGATTACGAGCGCATTCATTGCGATATTAAACCAAACGCTACTTAATACTGCACTGCCTGCTATCATGCGTAGTTTCAACATTGGAGAGAACACATCCCAATGGCTAGTAACTGGTTTTATGTTAGTTAACGGAGTCATGATTCCTTTAACTGCCTTCTTAATGGATAAAATCAAAACCAGACCGTTATATTTAGCATCAATGGGAATATTTTTAATTGGTACTATATTAGCGGCAATTGCACCGAACTTCGGTGTTTTAATGACTGCACGTGTCATCCAAGCTATGGGTGCAGGCATTATTATGCCGTTGATGCAATTCACTTTATTTACACTTTTCCCGAAAAATGAACGCGGTTTCGCAATGGGGTTAGCTGGTCTTGTTATTTCCTTCGCGCCAGCAATCGGACCAACAGTATCAGGTTTGATTATTGATGTTTCAAGTTGGCGTACACCATTTATCGCAGTAGCTGTGATTGCGTTAATTGGATATATCTTCGGAGCAATCAGTATTAAAAGCTTCAATGAACCTAAAGATATTACATTAGATATGAAATCTGTGATTTATTCAACAATCGGATTCGGTGTAATGTTATTAGCGTTCAGTAGTGCGGGTTCTTCAGGCTTTGACAGCTGGACGTTCTATGTACCATTTATTGCCAGCCTATTTGTCATTTGGGTGTTTGTGAAACGTCAATTAACAATCGAGAATCCAATCTTGAACTTGCGCGTTTTTAAAAACAAAACATTTACGCTATCAGCTATTTGTTCAATGATCGTAATGACATCAATGATTGGCCCAGCACTGTTGATTCCCATTTATGTACAAAATGCGATGGGCTTATCAGCTTTCTTATCAGGTATTGTGATATTACCTGGTGCAGTGGTCAACGGCGTGATGTCTATCTACACCGGTAAGTTCTACGATAAATACGGTGTTAGACCATTAGTGATTATCGGCTTTACCATGTTGACTATATTTACTGGAGTCTTAGCATTCTTAAAAGTAGATACACCATTCTGGTATCTTGTATTAATTTATGCGTTAAGAATGTTCTCAGTGTCATTACTTGCGATGCCGCTTAATACAGCGGGCGTCAATGCATTACCGAATAAAGATATTTCACACGGTACAGCAATTATGAACTTCGCTCGTATGATGGCTTCATCAATTGGTACAGCGATTATGGTTGCATTAATGACATTAGGTACAAGAACATTTGCGCCAAATCCAAATGAAGTGGCTTCTAAAGAATTATTCCATCGCGAAGCAATTGCGCGTGGTGTGGATTTATCATTTGGTGTAGTGACAGTTATTGTATTAATTGGCTTCATTATAGGTTTATTCATTAGAGATAGAATAAAAGGTGAAACTAAAAAGCAAATGAATGCACGTAAAATTTAAAACTGAATCAATCTTTAAACATAAAACCAGCAAAGCAATATACAGATTGTTTTGCTGGTTTTTGTTAGGTTTTCTAGGAAAGGGGAAGTTCTTTGGATTATTCGTTACCACTTATACATTAAGTTTGTTAAAATAATAAGAGTAAACATTAATTTATATTTGGGGTGACGTACTTTGTTAACAGTTGAACAAGTCAACGAACTAGTGGGGAATCTGAAAGATCCAATTTTAGATGTACCATTTAAAGATACAGGTGGTATTGTGAATATCACGATTAAAGAAGAGATTGAACATGTCAGTGTCAAAATTGCGATGGCAAAATTAGGTGGAAAACCTCAATTAGACTTGCAAATGGCAATTGTTGAAACATTGAAAGAAAATGGAGCAAACACAGTTGGTATTCGTTTTGAAGAATTAGATTCTGAAACGGTTGCTAAGTTTACTGGTGATGATCCAGCAGAAGACCAACCGCAAACAATCGAAGGTCTGCTTTCAAAAGGTAATCCTGTTGAATTTATTGCGATTGCATCTGGTAAAGGCGGCGTAGGTAAATCTACAGTAGCAGTTAACCTTGCTGTGGCATTAGCACGTGAAGGTAAAAAAGTCGGTTTAATCGATGCTGACATTTATGGTTTCAGTGTTCCTGATATGATGGGTATCGATAATAAACCAGGCATTGAAGGTAAATCAGTAAAACCAGTTGAACGTCATGGTGTAAAAGTAATGTCTATGGCATTCTTCGTTGAAGAGAATGCACCTGTAATTTGGCGTGGACCAATGCTAGGTAAAATGTTGACGAACTTCTTTACAGACGTAAAATGGGGAGATCTTGATTACTTACTATTAGATTTACCTCCAGGTACAGGTGATGTGGCATTGGATGTACATACAATGTTGCCATCAAGTAAAGAAATTATCGTAACAACACCTCATCCAACTGCAGCATTTGTAGCAGCACGTGCTGGAGCAATGGCAAAACATACAGAACATTCTATTTTAGGTGTTATTGAAAACATGTCTTATTTCGAAAGTAAGGAAACTGGAAATAAAGAATATATCTTTGGTAAAGATGGCGGTAAAAAACTAGCAGATGAACTTAATGCTGACTTATTAGGTCAATTACCATTAGCACAACCTACATGGGATCCTAAAGATTTTTCACCTTCTATTTATCAACCTGATGATCAACTTGGTGAAATTTATCAACAAATCGCGCAAAAAGTTATCACTAAAACAATGAAAAAATAAGAAGTCTAAATAAAACGCAGGTTTTTTCAAAAAATCTGCGTTTTTCTCTTGCGTTTTTCTGAAATCCTGTTAGAATATATTTTTGTGAGCGAGAAAAACAAGTTAAATAAACACTTAAAAAAACTGAAAAAAAGTTATTGACTTAACACTTTGAAGGTGCTAAGATAATAAAGTCGCTAAAAAACGACGAGTTATCAAGAGTGTAAAACTTACTCTTGCGGAAATGAAGAAAACATTTTAAAATTGTAAAAGTAATGTTAATTAAGTGTTGACTTCGAAAACACGAAGTGCTACAATGAATAACGTTACTGAAAAAATGAACATTGAAAACTGAATGACAATA